>DATJAI010000079.1:0-20036 GCA_035516415.1 Binatia bacterium | reverse complement strand
GCGCAGAGCTGGACCCCCGGTCCTGATTTCCCCAACAATCTCGACATTGCCGACGGCCCTGCCGCCCTGCTGCCCGATGGCAACGTGCTGGTGAGCGCCAGTCCCGGCATCTTCGAGAACAACACCTTCTTCTTCGAGTGGGATGGCAGCAGCCTGATCCCGGTTCCGCGCACGCCGAACTCGCCCAACAACTCGTCGTGGTACGGACGCATGCTGGTGTTGCCCACGGGACAGGTGGTATACACCGACGGCAGCTCCGATGTGGAGATCTACACGCCCGCGGGAAGCCCGTATCCCGGCCTGGCATCCTCCATCCTGCTGACCTCGGCGGTGCTCACCCGCGGCAGCTCCATTGTGCTGTCGGGTTTCAAGTTCAACGGCGCCTCGCAGGCCAATGCCTATGGCGACGATGCGCAGGCGGCCACCAGCTATCCGCTGGTGCGCCTTACCAACGTGAGCACCGGGCATGTTTTCTACTGCCGCACTCACGATCACAGCACCATGGCAGTCGGATACCAGGGGCCGGCGTACACCCATGTGGATATCCCCGCGAACATGGAGACTGGCCAGACTTATCTGGAAGTCGTGGTGAACGGCATTGCCTCGCCGCGATACACGGTTGGCATTCATTAGGAGGGCAGAACCGGCGTCCTCTGGAACTCAATGCGCCAGCAACTGCGCCGCCATCGCCTGAGCGCGCTCATAGTTGTTGCTCAGGAGTTTCGCGTGGCGCAGCGCCGTTTCGGCTTCCTCGTTCCGCCCGCTCTGCTGTAGGGCGCGGGCGAGCAGCACATAGCCTACATCCGAGGGCTGGAGTTTCATGGCCTGGGAGTACGCATCCGCCGCCTGGTAAGCGTCGCCCAGTTTCTGCGAAACCAGCCCCAGGTCCATCCATGCCGCAAAGTTGCCGGCATTCAGCTCCACTGAGGAGCGCAGACTGGCTTGCGCCTCGGGAAGATTCCCAAGTTCCCGGTATGCATGACCCATGTTGGCGAGGGCAACGGCCCGTATGGCGGCATTCTGGTAGATGGCCCACTGTGTCCCGCGGATGACCTGCCTGTATTGCTGGATCGCCTCCTGAAGCTTGCCTTCCCGCTGATTTTGAACCGCCAGGAACATGATGGCCGGAGGGTAAGAGGGACTGATCTGCGCCGCCCGGCGGAAATGCGGCACGGCCTCGTCGGCCCGTCCCGCTTTTTCCAGTGCTTCGCCCCAGTTGTCTTCCGCCTCGTAATTTGCGCTGGTGACCTGGGCGGTGTGCGCCCAGAGCGTCACGTTGTCGCGCCAATAGCCGATCTGGCGATACGTGAGCGCTCCCAGCGCAAGCAGCGCGCCGCCGGCCGCTGTCGCCAGCCATGCCAGAGAGAGCTTCCGCCTCTGGGCCACATCGCCCAGGCCCCAGCAGGCCATGATGAACAATCCGACGAACGGCAGATAGGCGTAGCGGTCGGCCATCGCCTGGCGGCCCACCTGCAGCAGTCCGATCATCGGTACCAGCGTCCCCAGGAACCACAACCAGCCTACGACCAGATAACGGCGCTGCCGGGCCCTTATGACGAGCGCGGAAATTATCGCCAGAACCGCCAGCGCGGCAAATGCCTGCCAGGACCTCAGCGCTGCCCCGGGATGGGGATACATAGGCGCAAGGTCCACCGGCCACAGCGCCCTGGCGATGTAGCGGATGTAACAGATGAGCGCGTTGGCGATTCGCAGCAGGAGACCGTAATCGGGATTGAAGCCGCCGCCGGCCCGTTGCGCCTTCACCGTGAGCCAGGCGCTGACCGCGCTCAGCCACAGCAGCGGCAGCTTCTCTTTGACCAGCGAAGGAAAACTCCTCGCCGGAAACATCCCGTCTGCGCCGGGCGAAGGAAACATCCTGCGCAAGGGCCAATAATCCCAAAGCAGCAATACGAATGGCAGCGTCACCACCTGCGGCTTTGCCATCAGCCCCAGAGCAAACAGCCCTGCCTCAACGAGGTAGCGGCCCAAGCCGGGCCGGCGCGCGTACCAGGTCCAGGCGCCCAGTGTCAGCAGGAAAAACAGCATGCTGAGCAGGTTCTTGCGCTCGGCAATCCAGACCACCGATTCAACGTTGATGGGATGCAGGGCGAACAGCGCCGCCACCATGAAGCTGCGCCCGGCGCACCCCGTGGCCCGCAGCAGCACCCAGAACAGCAGCGCCACGTTGATGGCATGCAGCAGGAGATTGATGTCGTGGTGTCCGGCCGGTTCCAGGCCGAACAGCTGGCAGTCGAGAGCATGCGAGAGCCAGGTCAGCGGATGCCAGTTGGCGGCATCGAATGTGGTCAACGCCCAGGCGGCTGTCGCCCAGCTCAGCCCCGACTTCACATGCCTGTTCACGGTAACGTAAACGTCGTCGTCGTAGTTTACGAATGGGTGATTGTGCACCGGGAGATAAAGCGCGACGGTAACGGCGACCAGGATGAGGCCGAGAGCGAGAGGCCGCTGAAGCAATGCGTTGAAAACGCCGCTACCGCGGCGCGGGGGCAGACCGTTCTTGGCCAGGGAGTGGGATTGCCCTGCCCGGCCTCTGCCCCCGGCTTCCTTTGCAGCCTTTGCCGCCATATTACCGACAGTTTTCACTGCGCTGCCTCGCGCCTTTTTCTTGCTGGCCAAAATGTGTGGGTGATGCCGAGGATATCAGCCGGATGCATTCACCAGGCAGGGAAGACTCCTACTGCGTCGCCGCTTCGCCTGGAACCTGCTCTTCGTCCGGGGAAGCAACGGAAGCGGGTGCGTTGCCGTCGGTGGCTTCTTTTTCGCCGGGCGGAGGGGGAACGAAGTAGAGGATGCGGTGACAGGAGTCGCAGGTGACGACCTCCTCGCCCTTGATTACGTCCTGGTAGACCTGGGGGCGGAGGATGACGCGGCACACCGAACACATCTGGTTGTCGTGGACGGCGGCGATTGCCGAGCCGCGCAGTTTCAGCACGCGATCGTAGTGCCGCAGCGCGTCGTCGCCGATGCCGGTGCGCAACGCCTTGCGCTGGGCGGTCAGTTCCGCAAGCTCCTTCTCGTCTTCAGCGGTCTGCTGGCGAGCGTGCTCTTTCTCCCTGTCGTTCTCGGCCGTATCGGCCCTGAGGGTCGCGTCCGCCTGCTTAAGAGTTTCCTTGCGGGTATCGGCGGCGACCATGATCTCCAGCACCCTGTCTTCCAGTTTCGCGATCTCGGCCTCAGCCTGCCCGATCTCGCTCAGCAGCGCTTTGTATTCCTGGTTGGTCTTCACCTTGAGCGACTGGTCGCGATACCTGCTGATCTTTTCCTGCTGGTCCCTGATGTCGGATTCGTGCTTGCGGCGCGCGTTCTCGTCCGCCTTTATAACCGTCTGGGCCGCTTCCACTCTGGATTTGGAGCCAGCCAGTTTCGCCTCGATCTGCGCCACTTCGCGGGGCAGGGCCGCGATCTCCGCCCGCAGGGCGGCGATACGCGAATCGATCTGCTGCAGATCGATGAGTTTTTGCAGATCGGGGTTCATCGGGGACTGCCTGGATTCTAGCACCATTCGCCGCACCCACGGCGCAGCCGAAGCCCTCCATCCCACGTTGGGCACGTCACGGTTAAGGTTTTCGGCCTATTGAGCGGTTTCTGAGCACGGTCTTACGATTGCAGCATGCCACTCGAAATTGCGCGACTTCTTCTCGGGCTGATCATTGCAGCCCTGCATCGGCAGATCGCCGATTTTATTATGGAGCGCGAGCGCTCGCTGGTGGTGACGTTCCGCCAGCGTGGAGTTCCCCTGCCGCCGGCCCTCGGCACGGAAACCGCGCGCAATCTCTATTTCGGAATCGGCATCTTCATCGTGCTGGTCGAACTGCTGCGCATTTACCAGATGGCGCATTAGCCACGGCCGGGTCTCTCCACATGCAGAATCCCGGACATCCTGGCTGCGGATCCGCCATGGCCGCGTCGTCACCCCGTTGCGGCTTCCTGATATAAACTTCTCCCCGGTAAATTTCCTCTCGGGAGTTGACGTGAAAGCACACTTCGCCGCAGTCGTCGCGCTCGTCTTTTCTTCGTTTTCCGTCATCGCGCAAACCAGTTCAGCCTCAGCTCCCGCGCCCCAGGGCCAGGAGCGGCTGACGATCGAAGAAATGTTCAAGCCGGGCGGCATCCTCGGACGCGGGCCGGAGAATGTGAAGTGGAGCCCCGACGGAACGAAGGTCTCGTTCGTACAGCGCGACGATACCGGTGAGCATGGCGAGCTGTATTACGTCGACGTCGCTACGGGAAAGTCGGCGGTGCTGGTGGCGAGCGGCAAACTCGCCGCCCTGGCTCCCCCCGCCAGCTCCATCAAGGACGAACGCAAGAAAGAGGCGAAGCAGCGCTACTCCATCGCCGCCTATCACTGGTCGCCTGACTCGAAACATCTGCTCTTCGATTCCATGGGTCAGCTCTGGCTCTACAGCCTTGACAGCGGCACCGCAGTGCAACTCACCTCCAGCCCGGATGAGAGCTCCGATCCCAAGTTTTCTCCCGGCGGCGACCGGATTTCTTACCTTCGCGGGCACAACCTGTACGTGCGTCCCGTGCGAGGCGGCAGCGAGCGCCAGCTCACCAAAGATGGCAGCGAAAACCTGCTGAACGGCGAAGTGGACTGGGTTTATGAAGAGGAGCTGTACTCACGCAGCAACTATTTCTGGTCGCCGGATGGGAAGCAGATCGTCTTCCTGCAGATGAACGAGAAGGATGTGCCGACCTATCCCATTACGGACTGGATGCCGGTGCACCCGAGGGTGGATGAGGAGAAATTTCCCCAGCCGGGCGACCCTAATCCCGGCGTGCGCCTGGGGGTGGTGAGCAGTGGCGGGGGCAAGGTCCGCTGGATCAGGGCGGGCGGCAGCAACGGCGCTCTTCCCCTGGGCGACGATCCCAATGTGCTGATTCCGCGCTTCGGATGGGTGCGCGACGGGCTGCTGTGGGTGATGGCGCTGAATCGCGTACAGGACAGGCTGGATCTGTACTTCCTGGATGTGAACAGCGGCAAGTCGCAGCTGGCGATGACGGAGACGACGGATGCCTGGATCGACATGCATCCGGAAGTGGATTTCAAGCTGCTGGATTCCGGCGATGGCTATCTCTGGACGAGCTGGCGCGACGGCCACAATCACCTTTATCTCTACCGCTTCGACAAACAGAACCCGCTGGGCGGGCCGGCGAAAATGGAGGCACAACTTACGCACGGCGACTGGGAGGTCGAGAGCCTCGACGGAGTCGACGAGCAGCGCGGGATCGTGTACTTCTCCGCCAACGAGGGCGATTGGCGGCAGCGCAATGAATACGCTGTTGGCCTCGATGCTCAGAACCTCCGTCGCATTTCGAAGCAGGATGGATCGCACCTGGCCGACTTCGATCCGAAGAACGCGAAATATTACGTGGACGACTACACCGCGCTGACCACACCGCCGACAGCCTCGGTGTGCGCCGTCGGGGGCAGCTGCACGCCGTTCTGGCAGGCGCGCAGCGTGGAAAAATATCACCTGCTCACGCCGCAGTTCGTGGACTTCAAGGCCGCCGACGGCACGACGACTTTGCAGGGTCTCATCCTGCTTCCGGCCGCGAATGGGCCCATGATCGCCGGTGGCAAGGCGCCGCTGATCGTGAACCCCTACGGCGGCCCTGGAGTGCAGACCATACGTAACGCCTGGCTGGGGAGCGAGCTGTTTGACCAGATCCTCGCCCAGCAGGGATTCGCCGTGCTGCATGTGGACAACCGCGGTATGGCCAATCGGGGCAAGGCCTTCGCCCTACCCATCAAACATCACCTCGGGCCGGTGGAGTTGAGCGACCAGATTGCCGCCATCAAACAGGCGCTGGAGAAGTTCCCGCAGCTCGATGCAAGCCGCATCGGCTTCTGGGGTTGGAGCTACGGCGGATATTTCACGCTCTATGCCATGGAGCACAGCGACATGTTCAAGTCCGGGGTTTCGGTAGCGCCCGTGACCGACTGGCACAACTACGACTCCATCTACACCGAGCGCTACATGGGATTGCCGAAAGACAATGAAAAGGGCTATCACGACAGCTCGCCCGCCAATTTCGCCGCCGATCTCAAGGGCAGCCTGCTGGAGGTGCACGGCACCAGCGACGACAACGTTCACATGCAGAACACCATTCAGATCGTGAACAACCTGATCAATGCGGGCAAGCAGTTCCAGTTGATGTTGTATCCGGGCAAGACGCACGGCATCGCCGGCAAGGCGGCGCGTACGCATCTGTTCCACATGATCGACCAGCACTTTCTGGAGACGCTTGCACCGGGAAAATGAAGTCAAAGCAGAACGACACGAATTCCCGCGCCGCCAGCGGAGCTCGCCGGTGGCGCTGCAATATGTATGTCGGATGATTATTTCCTGCCGGCTGACTTTGCGGCTTTACTGCGGGATAGGGATACGGTCTTTCTGATGGATTTTCTGGCGGCCTTTCTTGCGGGAGGCCGCGGTTGAGCCAGCAACTCCTGCTCAGCACGGCGTTCCAGAGCTTTGGTCACCACGTACGACATCTCGGCGATAGGGGCGGGCTTGCCGGTCCAGATCTCAAACTGGCGGGCCCCCTGCTGCACAAACATCTCCAGCCCGGGAATAACCTGCAGGTTCTTCGCGCGGGCCATGCGGAGCAATTGCGTCTCCGCAGGGTTGTAGACCAGGTCGAAGACGTATTTCGCGTTCAGTTCCTTCTCTTCCAGCGGCGACTGCTTGCCGGTGCCCATGCCCACGGGGGTTGCATTGATGATGACCTCAAACTCCTGTTTGGCCACGTCGGCGCGTTTGATGTACTTCACCTTCGCCTGACGCGCCAGCGCCTGGCCGTTGGCGGGCGTGCGGTTCATGATGAAGATGTCGGCACCCCTGGCTTTCAGGCCGAAGGCGGCCGCCCGGGCCACTCCGCCGGCCCCGACGATCAGAATACGGACGCCGGCCAGACGCATCCGCTGCTCCAGCGGAACCACAACCCCGGCGACGTCGGTATTGAAGCCGTACAGTTTGCCATCAGTACCGCGCACCACGGTGTTGCAGGCGCCAATCTGGCGGGTAAGCGCATCGGAGTTCTCCAGCGCCTCCACCATCTCCTGCTTATAGGGCATGGTCACGCTTAGCCCGCGTATGGGAATGTCCTGCACGCAGGCGAGGAGGTCTTTCAGGCTTTTGGCGTGCAGTGCCAGAAAAACGGCATTCACGGTTTCCCGGCGGAAGGCGGCGTTCATCATCACCGGAGAGAGGGAATGCGAGATGGGATCGCCCGCTACCCCGTAGACCTGGGTGGCCTGGTCGACCATGTCAATGCGGTAAACGTCGCGCAGTTCGCTGGCCAGCACCTGGCCAGGGGCGGTTTCCTCGCCGCGGCTGGCCGCACCGAAGGTAAAAACGCTGCCCGCCCGCACGCCCAAAACCCGGCTGATAATACCCTGCTCACCCATGCAGAGTCCGATGATCTCATGGCTGCCGGAGTGCGCTTCCAGAAACTTCATCATCAGGACGTTATCGTGCAGGCTGGTGGCCGTCGAGACTAGCTTGTAGAAATCGGCCGGGTACCTGCTCATTGCGGCGAACTGGTCATCCAGGTTCCTGGTGGAACGAAAATTGTGGTGGGAGATGACCAGGCCGACGCGGTCATACAAATCGCGTAAGTCATTGGCTTTCAGCGCGTCGGCGGTTTGCAGCTCCAGATCGACGAGGGGGAAACCGACGTCGGCCGCCCGGCGCAGCACAGCCAGTTCAGCGGCGACAGAACCCCTGAATTTTCCGCCATTTACGGCCCTTCGGCAGGTAGCGACAAAAGTAGCGTCGGGATGAATATCCAGCAGATGCTTGAATTTGGAAAGCGCCGCGAGGGGTTGCGAAAGGTAGTCTAACCTTAACTCCAGAAAGGGATTATCACGCACCAGCGACTCGGCCCGTTCGGTCATCGTGGCCGCATCGCCGCCTACCACCGCAACACACAGCCTGGGTAGCCGGAAACGACGGATTCGAGATGTGTAAGTAGTTGTAAACTCGCGCATGTAGCTGCCCGATGGTAAACATGCACAAAGAAAGTTGCAACAGCGTTTTTGGAAAATGTGCATTGTAGCGCATGGAAGGGCACGAATCAGGAACGCTACTAATCGCAGCTTGGGTGGGACAAACAGCTTTAATTAGTCCAACACAATAGCCACAAGTGGGAGAATAAGCTGGATTGATATAGTAACAACCGCAGTGAGTGGAGCGATTAAGCCTACCATGGCTTATGAAATTCAGCTCAGGCCCAGCGCCCTGAGCGCAGATTACTCCTCTCCGAATACCTCGGCGGTAAAGGCCTGCAATTCCGCTCCGTGCAACCAGGCATCCGGAGCCAGACCAGCCTTGAGGCAGGTTTGGGCCAGAAAGGCTTCCCGGTCCCAGCCCCACTCCAGGGGAACCTGCGGCAACAGGAGTCCGCGCCGGCTACCCTGCATCACCACCAGCCCATGCCTGCCGACAATAAGCTCTTCCGGGACAATAGGGCGCAGGATCGACAGGACGCTGACCTCTACCTTTAACTCAGCGGCCTCGGCCAGGGTCACCGGCTGGAAGCGGGGATCGTCGAAGGCCGCGGCCCGGGCGGTCTCGGCCACGGTCCGATAAAGCGATTGGGTGGGGAAGACGTATCCAATGCACCCGCGCAACCTGCGATGCAAATGCAAGGTGGTAAAGGCTCCGCGGGCTTCAGCCAGATGCTCGCCTGGGGGTGCCAGGTCGAGTTCGCGCTCCTCGAGGGCAGCCTCGATGGATTGGTGGGCGAGGCGCAGCAGCAACTGGCGTTCCTGCGGGGAGTATTCCCAGGTTTGCGGATCCACGGGGGGAAGGGCGTTCTCAGATTGCGGGGACATCATTGCGCTTCCGGCGGCGGGTCAGGACGAACGAACGCCGGCGCCGGCGGCGCTCCGCAGTCCGCTCGATCCTCCTCCAGAAGGCGATGAAATAATCAACGGCGGACCAGAGCGACAACCCGACCATCACCCAGATGGAGACCAGCGCGATGGGGTGCACCGGCAGGTTGAGGAAATACCACGGCAGATAGGCCCAATGATGATCGACGATGGCGGCCACGACCGAGAATATCTGCACAAACATCTTCAGCTTGCCCAAGTCGCTGGCCTGGATGGTGAAGCCTTCGGAGGCGGCGATGGAGCGCAGTCCGCTGACCAGAAACTCACGGCCGATGATAATGACTGCCATCCATGCGGGCACGGTGCGGGGATTGAACTGCACCAGACTGATGAAGGCGGCGGCGATCAGGAGCTTGTCGGCGACAGGGTCGAGCAGCATGCCCAGGGTGGTGACCTGGGCGCGGCGGCGGGCCAGATAGCCGTCAATGGCGTCGGTGAGCGAAGCACCAATGAAAACGAAGGAAGCCAGCAGCTCCCGCCCGCCATTGTTGGAGGTGAACCGGCTGCTGGAGAGGATCCAGATCAGCACAGGGATGCTGAAGATTCGGGTAAGCGTGATGTAAGTCGGGAGATTCACGGCGGGCCGGAGGGCACAACGATGCCTCTGACAAGGCGATTATGCGCTACACATCAAACCGAAAGCAATTGCAGAACAAGCCCAGCGGGCCTAGTCGTCGTGGTGCACCGCGATTTCATCGAGCATGATCGGCGCCTCATACTGCTCCCAGTAGCTGTATCCCACCGGAATGCCTTTGGCCCAATCCAGTACGCTCATCCAGATCCGAAGTGGAACGCGGCGGCTGCTGCGGGAAGCCCGAACCGGAGTTGAGGTCCTGATGATCGCGTGCGCCACGGTGGCCATGGCGATGTAGACAAGGATGGCCGGCACAGCCACTGCTACTGCGATCAGACGGAGACAGAAGTACAGGCGCGGCATGAGGACCTTATCCGAGCAGACGTGCCCACCGGCTACAAAGTTGGACGCTATTATGCCTCAACTGGAGGCGTGACGGCGACGCTGTCGCACAAAATTTTTTTGTCGCAAAGCGGGAGCAGCTCCCGCCTGGGGAGCTGCCGCGCTTCAGACATTTACCGCATTGTAACTAGGCGTAGATTCCGCGTTGCCGGATGGTATATGCCACCCGGTCGATGGCCAGCATGTAGGCGGCGATACGGTTGTTGACGTGGTGAGTGTCGGCGTAGCGCACCACGTCCTCAAAGGAAGAGACCATGATGTGCTCGAGCTGCTCGTTGACCACCGACTCCTTCCAGAAGTAGCCCTGGCGGTCCTGCACCCACTCGAAGTAGGAAGCGGTCACGCCACCGGCGTTGGCCAGGATGTCGGGCATGACGAAAACGTGCTTGTCGGCAAGAATGTCGTCGGCGGCGGCGGTAGTCGGTCCATTGGCGCCTTCTACCAGGATTTTCGCCTTCACGTCGTCAGCATTGGCCGAGGTGATCACGTTCTCCGTGGCCGCGGGGATGAGAATCTCGCAGTCGGTGACCAGCAGATCCTCCGTCTTCCTCCGCTCCGCCCCACTGAAACCGTGGATAGTTCCTTCCTTCTGACGGTGCTCCCACAATGCAGCAGTATCGATTCCTTTGCTGTTGTACAGCCCGCCATCCCATTCTCCGATTCCCACGATTTTGTACCCGGCCTGGTGCATCAGCAGCGCGGCGTTGGAGCCGACGTTGCCGAAGCCCTGGATGATGACGCGGGTGTTCTCGCGCGCCATGTTCTTCTTCCGGATTGACTCGTCACAGATGATCATCACGCCGCGGCCAGTGGCCTCGCGCCGTCCGCGCGATCCGCCCATGTTCAGCGGCTTGCCCGTCACCACCGCCGTCACCGTCTGGCGCATGTGCATGGAGTAGGTGTCCATCATCCACGCCATCACCTGCTCGTTGGTATTGACGTCCGGCGCGGGAACGTCTTTTTCCGGGCCAATGAACTCAATCAGCTCGGCGGTGTAGCGGCGGGTCAGGCGTTCCAGTTCGCCGCGCGACATCTGCTTGGGATCGCAGATGATTCCGCCCTTGGCGCCGCCGAAGGGGATGTTGACCACCGCGCACTTCCAGGTCATCCAGCTGGCCAGCGCGCGTACCTCGTCCAGGGTCACGTCGGGGGCATAGCGCACGCCGCCCTTGGCGGGGCCGCGCGCAATGGAGTGCTGCACCCGATAGCCGGTGAATACCTCCAGCTGTCCGTTGTCCAGGGCCACCGGAATATGGACGATGATCTCGCGATTGGGCTGCTGCAGAACCCGCCACAGGCCTTCATCGAGCTTCAGCTTCTCGGCGGCGATGCGGAAGCGGGCTGCCTGCTGTTCCCACGGATTCTGTTCCTGCTCGATGGTGTGTGCGGTGGCCATAAATTCTCCGAAGGATTGCGGAAGATGGTTATTTTGCCCAATTAATTGGGGCCCGGGCATCCACCTTGGGGCAAACCCTCAAAGTATATGCAGCACTGTGGACGAGGCGCAAGTGAAGCAGCGGGCAGGCGCTTCTCCCGTATAATGCGCGATACGGTCGAGCGCGCTCATACTGCCGCATCATCCCATGCTCACCCCCGACTACCGCGCATTTCTCCAGCTCAGTCGCAGGGCCACTCTCATCCCCGTGGCAAGGACTCTCAATGCTGACCTGCTGACGCCGGTGGGAGCATTTCTGAGCCTGTCGGCGGGACAGAAATATGCCTTTCTGCTGGAATCGGTTGAAGGGGGCGAGAAGATCGGGCGCTACACGTTCGTCGGCGCGCAGCCCAGGATGGTCATCACTGCGCGCGGCCGCAACGTCATCGTCCGTGAAGCTTCCTCTACCCGAAAACGCGACGCCAGCGTGCTCGAACTGTTGCGCGCTGAGCTGCGGCAGCACCGGCCGGCCCACATTCCCGGCCTTCCGCCGTTTACCTCCGGAGCCGTGGGATACTTCGCCTACGACATGGTGCGGCAATTCGAGAGCCTGCCCGAGCGCGCCGAAGACGATGTCGGGGTTCCCGATTGCATCTTTACGTTTTACGACCGGCTGCTGGCCTTCGATCATCTTCGCCACCAGCTCCATATCATCGCCGCGGCAGACCCACGGGCCGAGTCGCCACGGAAGGCTTACGAGCGCGCGGCGGCCGACATAGAGCAGATCGAACGGAAGCTGGCCAAGGGAATTCGAGGGCAGCATCTGCGATGGCTGAACGGCGGCAACGGCAAGCGGAAGCCCATCCGGGTGCATAGCCGCACGTCGCACCGCGATTTCGTGCGCAGCGTGCGACGGGCGAAGGAGTACATCGCGGCCGGCGACATCTTTCAGGTTGTGCTGTCGCAGCGGCTGGACTTCAAACCACCCGCCGAGCCTTTCGAGATCTACCGCGCGCTGCGAACGGTGAACCCGTCGCCCTACATGTTTTTTCTGAAGCTGGACGACATGCATGTGCTGGGCGCATCGCCGGAGATGCTGGTGCGGGTCTCGGGACGCAGGCTGGAGTACCGTCCAATCGCGGGCACGCACCGGCGCGGCGGAGATGCCGCCGAAGACGAGCGGCTGATCGAGCAGCTACGCAACGACGAAAAGGAACGCGCCGAGCACGTCATGTTGGTCGATCTTGGGCGCAACGATCTGGGGAGGGTCAGCGAATATGGCAGCGTGAAGGTGCGCGATCTGATGTACGTGGAGAAGTACTCGCACGTGATGCACCTGGTGTCGGCGCTGGAGGGCCAGTTGCGGGGTGAACTGGATGCGCTGGATGCGCTGGCGGCCTGCTTCCCCGCTGGAACGCTGAGCGGAGCGCCGAAGGTGCGGGCCATGGAGATCATCGAAGAGCTGGAACCGGTACGCCGGGGGGTCTATGGCGGGTCAGTCCTTTATGCGGATCACGCGGGCAATCTCGATTCCTGCATCGCCATCCGGACCATGGTGCTGCGCGGCGGGCGCGCCTATGTGCAGGCGGGAGCGGGCATCGTCGCCGACTCCGATCCCGAGAAGGAGTATCAGGAGTGCATGAACAAGGCGAGCGCGCTGCTCAGGGCATGCGAGAAGGCAGCGGGATGACCGTGCGGCGGGCGATGTTTGGCTGACGCCGCCCGTCGTTCACTTCCTGCATACGGAGCAGTATCCGCCGATCTCAAAGCGGGCAACCAGGATGTGAAAGCGGCAGTCGCGCTCCACCTGCCCCTTGACCCGGTCGAACAGGTCACTCTCGAACTCCTGGACCTTGCCGCAGCGCAGGCAGGTCATGTGCATGTGGTCGCGCTGCGGGCGACGCTCGTAGAAGTGGCCTTCTCCCTTGACGTGCAGCAGATCGAGTTCGTCCACCAGCCCGTGACGCTTCAGCATTCCCAGCGTGCGATACACGGTGACACGGTTCAGGGTGGGATCCACGCGCACGGCCTTGCGGAGAATCTGCGCCGCATCCAGATGCTGGCTGGCGTTTTCAATGATTTCGAGAATGATGCGACGCTGGCGCGTCATGCGGATGCCGCGGCTTAACAGCGCGGTTTGCAGCGCCCCCGGAGCTTCAGTCTGTGGCAATGGCATGAGGGACTCCCTCCAGGTTGCAGTTATCTGCAACTAAAGTGCAACAAATTGTTGGCGAACGGCTTGTAATGCAGCTTGCCATGCATTGTAATGGAGGTGCAATACATGCAACTGAGTTGCATCTAGCCTGAACGCTGCAAGTATAAGCCCAAGTCCCTTGTGCGGTCAACCGGAGTAGAAGGAGGACGCGGAGTTCCGATGCGGAGGCGGCAATTCCCTGTTTTGCCGGCGCTGACAGGATTGGCGGCAAGTCTTGTTCTCTTCATACTACTGTTCTGTCCCAGCCAGGCACACGCCCAGGAAAGACCCTACTTCGTACTCTATTCGCAGGAGATGGAAGAGCCGGGTAACCTTGAGATCGAGACCTTCAACGCGGCCGGCAATCCCAAAGGGGGCGATGGTTTCCTCGGCTCAGACGTGGAGCTCGAATACGGACTGAAGACCTGGTGGACAACGGAGTTTTATCTCGACGGGCAGGCGACGGCGAACCAGAGCACCATCTTTACCGGCTTTCGCTGGGAGAACCGCTTTCGTCCCTGGTTGGGCGATCACCGGATCAATCCCGTGCTGTACGCGGAATTCGAGGACACCAGCGCGGACAAGACGCTGCGCGAAGTCGTGGGGCACGACGGCAACGATGACATGCTGGAGCCGAACTGGCTGGCGCGCATGGACCACGAGCGCGAGCTGGAACTGAAGTTGATTCTGGGCAGCAATGTTCGCGGCTGGAACATCAGCGAAAACTTCATCACCGAAAAGAACCTGGAGGATGGTCCCTGGGAGTTCGGATACGCCCTGGGCGTCAGCCGGCCTCTGCAGCTTGCTGCCAGCGCGCACGAGTGCGTTTTTTGCCGCGAGAAGTTTCAGGCCGGCGCTGAAATGTACGGCGGGCTGGGCACCACCGACGGCTTTGGCACGAGTCTGACTTCGCATTACCTGGGACCGACCCTGAACTGGACCGCGCCTAACGGCCTCACCATCGGCATCTCGCCGCAGTTCGGACTCAACAGCTACAGTATTCCATTCCTGTTCCGCTTCTCCGTCGCGTACGAAATCGAACAGGTGTTCAGCCGATTTCACAGGTAGTTGTGATGATTCGCACACGAAGGCTCTGCTCTCTTATTGTGGGTGTGATTCTGGCTCTGGCGCTGGCTCTGTCCGCCACATCCAATGGCGCCTGGCTGGCCAAAGTCCCGGCCACCGAGCATGAGAAGGTCAATCCCTACCACGAACAGCAGGACGCCATCGCCGCCGGACAGCGCGTCTTTCACGAGCACTGTGCTCACTGCCACGGTGAAGACGCCGAAGGCACGAAGAAGCGCCCCTCCCTCCGGTCGCCGCGCGTGCAGCAGGAGGCCAGCGAAGGCGACCTGCACTGGCTGCTGAAGAACGGCAGCATGGGTTACGGAATGCCGACCTGGTCGAAGCTGGGCGATCCGCAGATCTGGCAGGTGGTGACCTATGTGAAGTCGCTGCATCTGGAGGTAGCGCATTAGCCTATGGGGGCAGCGAGATCTTCCATTCGCCTGTGGCTGCGCAGGATTGCTCTGGCCCTGGCCGGTCTGCTGCTGGCCAGCCAGCTGATTCCCGTGGACCGGAGCAACCCGACGGCAGATCCTTCGAAGGCAATCTATGCCGCGGAGAAGGTGCCGGCGCCGGTGCGGGAGGTTTTCCGCCGGTCGTGCCAGAACTGCCACTCCAACGAAACCTCCTGGCCCTGGTACAGCTACATCGCTCCGGTGTCGTGGGTCATCGCGCACGATGTCCACGAAGCGCGCCGGAAAATGAATTTTTCCGAATGGGGCACTTACCCGGCGAACAGGCGGGAAGAGAAGCTGGAGGAATTGTGCGAGCAGGTGACGAACGGCGACATGCCGGATCCCAAATACCTGCTGTTGCACCGCAGCGCCCGTCCGACCCCGCAGCAGCGCGACGCGGTCTGTCAGTGGACGGAAGATTCGCGCCAGTACTGAAGGGCGGCGGCATCCTCCATCCGCCGCGGGCAGCCGACCCATCCTCCTGACTGTGGCATTCTCATCTGCAGTACCCCGTACCGTACAATGATTGACTCCGGAGAACAAAATTGCGAATCAGGACTCATGGTTTCCTTTGCTGCATTGCCCTGCTGACGGCTGCAACCAGCCTGCTGAAGATTACCGCCGCGGCGCAGCAGCCGACATTTCACAACGCTCCCCCGTCGGAGGCGGAGATGAAGAATCCCTATTCGCGCAGCGCCGGGGCAGCGGCGGCGGGCAGGACGGTGTATGCGAAAAATTGCGCCCAGTGTCATGGCAAGAACCTGCAGGGAATGGGACCGGCGCCGGCGCTGGATACGCCTTCGGTCCGAAAAGCAAAACCCGGCGAACTGTTCTGGTTCATCACCAACGGCAAGCCGAGCTCGGGAATGCCGTCCTGGGTAAACCTGACCAAACAGCAGCGCTGGCAGATCGTCAGTTTTCTGCAATCGAACGGCGAAAAAGCGGCAGCGAAATAATCTCCCGTTGCCGCGGGCGGAAATTTCCCAGGCACTGCTGCGATGCGGGGAAATCCGCTATAACAGAATCGTGAGTGCAAGCAATCCCTTTTTTGCAGCCAGGACGGCATTAATCACCGGCGCTTCCAGCGGCATCGGGCTGGAGCTGGCGCATCTGTTTGCCAATGACGGTTACCGGCTGGTGCTGGTGGCCCGCAACCGTGGCGCTCTGCGCGAGCTGGGCGACGAACTGCAGTCGCGCTATAGCGTAGAGGTGCGGATTTCGCCGAAGGACCTGGCCCACCCGGCCTCGCCGGCGGAGCTCTATCAGGAGCTGCAGGAGACCGGCGTGGTGCTCGATGTGCTGGTGAACAATGCGGGCTTCGGCGGCAGCGGACCATTCCTGAAAACGGACTGGAACAACGAAGCCGAGATGATCCAGGTGAACATTACCGCGCTGACCCACCTGACCAAGCTCTTTCTGCCCCAGATTCGCGCGCGCGAGGGCAGAGTGCTGAATGTTGCCAGCACGGCGGCGTTCCAGCCGGGACCATTCATGGCGGTGTATTACGCCAGCAAGGCATACGTGCTGCACTTTACCGAGGCGCTGGCGGAGGAGCTGAGCGGGAGCGGAGCGACGGTGACCTGCCTGTGTCCGGGGCCGGTGAAAACCAACTTCCAGAAGCGCGCGCACACCGGCGAGACGCCCCTGCTGAACAGTCCGCTGCTGGTGGACGTGCGCGAAGTGGCGCGGGTGGGCTATGAAGGCATGAAGCGCGGGAAGCGGCTGGTGATTCCGGGATGGCGAAACCGGATGGTAATGGAGATGCTGCGGGTATCGCCGCGCGGCCTGGTGATCAAAACGGTGAGCCGGATGCACGCGGGCAGGAAGGGCGATTAACTGAGCGCGGAATGCTGGTTGCCGACTGCCAGGCGCCAACTGCTTCTACAGCCCAAACAATTCCCTCAGCCTCTTCGTCTGCGCGCGGCTGACGGGGATTTCCGTCTGCTTGCGGTCTTCCATGCGGATCTGGTAGGAGCTCTTGAACCAGGGCACGACTTCCTTGATACGGTTGATGTTGACCAGATAGGAGCGGTGGGCGCGCCAGAACATGTTGGGGTCGAGCGAGTCGAGCAGTTCTTCCAGGGTGCGGCAGTTGGACTGTCCCTCCATGGCGGTGGCCACGACGGTGATAATGCCATCCTGTATGGAGGCATAGCAGATATCTTTCTGGTCCACGAGGAACAGCCGGCCGGTGGACTTGAGCAGCACCTTGGCCGCCGGAGGCCGCTGCTGCTGCTCCAGCAGCTTCACGATGGTGCCGATCTGGTCGCCGGGCGAGCCGGCGCTCTCCAGTTTGCTGCGGACCTTCTCCACCGCGCGCGATACGCGCTTGCGGTCGAAGGGTTTGAGCAGGTAATCGACGGCGTTTACCTCGAACGCCCTCACCGCATATTGGTCGTATGCGGTAGCGAAGACAATCTGCGGCAGCGGCACCTTGCGGTCCAGCAGCTTCTTGATGACGCCGAAGCCGTCCAGGCCGGGCATCTGCACGTCGAGAAAGACGAGATCGGGCGAAAACTCCTTTACCAGATTCACTGCCTCGACGCCGTTCTTGCCCTGCGCGACGATGTCGACGTCGAGGTCGCGCAGCAGGTAGGCCAGCTCGTCACGGGCAAGCTGCTCGTCGTCCACTATGACCGCCGATAGCGCCATCCACTCTCCTCAATCCGGAGTTCCTCAAACTATAACTATACCGGGATGGAGCACCGGAACCAACAGACGGCGGGAAGGTTTCAGCCCTTCATCACAAAGCCGCGTCGCTGTCGCGCACGATGGCAAATGAATGAGAGCTCATCTCATAAATGGTAAGCCGGGATACCTCAGGGGCTGAAGCCCCGGGTTTAGTGCCTTTTGCGGCACGGCTGAAGCCGTGGCCTTTCAAAACCGATTTATGAGATCGCTTCGAGTGAATGATGGCTGGCGGCCGCCCTGTCGTACACTAATCGCGAAATGGTGGTGATCTACGGTATTCATGCGGTCAGCGAGGCGCTAAAGTCGGGCGCGCGCAGCTTCGAGTATGTGGGCATCGCGCGCGAGCGGCATGATCATCGGATGCAGCGGCTCATCGACGACTGCCGGGCCAGCGGAGTGCAGGTGCGCTTCCTGCCGCGGGAGCAACTGGACCGCGCGGCCAACACGAATACCCATCAGGGCGTGATCGCGGTCACCAGCGGCAAGCAGTTTGCGGATGTGGATACTCTGCTGGAACAGCGACGCGGTAATTACAGCTTTCTGCTGGTGCTCGATGGCGTGGAAGATCCGCACAATCTGGGAGCCCTGATCCGCAGCGCCGAGGGAGCCGGCGCCGATGGAGTCATCATCCCCGAGCGGCGGGCAGCAGGCCTGACCGGCACGGCGGTGAAAGCTTCGGCCGGCGCCTCCGAGCACCTGCCGATTGCACGGGTCACGAACATCTCCCGCACGCTGGACGAACTGAAAGAGCGGAATGTTTGGACGGTGGGACTGGACGAGCGGGCCAGGCAGAGCTACGACGAGGTTGATTACAAAATGCACTGCGCGGTCGTGCTTGGCGCCGAAGGAAAGGGACTCCACGACCTGGTCCGCAGGCGCTGCGATTTTCTGGTTTCCATTCCCATGCTGGGTCACGTGCCGTCGCTGAATGTTTCTGTCGCCGGCGCGGTGGTAATGTACGAGGTTGCACGGCAACGGCGCGGCGGGCAGAAGGCTGAGAAGACGAAACGCCCGTGAGGATATTGGGACATTCTTATCCATCTGTTCTGGTTCCGGCGCCGATAATCGTGGCAGCCCGGAGGAAACATCGCCTGCAGAGGTATTTCTTACGGCTGTTGCTGCTTTGGCTGGGAGCAACACTACCTACGGCCGCGCTCGATCGCGAAGCCTTCACCGTGACCCGCTATCAACTTGAGGTGCAGATCGACCGCCCGTCGCATGTGATGGCGGTGACGGGCAAGCTGACGCTGCGCAACGATTCGGACAAGGCACAAAACAACGCTGCGCTGCAGGTGTCGTCGTCGCTCTCGTGGAACAGCATCACGCTGGACCAGCAGCCGCTGCAGTGGCTGGGCGACAACTACACCTCGGACATCGATCACACGGGCAGCTTGTCGGAGGCTATCGTGACCCTGCCGAAGCCGGTGCCTCCGCGCGGCAGCGTGACGCTCGATGTGCAGTACGGAGGAACGATCACTGCCGATGCCACGCGCCTGACCCGCATGGGAATGCCCGCGGACGTGGCGCTGCGGAGCGACTGGGACGAGATCAGCGACGCTTTCACGGCGGTGCGCGGGCTTGGGTACGTGGTGTGGTATCCGGTGGCCATTGACGCGGTGAGCATGAGCGACGGCAACGCCGTGTTTGACGCCATCGCCGCATGGAAGCGCCGCCACGCGCGCAGCGAATTCGCTGCCCGAATCACGGTATCGGGCGGAAGCGCCGAAACGCTCTGTATCGCGATGAACGGTGTTGTGCCCAGCTGTGGCGAGGCCGGGGAAATCAGCGACCCCGAAAGCGGCGGCAAGCTGAAGGAGTTCAGCAACACTTTGACGATGGACGGACTGGGCGAGACGGTTCCCGCGTTCGCCATCGCCAACTACGTGGAGCTTTCCCGCCCGACGGTCACGTTCCTGCACACTGCCGAGCACACGTCCGTGGCGCGCGATTATGCGCTGGCAGCGAAGACCAACGATCCGCTGCTGCACGACTGGCTGGGCGAGCCCCGTCAGGCCGCGCGCGTGGTGGAGCTGACCGAACCCAAAGCAGCGCCTTACGAGAGCGGAGGCATGCTGTTCACGCCACTGCGCCAGGCGCCGGTGAGCACGTTACAGCTGCTGCTGTTGCCGGCGCAGGTCGAGGCCCGCTTTCATCCCGCGCGCGCCTGGATACAGGAAGGCCTGCAACGTTTTCTGCAGGCGGTTTCGGTGGAAAGCCGCAGCGGGCGCAAGGCCGCGCTGGAGTACCTCGATGAGTTGCGCGAGCCGCTGGTGAAGGACGAAGAGGCCGCGCATCCGAAAACAGAATCGACTTCGAAACCTGCGTCTGAGGCCGACAACACGCTGCTTAATACGGAC
>DATJAI010000078.1:0-22210 GCA_035516415.1 Binatia bacterium | reverse complement strand
CGCCGCCTCATAGATGGACTCGTCCGCCGTCTTGCCGGTACGTTCCACCTCCACCGCGAAGTCGATCATCATGATGGCATTTTTCTTCACGATGCCAATCAGCAGGATGATGCCGATCAGCCCGATCACATCCAGGTCTTTCTTGAACAGAATCAGCGCCAGGATCGCGCCCACTCCCGCCGACGGCAGCGTGGAGAGAATCGTGATGGGGTGGATGTAGCTCTCGTAGAGCATGCCCAGTACGATGTAGACGGCCACCAGCGCGGCCAGGATCAGGATCGGCTCGGACCTCAGCGAGTCCTGGAAGGCCGCCGCCGTTCCCTGGAAGCTGCCGTGGATGGTGGCCGGCATGCGCATCTGCAGCTCGGCATTGCTGATGGCGCGGGTTGCCGTCCCCAGGTCGCCTCCCGGCGCAAGGTTGAACGAGATGGTCACTGCCGGGAACTGGCCCTGGTGATTGACCGACAGCGCGGTGTTCCCCGGCGCAAAGTGGGCAAACGAGGAGAGCGGCACCTGCGCTCCCGAGCCGGTGATCACGTATACGCTCTTCAGCGCATCCGGCGTGAGCTGATATTTCGGGTCAACCTCCATCACCACGTGATACTGGTTCAGCGTCTGGTAGATGGTCGAGATCATCTCCTGTCCGAAGGCGTCGTAGAGCACGGCATCGATCTGCTGCGGTGTAATGCCCAGCCGCGCCGCGGTGTCGCGATCGATGACCACGTTCGCCTCCAGACCGCTGATCTGCTGATCGCTGTTCACGTCCTTGAGTTGCGGGATCTTCCGCAGCTGGGCCAGCAACTTCGGCGCCCATTCGTAAAGCTCGTCCAGGTTCTCGCCTGAGAGCGTGTACTGATACTGCGCGTTCGCCATGCGCCCGCCGATCTGCAGGTCCTGCACCGACTGCAGATAGAGGGTCGCGCCGGGAATATGCGAGAGCTTGGGACGCAGGCGGGCAATCACCTGGTCGGCGCTGACCTTGCGTTCCTGCAGCGGCTTCAGCACCACGAAGACGCGTCCCTGGTTCTGCGCGCCGTGGCCGCCCACAAATGCCAGCACGTTCTGCACTCCCGGATCCTTCATCACGATATGAATAAGCTCATCCGTCTTGGCCCTCATGGCGAGAAACGACACATCCTGGTCGCCCATCACCATACCCGCCAGCCGCCCGGTATCCTGCTGCGGGAAAAAGCCCTTGGGCACGATGATGTACAGGAAAACATTCAGCACGACCATGAGGATAGTAATCGCCAGCACCAGGCGGCGATGGCGCAGCACCCAGCCAAGCGAAAGCCTGTAGCCGCGGTTCAGCCAGTAGAAACCGCGCTCGCTCATCCTGTACAAAGTGCCGTGGCTGCCGGGATCGTGCGCCTTGAGAAAGCGCGCGCACAACATGGGCGTGGTCGTCAGCGATACCACCAGCGAGACCGCGATCGCCGCGCTCAGGGTCACGGCGAATTCGCGGAACAGCCGGCCCACCAGTCCGGCCATCAGCAGGATGGGGATGAACACCGCGATCAGCGACGTGCTCATGGAGACAACCGTGAAACCGATTTCGCGGGCCCCCAGCAGCGCCGCCGCGTAGGGCTTCATGCCGCCCTCGACGTGGCGCATCACGTTTTCCAGCACCACAATGGCATCGTCCACCACGAAACCGGTGGAGATCGTGAGCGCCATCAGCGACAGGTTGTTCAGCGAATAGCCGAACAGGTACATGATTCCGAACGTTCCCACAATCGCCAGCGGTACGGCCACGCTCGGAATCAGGGTGGCGCGAACTTCGCGCAGGAAAACGAACACTACCAGAGTAACGAGGATGACGGAGATGATCAGCGTGCGCTGCACGTCGCTTACCGAGGCGCGCACCGTGGTGGTGCGGTCCAGACCTACTTCCAGATGAATGGCGGGCGGCAGCGACGCCTTCAGGAACGGGAGCGCCGCAATCACCCGATCGGCCGTATCGATAATGTTGGCCCCAGGCTGGCGGAAGATCACGACCAGAACGCTGGGTTTGCCGTTGTAGCTGCCGGCATTGTTAACGTCGGAGTAGGAGTCCTCAACGTCGGCCACATCGCTCAGCCGAACCGGCGCCCCATTGCGATACGCGATGATCAGCGGCCGGTAATCCTTGGCCTTCTTGAGCTGATCGTTGGCCCGGACGATCCACATCTGCCGGCCGTCCTCCAGCGAGCCCTTGGCCACATTGGCATTCTGCGCCGCCACCGCCGAACGCAGCATCTCCAGGCCGACCCCCATGTTGTTCAGCATCTGGGGATTGGCCTCGATGCGTACCGCCGGCTGCGACGATCCCCACACGAACACCTGGCCCACGCCCTCGATCTGCGAAAGCTTCTGGCCCATGATCGAATCGGCAACGTCGTACATCTGGTCCTGCGTGTAGGCCTCGGAGGTCATCTCCAGAATCATGACCGGCGCGTCCGCCGGATTGACCTTGCGGTAGCTGGGATTGCTGGGCAGATTGGCGGGCAGATAGCCCCGCGCCGCATTGATCGCAGCCTGCACATCGCGACCTGCGGCGTCGATGTTGCGGTCCAGATCGAACTGCATGGTGATGCCGGTCGAGCCGAGCTGGCTCGACGAGGTCATCTGGTTGATGCCGGCGATTCGGCCGAATTGCCGTTCCAGCGGCGTCGCTACCGCCGAGGCCATCGTCTCCGGACTGGCGCCAGGCAGCGCCGCGCCCACCGAGATCACCGGAAAGTCGATCTGCGGCAGCGGCGCCACCGGAAGCTGCGTATACGCCAGCGCGCCCGCCAGCAGCAGGGCGATGGTCAGCAGCGTGGTCGCCACCGGTCGCGCGATAGCTGGAGCCGAGATGTTCATAATCCCAGTTGTCAGCGGCTAGCGGTCAGTGGCTGGTTTTTTCTTGCCACTAGCCCCAGACCACTCACCACTTGAACTCAATCCCCCACCGCCTCCGCGGGCTTGCGCGCCCGCAGATGGCGTAGGGCTTCCGCCAGCCGGTCAAACCACAGGTACACCACCGGCGTGGTGTACAGAGTCAGCAGTTGGCTGAACAGCAGTCCGCCGATGATGGTGATGCCCAGCGGCCGCCGCAGCTCGGAGCCCGTGCCCGAGCCCAGCGCCAGCGGCACCGCTCCGAACAATGCCGCAAACGTGGTCATCATGATGGGCCGGAAGCGCAGCAGACAGGCCTCGTAGATAGCGTCCAGCGGCTTCTTCCCTTCCTTGCGCTCCGCTTCCAGCGCGAAGTCGATCATCATGATGGCGTTCTTCTTCACGATGCCGATGAGCAGGATGATGCCGATCAATGCCATCACGCTCAGGTCCAGATGGAACAGGGTGAGGGCCAGGATGGCGCCCACACCCGCCGAAGGCAGCGTGGACAGGATGGTGATCGGGTGGATATAGCTCTCGTACAGCACCCCCAGCACGATGTACACGGTCACGATGGCCGCCACGATCAGCCAGCCCTCATTGGCGAGCGACGCCTGGAATGCCCTGGCCGTTCCCTGAAACGCCAGCTGGATGCTGGGCGGCAGGCCAAGATCGCTGGCCGACTGCTGGATGGCCCGTACGGCGTCGCCCAGGGAAGCGTCTTTGCCCAGATTGAACGAGATCGTCACCGCCGGAAACTGTCCCTGATGATTGATGGTCAGCGGCCCGCTGGTGGTCTCCCAATGCGCTATCGCGCTCAGCGGCACCTGCGAAGCGTTGGCGCTCAGAACGCTTGCCGGATTGCCACCCGCCGCCGTCCCTCCGCCACCGCCGGATGCTGGCATCGGTGTGTTGCCGGCCGGCACATACAGGTTTTCCAGCGAACTGGGATCGGCCCGGAACGACGGGTCCACCTCCAGCACCACGTGATACTGGTTCAGCTGCGTGAACATGATCGACACCAGCCGCTGTCCGAAGGCATCGTACAGGGTGTTGTCGATGGCGCTGGCGGTCACTCCCATCCGCGAAGCGGTATCGCGATCGATCACCAGAGTGGCCTGGGCCGCCTGGTTCTGCTGATCGGTGGCCACGTCGCGCAGCTCCGGCAACGTCTTCAGTTTCGCCACCATCTTCGACGTCCACTGTCGCAGCTCCCGGGAATCCGCATCCTCCAGCGTGAACTGGTATTGCGTGCGACTCACCCGGTCTTCCACCGTCAGGTCCTGCACCGGCTGCATGTAGAGCGCGATGCCTTCCACGCCGGCGACCTCCTGCTGCAGGCGTTTCATGATGGTTGTCACATCGTCCGAGCGCTCATCGCGCGATTTCAGGTTGATCTGCAGGCGTCCGCTGTTTGGCGTGGTGTTGGTGCCGTCAACTCCAATAAATGAAGACAGGCTTTCCACGTCCTTGTCCTTCAGAATCGCGTCCGCCAGCGCCTGCTGCCGCTCGGCCATGGCAGCGAACGAAATGCTTTCCGGCGCGTCGGAGATGCCCACGATGACACCGGTATCCTGCACCGGGAAGAAGCCTTTGGGCACGATGACGAACATGTACAGCGTCGCGAGCAGCGTCCCGATTACCACCAGCAGCGTCGCCGTCTGGTGCTTCAGGACGAACTTCACCGTCCGTCCGTAGAAGGCGATCGTGCTATTGAAGGCGCGCTCCGACCAGTCATACAGCCGGCCATGTTTTTCCTGTTCCTTCTGCCGCAGCAGCAGCGAGCACATCATCGGCGTCAGGGTCAGCGAGATCACCGCCGACAGCAGGATGGTGACGCTCAGGGTGACGGCGAATTCCCGGAACAGCCGGCCGACGATGTCACCCATGAACAGCAGCGGAATCAGCACGGCGATCAGTGACACGGTCAGCGACACGATGGTGAAGCCGATCTGCCCGGCGCCGCGTAGCGCCGCCTCCAGTGGCGTGTGGCCCTCTTCGATGTAGCGGTCGATGTTCTCGATCATCACGATGGCGTCGTCCACTACGAAACCGGTGGAGATGGTCAGCGCCATCAGCGAAAGGTTGTCCAGCGAGTAGCCCAGCAGGTACATCACGCCAAAGGTGCCCACGATCGACAGCGGCACCGTAATGCTGGGGATGATGGTCGCCGACAGCGTGCGCAGGAAGAGGAAGATCACCATCACCACCAGCGCAACCGTCAGCATCATTTCGAACTGCACGTCCTTGACGCTGGCCCGGATGGTATTGGTGCGGTCGGTCAGCACCGCTACTTTCACCGAACTCGGCAGGTTGCTCTGCAGCTGTTTGAGCCGCAGTTTGATGCTGTCCACCACCTTGATGATGTTGGCCCCCGGCTGGCGCTGGATGTTCAGGATCACCGCCGGCGTGCGGTTCATCCACGCCGCCTGGTCGGCGTTCTCCGGCCCCATGACCACCTTCGCCACATCCGACAGGCGCACCGGATTGCCGTTCTTGTAGGCGACGATGGTGTCCGCATAGCCCTGCGGGTTCAGCAGCTGGTCGTTGGCCCCGATGGTGAACGATTGCCGGTTGTCCTGCAGCTGTCCCTTCGCCTGATCGACATTGACCTGGGCAATCACCGAGCGCAGTTGCTCCAGGCTCATGCCGTAGGAGGCCAGCGCCGTCGGATTGGCCATGATGCGCACCGCAGGCTTCTGCCCGCCGCTGATGCTGACCAGCCCCACCCCCGGCAGCTGCGAGATCTTCTGCGCGAACGTGGTGTCGGCCAGGTCCTCCACCTGCGGCAGCGGCATGCTGTCCGACGTCATGGCCAGCGTCAGGATGGGCGCGTCAGCCGGATTCACCTTGCTGTAAATGGGCGGCGAGGGCAGGTCGTTGGGCAGATAGGTTCCCGCCGAATTGATTGCCGCCTGCACCTCCTGCTCGGCAACGTCGATGTTCTCTTCCAGATTGAACTGCAGGGTGATGACCGAAGCTCCGAACGAGCTGCTCGAGGTCATCTGGCTCAATCCGGGAAGCTCGCCGAACTGCCGCTCCAGTGGCGCCGTAATCGAAGACGCGGTGACGTCCGGGCTGGCTCCGGGATAGAACGTCACCACCTGGATGGTAGGGTAATCCACCTGCGGCAGGGCCGAGATGGGCAACTGCCGGTAGGCCACCACTCCCACCAGCAGCAGTCCTACCATCAGCAGGGAGGTCGCGATGGGCCGAAGAATGAACGGCCGCGAAATACTCATGTCTGCGATCCAATGTTGCCGGACGATGTGCCGCCGCTCTTCTGGCGGGCCGGCGCCTGCGGCGCCACGCGCATTCCGGCCTGCAACTTCTCCTGGCCGTCGGTTACCACCCGGTCGCCGGCCTGTAGCCCTTTCGCCACCACCACCGTCGTGCCCTGCGTAAGTGTCACCTGCATCGGCCGCATCTGCACCGTGTTGTTGCTATCCACTACATAGGTAAATGTGCCCTCCGGACCGCGCTGCAGGGCGCTGCTCGGCGCAGTGATGGCGTCCTTCAGGGTCTGCAACAGGAGGTGCGCGTTGACGAACTGGTTCGGCCACAGGGCATTGTCGGCATTGTCGAACACTGCCTTCAACTGCACCGTTCCGGTAGTCTGGTCAATCTGGTTGTTGATGGTGAGCAGCTTGCCCGTCGCCAGCTTCGTCTGGTCGTCGCGGCTGTAGGCATCAACTTCGAGCGTGCCCTGATGCATACGCTGCGCCACCTGCTGCAGTTGATCCTCCGGAAGCGTGAACACCAGAGCTATGGGATGCAACTGCGTGATGGTCAGCATGGGCGTATTCCCCGCTGCCGTCACATAGTTTCCCGGGTCGACCTGCCGCAGACCTACCCGGCCGTTGATCGGGGAAACGATGCGGCAGTAGGTCAGGTTCAGCTTCGCGTTATCGATGGCCGCCTTGTCGCTGGCGATGGTGCCTTCGTACGTCCCGAACGAGGCCTGCAGCGTGTCCAGGTCCTGCTTGGCAATCACGCCCTGCTCATACAGCACCCGGTTGCGCTCGTATTGAGCTTTTGCGTTGGTGAGCTGGGCCTCATCTTTCTGCAGGTTGGCCTCCGCCTGCGCCAGCGCCACCTGATATGGACGGGGATCGATCACGATCAGCAGATCTCCGGCTTTGACGTCCTGACCCTCGCGGAAGTTCACCTGCATGATCTGGCCGTCGATCCGCGTTTTTAGTGAAACCGTATAGAAAGCCTGCACCGAACCCAGTCCGGTGAGATAAACGTCAAAATTGCCCTGTTTTACCGTGGCCACCCCGACCGGAACCGCGGGTGGCGGCGCGTTGGCTCTGGCGCTCTTCGCCGATTGCGAACTGCATCCCGCCAGCAACGCCACGATGATCAGCGCCAATCCGAGTCCCAGGCTGGCGCCCCGGAAGGCCCTGGTCTTTCGCCTTGCCGGTTGGAACGCCCCTTTTTCCACAATTCCTCCTCGCCAGTACTGCGCGCTTGTCGCTGATTTCTGGTGCTGTGCCCGTTCCCGGGTCGGGGAACCCTGAGTTCCTTCTGCCCTGAGATGTGCGCTGCCGGGCAGCCGAATCCCTGCCGCGAGAACGGTCTTTCCCGGTTCCCACCTTGCTGACGGTTGTCGCTTCAAAGCGTTACCGCGGTTCGTCCTCAGCCGCCTAACTGCAACCTGGCGCGCCGCTTGCAGTAGTATTACATCAATACTATTAGACCGGAGGGCCCCCGGCACAGCCGTTAAGAGAAGGTGAAGGAAGGTTAAGAAGTGTGAAGCCTGGCAGCAGATCCCGAAACAATTCTTCACCGCAGGCCCGCCACGGAACGAGCAAAATAAATCCCGTGAATCGCCTGCTCATCGTCGACGACGATCACGGTCTGGTCAATCTGCTGAAGCGCTTCCTCGAAGGCGAGGGTTTTCGCGTGGATGCTACCTACGATCACGCTTCCGGACTGGCCGCCGCCCTCTCCGGACAGCACGAACTCATCATTCTTGATGTGATGCTGCCCGGGGGTAGCGGGTTCGAGCTGTTGAAGGCCCTGCGCCGGCAGTCCTCGGTGCCGGTGCTCCTGCTGACCGCCCGGGGCGAAGCGGTCGACCGCATCCTGGGCCTTGAAATCGGCGCCGACGATTATCTGGCCAAGCCTTTCGATCCGCGCGAGCTGGTGGCCAGAATTCGCGCCGTCTTCCGCCGCACCCGCGAGGCCGCTCCCTCGCCCGTCCGCGGCGATCACGACGAGGTGCTCTCGGTCGGCGAGATCAGCATGTCGCTCGCTACCCGCACGGTGACGTGCTCGCATTCTCCAGTCGATCTCACCTCCGTCGAGTTCAATGTTCTGGAGCTGCTGCTGCGACACGCCGGCAGCGTCGTTACCCGCGAGCAGATCGCCGAAGTCGCGCTGGGCCGTCCGCTGAATGCTTTCGACCGCAGCGTTGACGTGCACGTCAGTCGTCTGCGCAAGAAGCTGAGCGCCTGTCCCGCGGCCGCCGAGGAGCTGATCCGTCCCATTCGCGGCATCGGCTACTTCCTTGCCGCCGAGGCTCCCGAGAAGAGCAGGGTATGAACCGGCGCCTGTTCTGGAAAATCTTTCTCCCTTTCTGGGTGGCGCAGGCGCTGCTGCTGGGCGCTCTGTATCTGCGCGTGCATTACCGCATCTCCTCGGAACATCCCTGGTGGATCCAGCCGGAGCGGCGGGAGATGCCTGTGCTGGCCGCGCTGGCCGCGCACACTTTCGAAGAACAGGGTCAGGCCGGATTGCGGCAGTTGCTCGACAGTCTCTCCTTGCCGCGCCGCTCGCGCTTCTGGCTGGTGGATGCCACCGGGCAGGAACTTTCCGGGCGCCCGGTTCCGGGGCGCGTCGTCCAGGGAGCCATCGCCGCCGAGAAAAATGAAGGACTCTACCGCTCCTTCGAAGCCAATGTGCTTGCCGCGAGGACGATGACCCCGGCGGGACAATATCTGCTGATCGCGGAACTCACCCCGCCGCCCATCTCGGAGCGCGTTCCCGGGGATATCCTCTGGACCCTGAAGCTCGGCACGCTGTTTTCAGCAGTTATCTGCCTGCTGATCGCCCACTATCTCACCAAGCCCATCGAACACCTGCGCGACGCCACCCACGAGCTCGCCCGCGGCAACCTCGACATCCGCGCCGGCCAGAACCTCGGCAATCGCCAGGACGAGATAGCCGACCTGGTGCGCGATTTCGACAGCATGGCCGGGGAGCTGCGCAACCAGATTCAGAGCGAACGCAGCCTGCTGAGCGGGGTCTCGCATGAATTGCGTTCGCCCATCGCGCGCATCCGTCTGGCGCTCACGCTGGCCCGCCAGGCCGACGAGCACGAGCGCGCCGAGATGCTGGACCGCATCGAGCAGGACACGGTGCAGCTCGATTCCATGCTGGAGCGGATTCTGACGGTGGCGCGGCTCGAGAGCGGCCAGCATACGCCCAGATTCGCACCTCTGTCCCTCAACGACGTGATCGACGACGTTCTCCATGACGCCAACTTCGAGGCCGCGGCCACGGGCGCCAGTATCGTGTACGAAAACAGCGGCGACGTGCAGGTCAACGGCGACGCCAGCCTGCTGCACAGCGCCGTCGAAAACGTGGTGCGCAACGCCATCTTCTACTCCGGCAGGGAAGGCAGGATCGAAGTCAGGCTGGAGAGCGCGAACGGGGAGGCGGTGGTCTCGGTCCGCGACAACGGACCAGGCGTACCCGAGAGCGTTCTGCCGCTGCTCTTCAAACCCTTTTTCCGCGTCGACGACTCGCGCGGGACCACCACCGGTGGCATGGGCCTGGGCCTGGCCATCGTCCGCAACGCCGTGACCGTCCACGGCGGCACCGTTTCGGCACGCAACGTCTCTCCCCACGGCCTTGAGGTGGAAATGCGCCTCCCCGCGGTCCTTGCTCCGCCTGCCAGGCGCAGCAGCTCCGAAGTGAAGTTGGCACAGGCGTAACAGGCCGCTTGCCTCTTTTGGCCTTCCGTAGGTCGCTATTGGCTCCGATAGAATTCCAGACGCGTAGACGGAGCAATTCGGAGGCTCCGAAGCTTTTATTCCGGCAGGCAAGGCAGTCGCTACCGGCGAAAAGCGAGACGCGAAAAATGAATAGCGGTCTTTGTGGTAGCTTATCCCTTCCACCATGTTCATCAACGATCTCCTGAAGCACAGGCGCATCCTCATCACCGGAGGCGGCACGGGCATCGGCCGCGCCATGGCCGAACGCTTTCTGCAGCTCGGCGCGACGGTTTACATCTGCGGCCGCAGGGCTGAAGTGGTGCAGCAGACCGCGAAAGAACTCTCCGCCTCGACCCGCGGCAGCATCGAGGGCCTGGTTTGTGACGTGCGCTATCCCGAGGACGTCGAAACCTTCATCGGGAAGCTCTGGACAAGCGGCCCGCTGGATGTGCTGGTGAACAACGCCGCGGGCAATTTTCTGGCCCGCACCGAAGAACTTTCCGCCCATGCCTTCGATGCAGTCATCAACATCGTGCTGAAGGGCACGATCAACATGACCATGGCGTGTGGCCGCCGATGGCTCGCCGCGCAGCACAAAGCCGTGGTGCTTAACATCGCCACCGCCTATGCCGATACGGGCTCCGCCTATGTGGTGCCCAGCGCCGTCGCCAAGGCGGGAGTTGTGGCCCTCACCCGCAGCCTTGCCGTGGAGTGGGGCGGCCGCGGCATTCGCCTCGTCGCCATCGCCCCGGGAGCGATTCGCACCGAGGGGGCCTTCTCACGCCTGCTGCCTGTGCCGGAACTGGAGCAGGCCGTGCTCGAACACAATCCGCTGCACCGCTTTGGCACCCTGGAGGAAATCGCCAACCTCGGCGCATTCCTCATCAGCGACAATGCCGCCTACATCAATGGCGAGATGGTTTACATGGATGGCGGAGAGATGCTTGCGGGCGCGAGCACCTTCAGCCTGATTGGCCGGCAGATTCCCGACGCGGCATGGCAGATCATGAAGCCCCGCAAACCCGGCGCGAAATAGGTCTTGAGGGACGTGGGCGCCGGGCTGATCATTCTATTTTTCCGGCACCAGGGCGCGCACCGCCTCCTCATCCCACCCGGTGGCACGCTTCGCGTCACCCAGCGCCCGCCATGCCGCCGCGCGTCCCAGCGCCACGTCGTAGCGGAAGCTGCTCACTCCCGTTTGAGCCAGCAGATCGGGCGGAGCGCTACGCGCCGCCTCGTCCAATGCCTGCAGCGCAGCCCTGGGCTGTCCCGTCTCCAGATAAAGATGCGCCAGCTTCACGCACTCCTGAGGCTGCGGCGTTGATGACAGATCGATGGCCCGCCGCTCGGCGCCGGTGCTTTGCCGGATTCGCCCCTCGTCCTGATAGAGTCTGGAGAGCGCGAACCAGCCTGACGCCGACCGCGGCTCCAGGGAGACAGCTTTGGCGTACTCCCGCTCCGCGTCGGAGCGAAGCCCCATCGCCTGCAGGATGCTGCCGCGAACTCCAGCCACGAAGAAGCTGTCCGGGAAAATTTCGCCCGCCTTGTCGAGCGCGGCCATCGCCTCCGAATAACGCCCCAGCGCGGCGAGAATGCTCGCCGTATTCGCCCATTGGTTGAAGGCCCCATCGGCAGACTGCAGCAGCGATCCCCGGGGCAGAGGCGCCGTCGCACAGTCCACTTCCGAACGCTTGATCAGAGCTTCAGTCTCCGGCCTGCGGCGAACGAAAACCGCGGAGATTTCGTCCAGGTAAACCGGCCGCCACTCCGTGCTCCTGCAAAACGTCCGCAGCGTGTTTCCCAGACTTTCATAGCGAAGCACGGGAAGCAGGATGGTATTGATGTTGTAATGCTCCGCCTCCCTCTGCCACAGTTCGGAATCCGGAGAACTCTGCAGCAGTTCAGCCTGATGGTGAAAAATGTCAGGTCCGAACGGGACTGCCCGGCCATCGAGATAGTCGCGATGCCGGGGACCAAGCCGCCAGACGAGGTAGCCTCCTACGTTATAGGTGTTGAAGATTTCGTCTGGAAGCTTCTCGAGTTCGATAAAGGCGGTGGCGCGCTCCGGCAGCCACCAGCTCAATCCCGTGCCGAACCGCGAGCTTGAGTGATTGCGGTAGTTTCTTACGACATCGGCTGAGCGCAGCACGGCAAGCGCCGCCACCATGGCCAGGGCCGACGCGGCCAAGGCCGAGCGCATTCGTGAGCTGGAGATCCGGCCGGCAGCCCGCTGCCATCCTGCGGAAAGGAAGTATCCGCCCACCACCACCACCACGCACGCAGTCAGCGCGTCCATGCGAATATGCCGCGCGCCCGGATAGAGCGAGCCCATCAGGAGGATGGCCGCGCCCAATTGACGTTGCAACAGCGCAACCAGCGCGGCAATGGCGGCAATCGCCAGCAGCAGATAGAACGCGCCTCTGACATACCGCAGCGAAATGACCGAAAGAGCCGTCCAGTTCAGCGGGACGCTGCCCCACTCGGCGATCCATCCTGAGTGCAGCGCCATGGCACGGTCCTGTCGAACGATGGCCGAGTAGATCCCCCATCCCCAAGGATTGGCCAGAGTCGCCATCGCCGCTGTCAGAAACCACGGCGCCGCATGCCTGAGCCTCCGCACCGCCCCGTCGCGACGTGCGCCGGAAAAGGGCATTTCCAGAATCTCCACGCCGGCAAAAGTGGCCATCAGTGCCAGACCGGCAACAAAGCCCAGGTGGAGATTGACCCACGCCATCATCAGCAGCGGCAACAGCCACAGGCGGGCATGGCCCGTTCGGTGATAGCTCCAGAGCAATGACAGGCAGGCCGCGAAGAGAACAACCGTGAACATCTCGGCGCGCGGCACGGTGCGCTCCGCTATCAGAGGCACGGCGACGATGGCGATTGCGGCGCTCGCAGCTGTGCCTCGCCGGAGCAATAACCCGACTGTGCCGGAGCAGGCTGCCGCGCCCATCCACGACAGCAGGACGTAGCCTCCGATCAGGTAAGCGGCGTAGAGAATCAGCCCCGAGCCGGCAGGATAGATCCAGGGCTGTCCCTGTGCGGTGTAGGAGAAGACGTCGCTAGAAAAAACACGATGATGTTGTACCACCCACCGCCCGGTGGCCAGTTGCCAGAAGAGGTCGGAGTCCGCAACCGTTCGCAGGTTTGCCAGGAAGGCATATAGAACCGCCATGGGGGCCAGCACCAGAAACGCGCCTGAGATGCGGCGTGCCGGCCCCTCTCCGCGGCTACGGTTCTCTCCCGGGCCCGAATCCGAAATCTTCACCTGCGTCCCGGGCGCGCGGCATTGCTGCTCTCTGGTCGGTGGAAACATCGAACCTGTCCTGACGCAATTCGGGGCAAGCTGCCGCCATAATATCGCGAAACCCGGGTGCAACCCTGGGCGCAGTGGCCGACAGCCGCATCCGATCGCCGTCAGGCAGTTGCAGGCAGCCGGAGGAGAAAGTCGAGAGGAGGTCCGTCAGCGGGTTCCAGCCTCGTCCACAGGCGGTCATCACAGGCGCTGATGTTGCAGCGCGCACCTGCTGGGCGTAATTGCCGATGGTCCGCGTCATCTCCACCGCGCTCTGGCGTTGCCGGATTTCGATGGTATCCCCTGCGCCGGCCAGGGCGCGTAGCTCCAGCTGCCGTCGGTGCGTGGCAGGCGCCACGATACAGGGCTCGGTGCGGCAGCGCAGCATCTGCTCCAGCGAGTAAAGAAATCCGTGGTCCACCCCCTCCAGAAAGCCGACGTACAGACGGCACTGCGCCTCGTTGTGGAAGACCGGCACGGCTCCGTATCGCCGGACAAGCGCATCCGGCCAGTACATTCTTGCCCGCACCGACTGCGGTTCGCGCACGGGAAATGTCGGGCACCCCTGCTGCACCGCCAGCGCTGCCGTGACCTGCTGCTCGCCGATGACTCCCATGGTCACCAGCCATTCGCCCAGCCTGCCACTGTGTGCCGCCTTCTGGGCTTCCAGTGCTTCCCGCAGTTGCCGGGAAGTGATTTCGCCCTGAGCAAGCAGCACCAGCCCCAGCGGCAGACGGTTCGGCCGGGCAGGACGCACCGGCGCCGCCAGAGACACCCGCTCCAGCCGATGCAGCAGGGCGATCTGAAAGCATTGGGGGCTGCAGTACCAGAGCTCCTGCAGCCGGATGCCCTCGTGCCGCGCCCACCAGCGCTGCCATAGCGTCGCCGGGCGGGGACAGTAGCGATTGGCGCAGGTGGGCAGCGCCGCCAGCACATTCATCGGCGATAGATCGGGCAGAACCGCACGCAGGGAAACAGACATGAAGATAACTCCTTAAAGGCCGACTTCACCGGACAAACCAGGGAAGAATGCGACAGAGGCCGAAGCAACTGCAGCCTGCATCAGGGAAGCGGAAATCCGGCGCGCGGGAGAAGCCCCTTCCCTGAACTCTTCAGCGTTCTTGCCGCCTCTGCGGCGAAACCGGATACCTACATACTGCTGACCCGCTGCTGGGGTGAGACGACATCGGTAATCCGCAATCCATAGTTGCCGTCCACCACCACCACCTCGCCACGGGCGATCACCCGGCCATTGAGCACCAGGTCCACCGGCTCCTGGACCTCGCGGTCCAGCTCCAGCACCGCGCCGCTTGCCAGCTCCAGCACCTCGCGCAACGTCGCCAGGCGGCTGCCGAAGCGCAGCATGACCGGCAGCTCGACGTCCATCAACAGTCCAAAATTGCCTTCCCGCAGCAGGGTTTCAATTGTGCCGGAGGGAGCAGGCGCAGGACGCGGGCACGCGGCCACTGCTTCGGTCTGTTTGCCCGCAGGCGTCAGAGCGTCGTCACTTTGCATGATTCCTTCTCTTCCGGTTGCAGCAGGTATTCCAGCACCTGCGCGGCCCGGCTGCTGCGGCTGCTGACCGGTCGCGCCGTCCAGCAATCCCGCCCGCCCATGCGAAGCACCGCGGGCTCTTCAATGCGGCGCCGCAGGCACAGGACCTCTCCCCGGCGCATGCTGGCCAGCTCCAGCAGCCCGACCGGAATGGGAGGCGTCGCCAGCTCGATTTCCACCCGCGAGTTGAGCAGCCGCCGGCCAAGGCTTTCCTGATTTACCGCCGGTCCCCGGGCCTGTTGATACACCAGCTCCGCCCGCAGTTTCCGCATCAGCGCGCTGCAGACAGCGGACGGAAAGGCGACATTCAGTGTGCCCCGGGAAGCGGCCATGGTGACATCGAAGCTGAGGGTCAGCGTCCTCTCCTGCGGCGGAATGATGCGCAGCATCTGCGAGACCGGCTGCCGGCGCTCGAATTCCACCTCCACGCCAAGCGGCTGCCAGATGCCACGCAGCTCGTGGCAGATGACGCCTCCGATTCCCTCCAGCATGTTCTCTTCGATCTCCGTAACCTCGCGCGTACCCTGCTGGGGCATCTGACCCGGACCGCCCAGCAGCAGATCGATCACCGGAAAGGCCAGCCCGGCATCGATGTGGAGAACGCCCCTGCCGTCGCCCGGTGGCAGGCGGAAGCTGGCGTAATAGGCCGTCTCGGAAAAGCGCGCGAGGAAGTCGCGCCAGGCCAACTGCTCGACCGCCACCAGGGCGACGTCGAAGCGGTCGCTCAGGTATCCGGCAGCCGAGCTGCTCAGGTTGCGCGCAAAACTCTCATGCAGCTGGCTGACACTGCGTAACTGCTCTTTTGCCAACAGACCTGCCCTGTGAACGTCCCACGTTTCCACCAGCGCGTCAGCCGGATATTTTTTTTCGCCTCCCGCTTCGCCGCGCGCCGCCCGGAACAGGGCGTCAATTTCCCCCTGGCTCAGGACCTTTTCCATACTCCCCGCGCCCCCGCGTCGCGGTTGCTTCCGTGCAGCATCGCAGGCCCTCTCGGGCGCGCACCGGAAAGCGCGGTGCGCAGGCGGGCGACGGCCATGGAGTGGATCTGCGAGACCCGCGACTCGCCGATCCCCAGCACCGCTCCCACCTCCTTCATGGTGAGCTCTTCCTGGTAATAGAGCGCCAGCACCTGCTGTTCGCGCTCCGGCAGCCCTGCAATGGCGTTGGCCAGCATCTCCCGGCGTTCGCCCTGCAGGCAGAGGGAGAGCGGGTCCTGGTCGGCCGGCCCGGCTATCGTCTCCCCCAGATCGGTCTCCCGCCCGTCTTCCAGCGATTCGATCTGCAGGCTGCCCACCTCCAGCCCGCGGATCTCGTCCAGCATGTGCTGAAACTCGTCCAGCGTCATGCCCATGGCCTCGGCCAGTTCGGGCTCGCTCGCCGAGCGTCCGAGTTCGCCCTGCAGCTTCTGCATGGCGGACTCCAGGCGACGCGCCTTGCGACGCAGGTCGCGCGGGCTCCAGTCCATGTCGCGCAGGCTGTCCAGGATGGCGCCGCGAATGCGGAATTTGGCATAGGAGGCGAAGCGCACGTTCTTGCCCGGGTCGTACTTGTGCACGGCATCGATCAGTCCCAGGATGCCGGCATGGAGAAGATCGTCGAAGGGAACATGCTGCGGCAGCCGCTCGTGGATACGCCGCGCGATGTACTTCACCTGGGGCAGCTGCTCCATCAGCAACTGTTCGGAGCCGGCCATGGTTCCCTCATCCAGCTGCGCGTAGGCCTGCGCGGCGCTCATGCTTCCTCCTTATCGGATCGTTCCCAGCGACTGCACCTGCACCACCGGGGGAATCTCTCCCGGCGACAGCACCACCACCTTGGGAAGAAATGGCTCCAGCAGGCGGCGCAGGTGAAAGCGCGCCGGGGTACTGCAGAAAACCACGGGAGTAGCCATACGAACCTGCTCGCCCACCAGCTTCCTGAGCCCTTCCAGCACGCGGCGCACGAACGAAGGCTCCAGCGGGGCGCTGGCCGCGGGCGCCTGCCCGGAGAAGGCGCGGGTCAGCTCCTCCTCGATCGCCGGATCCAGCGTCACCACCCGGAGGCCGCCGTCGTCGGACAGCAGCGGATGCACCAGCGCCCGGCACAGCGCCTGACGCGCGCCTTCCACCAGCAGCACCGGATTCCTGCTGACCGCCGCGGTGTCCAGCAGGCTCTCCAGAATGCCGGGTAAATCGCGTATGGAAACCTGCTCGCGCAGCAGCTGCTGCAGCACCTTCTGCACCTCACCCAGGCTGAGAACCTTGGGAACCAGCTCTTCGCAAAGCTTGGGTTGGCTTTCGCCAAGGCGGTCGAGCAGGCGCTTGGTCTCCTGACGGCTCAGCAGCTCCCAGGCGTGCTGCTTGATGACCTCGGCCAGATGGGTAGCGATAACCGAGGTCTGGTCCACGACGGCATAGCCCAGCGCCAGCGCCTGCTCGCGCAGCCCGGGAACAATCCACCGCGCCGAGACGCCGAAGGCCGGCTCGTTGGTGGCGAAGCCCTGCAGAGCGGGCGGCTCGCTCTCCGAGCTGATGGCCAGCAGGCAGTCGTCGCGCAGCTCCCAGCGGGCAATCTCCACGCCGCGGAGAAACACCACGTACTCGCGGGGACGCAGCTTGAGGTTGTCGGTGATGTGCACCGGCGGCACGATGAAGCCCAACTGCAGCGCCAGATGGCGGCGCAGTGCCCGGATGCGCTGCAGCAGCTGCCCGCCCTGGCGGACATCGACCAGCTGGAAGACGCCGATGAGGAAGCCGGCGACGATATTGATGGCGGTGATCAGCACCGTCGCCAGCGAATCGCGCTGGCTGAAGCGTGCGGCGCCGTCCATGGCGCCGTAGAACTCGGCTTCGCGGCTTACCTGCTCGCGCCGGGAGCGCGCCTCCTTTTCATCGATGATGCCGGCGTTCAGGTCGGCGTCGATCGCCATCTGCTTGCCAGGCATGGCGTCGAGGGTGAAGCGCGCCGTGACCTCCGCCGTGCGCACCGCACCGTGGCTCACCACCATGTACTGGATGGCAATGAGTCCGAACGCTCCGATGACATGTCCGGCGGCGTTCGCCCCCTCGTTGCCGTGCAGCAGTATGCGGCGGCTGCTGGCCAGGTTCAGCGAAAGCCGGAACAGGGTCAGCAGCAGCAGCAGGCTGGGAAAAACCGAGAACTGCACCGGCCGCAGAATGTGCACCGCCGAGAGCAGCACCAGCACCGAAGCGGTGATGCTGATGGCCAGCAGCAGATCGAGGGCGAAGGCCGGCAGCGGCACCAGCATGACGAAGACCAGGGCCACCGCGGCCACCGGAATGATCCACTCCGAGGCCCGCCGGGCGGGCGCGGATTGCGCGGTCTTCTCCACGTTCGTCATCTGCTTATGTCCTGCCTGCCGCCTGCTGGGCGCGCATCTGCGCGCGATAGATGAATGCCAGGATCTCGGCCACTGCCGCATACAGCTTCGCGGGAATCGTCTGTCCTATCTCGACGCTGCGATACAGCGCCTGCGCCAGGGGCGGATTCTCCGCGATGGGAATCTCGTGCCAGCGGGCCACCTGCTTGATCTGCTCGGCCAGGGCGTTCAGCCCCTTGGCCACCACCATGGGAGCAGCCATCTGCGGGGTGTATTCGAGGGCAACGGCAAAGTGGGTGGGATTGGTAATGACTACGGTGGCGCGCTCCACCTCCTTGAGCATGCGGCGCCGCCGCATCTGCCGCTGCAGCCGTCGCAGCCGTGCCTTCACCGTCGGATTGCCTTCCGTCTCCCGATACTCGTCGCGCAGCTCCTGGCGGCTCATGCGCAGGTTGCGCTCCAGCTTCTGCCGCTGCAGCAGGTAGTCGATGCCGGACCAGAGCAGCAGCACCAGCGTCGATTTCCAGCAGATTTCCAGCGCGTCCTGGTACGCCAGCGTGGCCAGCATGGCCACCGGCATCCGGGCACTGCCCGTCAGCAGCTCCCGGTCGCGCGCCAGGACGGCCATGCCCAGATAGAGCAGGACCGAGAATGGGAGCAGCGATTTGGTCACCGGCGCCAGCCCGGCCAGCGAGAACATCTGTCCCAGCTTCTTCACCGGGCTCATGCGCGCGATATCGGGGGTCAGCGCCTGGGCGGAGAAAACGAAGCCCCCCTGGGCAACGCTGCTGGCCACCGCCAGCGCCCACACCAGCCCAAGGGGTACAACAATCCAGCGCAGGGCCGCGACGGCAGTCCAGGCCAGGAGGGGAGTCCCGGCGCTGAAGTCGCTCTGCCACGCCAGCTCGGTCCAGCTTCGCCAGCTCTGTCGCCAGCGCTGCAGTTCTCCGGCGGAGGTCCACAGCACCACCAGCAGTCCGGCAAAACCGGTCAGCGCTCCCCCAAGCTCGCGGCTGCGCGCCACACGCCCCTGCTCGCGCGCCTTCTCCCGCCGCCGCGGCGTTGCCCGTTCTGTCCGGTCCCCGTCTGCCATGGTGTTCAGCCCGCCAGATGCAGCAGCCGCTCCCCGCAATGGACAGCGGCCGTGAAATAGCGGTCGAAAATTGTGGGCCAGTACTTCAGCGATAGCGCCAGTACGCCGAGCCCGAGCATGCTCTTTACGGAAAGCCCCAGAAACAGCACCGGCAATTGCGGCGATGCCTTGCCCAGAAATCCGAGCACGAAATCCGCCAGCAGGGTGGCAATCAGGGCCGGGGCCGCGATCTGCACCCCTGCCAGCCACATTCCGCCTGCGGCCCGCAGCAGTTGCCGCATCATCTCTCCTCCGGCGATTGCCGAGCCGGCGGGAAGGTAGGTAAAGCTGCTGGCCAGGGCGCGAATCAGCCAGCGGTGTACGCCCAGCTGCAGGAAGATGAGCATGGTGATGGTCTGCGTGAAGACCGACAGCACCGGCGTGTCCACCTGGGTGCCGGGATCGATAATGTTCACCAGCCCATAGCCGACCTGCGTGCCCATGGCCTGGCCGGCAAACTGCGCCGCCTCGAAGATGAACTGCACCGTCAGTCCCATCACCAGACCCGCCAGCGCTTCACCCAGCATCATCCGTATGGCAGCGGCCGCGCCCGGCGACAGCTGATGCGGGCCACTGATGGGATACAGCAGCCCGGTGAGCAGCACGGCCAGGCCAACCTTTATGCGTGGCGCAATCGCGCTGCTGCCCAGGAATGGCGTGAACACCAGAAGCCCCGAGACGCGCGCTCCCACGCACGCCACTGCGGCAACCAGCTCTTCGATCTGGAGTGGCGGTTGCATCCGGGCTTGCTCACCGCACCAGGGGGCGGAAGTCGCCCAGCATGTCCAGGGTGAACGCCACCAGCCTGCGCAGCATCCACGGCATCAGCAGGATCGAGCCCAGCGCCGTCGCCAGCAGCCGCGGGACACTGGAAATGGTGTTGTCCTGCAGCGAGGTCAGCACCTGCACGATGTTGATCGCCAGGCTGACCAGCAGAAGCGCGATGAGCAGCGGCGCGACGACCATGACCGCAGTCTGGAGGGTTGACTGTCCGAGTTGCACAACCACATCAGGCGACATTCGGGGCCTCTTTTCCGTGCATCAGGAGAAACTCTTCATCAGCGAGCCGACCAGCAGGTTCCAGCCATCCACCATGACGAACAGCAGGATCTTGATCGGCGTCGAGATGACTACCGGCGGCAACTGCAGCATGCCCACCGAGGTGGTGATCGAAGCCACTACCAGATCGATCACCAGAAAGGGCAGAAAGAGCACCGCGCCGATCTGAAAGCCGACCTTCAGCTCCGACAGAATGTAGGCCGGCGCCACCACCCGCATCGGCAACTCTTACGGCGAGCGCGGCGGCGGCAGCCTGGCAATGTCCACGAACAGCGCTGCGTCCTTTTCCCGCACAAACTTCAGCATGTAGCGCCGCACCGGCTCGGAGCCGCGATCGAGCGCCTCCCACGCGGTAATGCGGTTCTGCTCCAGCGGCACAATCGCCTGCTGGTAGATGGCCGCGCCGACCGGCTGCATCAGGAACCAGGTCAGCACCAGCGAAAGTCCGATCAGCGTCTGGTTGGTGGGAGCGCTCTGCGTTCCCAGCGCCTGCCGCAGGAAGTGGAAGACCACCAGCAGCCGCACCAGTGGGGTCATCGAAAGCAGCAGCGCCGGGAGGATGGTCAACAGCGTCAGCAGCAGGACGATCGTCCACGGTACCCCGCTGGCATTGACCTCCGGAATCTGGAGCCTGCCTGGCGCGGGAGCAAAACCGGCAGCCTCGCAACGCGTGGCGCAAAGCCAGCAGACCCCCATCGCGCAACGGCGCCACCACCCCCGACACTGGCCGCGGTCCGTCATCGTTGCCGTTCGCACCATTCCGTCAGCAGCTCGGAGAAATCCTGGCCTTCTCCCAGGCGCGCCAGCAGGTTCACGGAATGCGTGCTGCCGCCCACGAGGAATTTCTGGGTGTCGTACTGCACCACGGCAATCAGGCGCTTCTCGCCCAGGGAAACGCTCTCGCACAGCTGCAGCCGCCGCGGCGTCCTGCCTGCCTGGAGGCTTCGTAGCGCCTCTTTCAGCCGGCTCCACCAGGCCGCATGTGGCCAGCAGGACGAAGGATTCAGGTTTCTCACCGGAGATTGCATGTATGGCTCCTCACAGCAGCTCGGTGATGCGCGCCGCCCTGTGCTCGCCCACAGCCTCAAATTCCGTCCAGCCGATCAGCTCGCCATTGGCCTCCAGCGGGATTTCCCGGCTGGGGCTCCAGGCGGTGGCCACGATGCTGCCCGGTTGCAGCCGCAACAGTTCACCCACCGTAAAGTGGCTGACCGGCAGCTCGAGCGTGAGTTCACATGGCAGCCACCAGAGTCGTCGCCAACTCTGCACTGCCGCCACACCGTCATCGCACTCCGCCGGCAGCTGCCTGTCGCTCATGGCCGTACGTCCAGTGACGAAATCGCGATTTCAGCGCAGCGGGAAGTGGATTGTGGAGGCACACCGACTCACGTGCAAGTGAATTGCCGGGCGGGATTAAGGAAATTCCGGAAAAGTTCCGAGGCAAACTTTGCGCGTTGCAGCGACTTGCGCTGTCGCCGGCGGCAGTTGTTCCCCGCCGGCACCTGGCGCCGGGTTTACCTGCACGCCCGCGCCTGGGGAGGCGACCCCGGATTAGGAATCTTTAACGCGCCCGCACCGCGAGGGGTCCCGCACCGGCGGACGCGCTGCGATGCGGGGCCTTCGGGCACTGCGTTACGACCCTGCTATTGGCCGCACGAGGCCGAACTTCAGGTTGTCTTCAGGTTGATCGTGTCCTGCATCACCTGATCGAAGGTCGTGATGGTACGGGCGTTGGCTTCATAATCTCGCTGGGCAACAATAAGCGCCGAAAACTCTGTGGCGATGTCCACATTGGACAGCTCCAGCGAGCCGCCGGATACCGTCCCCAGACCGCCGGTGCCGGGCGCTCCCACCAGCGCCGAGCCGGAGGCGAGGGTCGCCGCGAAATCGTTGTTTCCCGCCCGCTGAAGCCCCTGGGGATTGGCGAAATTGGCCAGGGCAATCTGGCCCAGGGCCGCGGTCCTGCCGTTACTGAAGCTGCCCATGATCGTACCGTCGGATGCGATCGTGTAGCTGGTCAGCGAACCGCTGCCGTATCCATCCTGCCA
>DATJAI010000077.1:0-64980 GCA_035516415.1 Binatia bacterium | reverse complement strand
GAAAATTGCTCGGACGAACCTTCGCGAAGAGATAGTCAAATTAAAACAGCAACCAGGCAAAAACATTTTGGTCGGCGGCGTCGATATTCCTTCACAACTTATCGAGCTTGGCCTGGTTGACGAATACCGTTTTGTCGTTTCGCCAATCATTGCGGGAGAAGGCAGACGGTTGTTGGAAGGCGCCAGCCTGCGGGAGAAATTGCACTTAAAGCTTGCCGAGTCGAAGAATTTCAAATCAGGATGTGTTGCGCTTCGTTGCTTGAAACACTGACGAGAAAAACCCGCGACCGCTGAGCGCAGGCGAGCGCAAGCCGTGTTAAAGGAGACGACATGAGAAAGATCAAGATCATCGAACACATCACGCTGGACGGCGTGATCCAGGCCCCCGGCGGGCGGGACGAAGACGGCGACTACCCCTACGGCGGATGGGCGGCGCCGCATGACGACCCCGCTGGGGGGGAGGCCATCGTCGCGGCCCAGGGCGAGACTTTCGATCTGCTGCGCGGCCGCCGGACCTACGATATCTTCAGCGGCTTTTGGCCGAAAGCGCCGAAAAGCCCGATGGCGGACAGTCTGAACGCAGCCACGAAATACGTCGCCACCCACAGGCCCGAGAGCCTTGCATGGGGACCCGCTGGAGAGCCTGGGAACGGATATCGTCGCGGGCATTCGCCGCATAAAGTCGAAGGAGGGGCCGCAGCTGATCGTCTGGGGCAGCTCGACGCTGACACCGGTGCTGCTCGAACACGAGCTGGCTGATGAGATCGTGCTGCTCGTCTTTCCGGTTCTGTTAGGCACTGGCAAACGCATCTTTGCGGATGGAACACCGCCGCGCGAACTCGCGCTCGTCGGCACGAAAGCCGTTTCCTCGGGCGTCATCATCAGCACCTACCGGCCCAACGGGCCTTTGCGGACCGGCTCCTTTGCCGACCTGATCTGACGCCCTTCGCCTGGTGCCCCCAGGTTCGGCCTTCTTTTGGCCTAACCTGGGATCAGGCAAGGCTGTGCTGCTGGTTCCCACCAACAGGAGAAGAACAATGAAATACGTCTGTTTCGGTTATTACGACAAGGCCAAATTCGATGGACTGCCCGAGGGCGAGCGAAACGCCCGCTTCGACACCTGCTTTGAATACGACGACCATCTTCGGGCCAACGGGCATTGGGCTGGTGGAGAAGCGCTTCAGCCTCCGGAAACCGCCTTGACCCTGCATTGGAAGAACGGCAAGGTCGCAACTACCGACGGGCCCTATGCGGAAACCAGGGAACAACTCGGCGGCATTCTCGTCCTTGAGGCGCGGGACATGAATCACGCTGTACAGCTCCTGGCGCAGCATCCGGCGCTGAAGTATGGCAACATTTTCGAGATTCGGCCAGCGGCGGAAATGAACGACATCATGAAGGCAAGTGAGCAGCGATCTGGGGAAGAGAAGTAACATTCTTGACTCGGCAGCTACCCTTAGACTCAATGTGCGTCGCTTCTTCCAAAATCTCATCGCGATCGCTTCCGAAGATCATGTAGTCGCCCTGATCGTCATAAAGCCTGGCGTTGATGCACTCAAGAACAAAGGAAAGAATCGGTGCTCGACTAGAAAATCCAGTTTGCGCTTTTCTCATCTCGTTATGCTCGAAAAAGAAGCATATCTAATCCGGCGAGCGATTTGTAGACAGTCAAGCTTTGTTGTATTTCAAACCGAGCTTTGACAGCACTGTAGCGGAAAAACCGGGTGCTCGATTCGAACGTAAGTTCTGACTTTTCAGGGCCCCCCGAAGGAGGCCGTGTGCATATCCACCCGTCACGGCCAGGCCAGGAGTAAACTGCTCGTCATGGAAAACAAGCCCGACCAAAACCTCTTTCGCGAAGTCCATCGCAAGGTGCAGGATCTCAGGGACAAGGCCCGTAAGAATCGCGACGATGCCGCACAACGCAGCCAGAAAGTTGCAGAGGATGAGGCAAACAAAGAGGGTTTTGACCGTCCCGCTGCCGTTCCGCAGTCGGAAGACGGATCCCAATGACGGAATCTCCATTCTGGTCTGGCGGTCTCCTCGCTGTTAAGGCCAGCAGACTCAACGCACATGCCTGAATCTTTTCGGCCCTGAATGCAATCCAAGACATATGGGAGCAAGCTCTCGCACGACATTTACCAAGCGCCAGAAAGAGCGTGCGCGCCAGGAGAAGCGGGCAGAGAAACTTCAGCGCAAAGCGGAGCGCAAGCAGCTCGGCGACAGCGACGTGGTGACTCCGGAGACGCAACCCGTTGCAGATCTGGTAGTAACGCACGACGAAGATGGGCAGCCGCAAGGCTTTGATTTCCACGATTTCGGAAAGTGATTCCGCAACATCCGCAACAGTAAGTTGGTGCGCCTCGAACACGGGTGCACTGTGATACAGTTCCAAGTAGACGCTATTGGCTACGGCCGCACGTAAGCGACATCTGATCCTCACTCGATCCGGTCTCCCGTCTTTCCTGCTTCCGTTTGATTCTCCAGCGCTAACAACAAATCGAGCGGCTTCGAAGTATCTTCGCGACTCGCCCGCCACCGTTTGATCCACGAACGAAACACTCGTCGGAAGAAACGCCAACGGCCTCCTCGCGAGACGCCTCTCCAAGAAAGAACAAATCGTTTTGACAAAATTTACAGACATGCCCTTGTCTGCTGGGCTCCAGCAGAAGTTGGCACACCTCCATTTCACGACCCCGACGCCGGTTCAGGCGTCCGCCATCCCTCCCGCGCTGGAAGGAAGAGATGTTCTCGCCACAGCGCAAACCGGTACAGGAAAGACTCTGGGGTTCCTGATTCCGGTGATCGAAAAGATGATGGCGCAGGAAAAGCATCGCCACGTCTCAACTCTAATCCTGGTTCCCACGCGCGAATTGGCGATGCAAGTCCATGAGGTTTACGAGAACTTGCGGGGACGGAAAGAACCCGCCGCCGCGCTGGTCATCGGCGGCACAAGCGAGCAACGGCAGATCCAGACCATCCGTAAGGGAGCCAACACCGTCGTGGCGACCCCGGGCCGACTGGAAGATTATCTGCGCCGGAAGCTGGTCGATCTGCGCAACGTAAGCACGCTTGTGCTTGACGAAGCCGATCGCATGCTCGATATGGGCTTTCTGCCCGCCATTCGACGCATCGTTGCGGCACTGCCTCGCCAGCGTCAGACGCTGTGCTTCTCGGCGACGCTGGAAGCTTCAGTCGCAAACCTCGTCAACGAGTATATGAACAAGCCCGTACGCGTGGCTTTGGGTTCTACCTCGAAGCCCGCAGATACGGTCGAGCTCCAGGCTTTCGAAGTGCCGCTGGCCGAAAAGTCGGACGTATTGCGTCGGCTTCTCTACGCAGAGAAGGGGCAAACGCTGATCTTCGCGCGTACCAAACGCGGCACCGAACGCCTGGCCAGGAACCTGGTACGCGACGGGTTTTCGGCAGCGATGATCCACGGCGATCGCAGCCAGTCACAGCGCATTGGTGCCCTGAATGGATTTGAGGAAGGCAAGTTCCAGGTGCTGGTGGCAACCGACGTAGCCTCGCGTGGAATTCACGTGAACAACGTTGCGCACGTCATCAACTACGACCTGCCGCAGATTCCGGAGGACTTCATCCATCGCGTGGGCCGCACCGGTCGCATGGGCTCAAGCGGGCGCGCCTCGACGTTAGCCTCAGGCGCGGAAATCGGTGAGTTGCGTTCGATGGAACGGGTGCTTAAGTTGAAGATGGTCCGCCGGCAGTCGGAAGACAGCACGCAAACCCGGCAACGGCCGATCCAGAACACCCTTCGAACGCGCACGCTGTCGCAGATGGCCGGCGAAGTATTCTCGTAAACTCTACCGAGTCCAGTGAAGCGTATAATCGGTCTATCAAGCCTGTTCGAGATGCATCGATGTGCCCTTCTCGGATGGCAGAAAGAAGCCACAATCTTCAACTCCCCTCACCCGTGCTCTCCTAACAGTATTTCCGAATGTTTTTCTTCGGTCCGCAGCATTCCGCTGTTATTCAAGGCAAGGGACAGCCGGCTTTAACGTGCGACTCACAAATCCTGAATCGCAAGCCGGAAGATTTCGCGAACCAGGCACCAACTGAAGGAGAACGATGAAACCCGAACTTCCAACTACTCCATCCGTGCCGGCGCAATCACTCGACCAGCTGTTGAATAGCGCGGTGGTGCTTAACTGGGATGCTGTAACCCAGTCATCGACACCCGGACGAGTCAGGGTCGAGTATCACATCGGAGCCGATGGCGCGTTGGAATACCTGAAACTTTGGAGTCACGCCCGGGAATATTGGAGCCTGGTCTGCGAGTACTCTGCACATCTCAGCTGGTCGGATGGACCACGCTTCTGCAATGGCTATCACTCACGCTCGCTATCGCGTCTGTTGCAATCCATCATGATGAACCAAAGGCTGTGCAGCCATGGCGGCAGGCCAAATACGAATGGAACGCTTGAAGTCAGTCCTCCGACCGCGGAAGACGTGGATAGCGCCAAGGTGCGGATCAGTGAGACCTTTCCGCCGATAGCTGCGGCTCGCGGACCCAGACGCGGCACTGAAGCTCTGTAGGCGCCCACGGTAAGGATGCGAATAATCATTTACTGCGGTTCGACCGGAAACGTGGCGCTGCTGGAAATTCTGCAGCGAGGGACCATATAAATGCTGCAATCACATAAACGAGCATTGCAAGAGATCAAGTCCGGCAGGCAGCGGGTTGCGAAGGCGAAAGAAGAGCGCGACAAGCTGAAAGCCAAGCTGAAGAAGGCACAGGCGCGGCTTGTAGCCGAAGAAGCACGGCTCAGAGCAAGTGAAGAGAAGCTGGAGAGCTAGTTGCGACCAATACTCGTGGCAGCAGGAACAGCGGCATTGCATCTGACATGACAAGCGCAAGAGGCTGATCTCGAGTGCATGCGAAATTGATTCCACCCCGGCCCATGATTGGCTGGAACAGGAACACGCAGCTCTGGTCGAAGTCCGAGGTCGCAGAAGATCCGTCGTTTGAGTCAGGCGCCTACCACCCGCAGGAGACATGATGCAGAACATTTTCGTAGCCAATCTCGCTGTCAATACGACGGAGCAAACGCTAAGGACCGCGTTCGAAGCATTCGGGCACGTGCTGACGGCGAAGGTTGTCATCGACCGGGACACCGGAGTACCGCGGGGATTTGCCTTTGTCGAAATGAGCAGTGACGCGGAAGCACAGGCAGCCATTGCCGGCCTGAATGGCAGCACAATCGACGGGCAGGTCGTCGGTGTTAATGAAGCGCGTCCAAAGCCGAAGGGCGGCAGAACCGCCAATCTTGAAATGCGTCGCCATCGCGAACACCAATACTGACCGACGACTTTGGGAGCGCATCCGCAAGATTACCTCTCGGCACGGACTTGACAGGTGCGCCCGCTACTGCGTGTGGAGGACAACAGATCGGATGTCGCCGAGCTGTGCTCAGTGACCTTATTATCGTCAGCGAATGGCGGTAGAGGTGCTTATTAGATGGTCCTACTTCCCAGAACCGACGGCTGGGGAACTTGCGATTTATGGGCAGCATGATGCTTGTTGCCGTTCTTCGATAAGTCGGGTGCCCAATTCACACATATCTCCCTGGACGTCAAGGCGTGCCACCTGGCCGGCTCAAATGGAATCTCGTTGCGGCGGAGGACCAAGATCACGTCCGAGATTTTGCAGCACAACTTGAGTGTCAGGCTTCAGTCCGGCGAGCTCTTCGATTTGCCCCACGATCCAGCGGGCTTCCTCCCGGTCAGCTATGCTGTCCGCAAGCCTGAGAGTGCGCCCGCTTCTGGTCGTCAATTGAATCATGTAAGACGCACTCCATGCGTTCGAGTTCTGCACTCCTGCCACCGCGTGAACGGATCCAATATCGCTGAATGGAATCTCAGCGGCGGTACCAGTGCTGAACATGCCCCGCCGCGAAATCAGTTTCCCGTTGCCAATGACAACGCGGGCCTTGCCAAACAGGCCCTGCATGCACCCATAGACGAGCAGCAGATCAAAACCCCCGAAAACGGCCGCAAACACCCACGGCGCGTTCGAATGTGCAAGGAAATAGACAATGGCCGTCCAGACTGCCATGAATAACAGGAGGAAAAGCGTCCGCCCAGGATTGCGAAATGCCGGAAAGTAGAACTCAGTCGCGCCCTGAGTGTTCGTGAGAACCACCACTTTCGGATGCGCGGGCGCGGGCACAGCGAGCGAGTCTGACACCAGCGCACCGGTTGCAAAGCGTGGGCCGAACTCCGGCACCCAATCCGCGCCATCTGCCGAGGCACTCGCCCGCGCTGCTTTCGCCGTCGACCGGAACACCGGGATTTCGAAGTCGTCGGAGTAATTCACTCCCGGCACGTCTGCTTGCGCGTGCAGCATCCACAGCACCTGATCCCTGGGCACGTCGTGATTCGTTTCGTAAGCTTCTTCCGGAATCTCGAACTCAACCGGAATAGAGGTGCCCACCGGACCGATCATCAGCGACGCCTGCGGCACATTCTTCTGCTGCTGCCAGAGCGGCACATTGCTGACGCTCTGCTGCTTGCCCGAACCAGTGACAATGCGGCGAATGCAGGAAAGGCGCAAATCGATCCCATGTTCGGCGGCGGTATCGAGACGCAGGTGAATCTGGCCGCTAATTCGTTTGCCGGGGGAAAAGGGCAGTGTCACGAATTCGAAGTATGTTTGGCCATAGCGCTGGCGTCGGAGGGTGGCTCGCAGGGCCCCTGCCAACAGAGCCGCCGGTATCAGACAAAGCCCAACCAACAAAAATATTTTGGGATCAGGGCTGCGCAGCAGAGGCGGTGCAGCGATCACCGCCATTGGTACAAAAAGCATGCTGGCCAGGACGACGCCGATCCACCAGCCGTACACGGTGTTGCGATGGGTGCTGAGGGCACGGCTCTCCGCCCAGTCGCTGCGCCACAACCATGGAGATTGCGGATTCGCGTCCTTAACTGCTGCATCCCGCTTCAGCCGGCGATAGCCATACACGGCCCCAAACATCAGCCCGGCGCCGATGATGGCGAACACCGAAGCGAAAATCGCGCCAGCTATGGGATTCGAGTTATTGTGCACGGAAGGAGCTGAGGTGAAAAAGGCAAAACTGGCATAGGCACCAAATGCAAAGAAGGGCAAGCCAAACAGGAACAGGACTAACGCGCCGGCTTTGGACGGTTGCGCCACGGCGCGATTATAAATCGCAGAATCGGCGGCGTGTCACAGCCTTCGAAGCCACTTGCCCGTTCTGTGGACTCTTCATCGCTGCGGGCACAACACGCAAGAGCGCCCAAGCCGACGGAACGGCGCACGGTGGGCACTTCCCCGGAGGACGGGTGGGGCCGACGCTGGAAATGCTCATATCCGAGATGCCTGTACACTTACGGCGAATCCATGACGAGGAAACTGGCCTGGCGCTCATCATCTTGCTGCCTGAGCGACAGCACACGCCCGAGTAGCGAAAATCGTTCTCCCGTGCAGGACTTCGTTGCGTGCTTCACACTCTGCTTTAAGGTCTACATGGGCGCCGGTTCACGAACGTTACCAACAGATCACTGCCCTTTTCGAGCAAGTACTCATTGTCGGCCGTAGTCCCTTATCCAGGGCTGCTGAAGATTGCAAGTGCTAGCTGATCCAGGATTCAATTCGACACCGGTGATTTCAAAATCGCAAACGACGCGGGCTCAGCTGACAGGCACATCGGAAGTTACTCAGAGTGATTCCCCGATGCGCTGAGACGTGATCTGATCTTGCTGCCGGCTGTGAATTTGCACGACTGTGTTGGCAAATCATATGTTCGTTATTTCTTCGCATCTCGACTGCCGTTGATTTCGTAGCGCTCACGCCTCAAACCTCCAGCATTTTTCAACGGATGTGCAGTAACTTTGGTGATTTTCCAAGTGACTGATTCTAAAGTGGGAAAGTTTGGTGGACCTGGTCGGGATCGAACCGACGACCTCTTCCATGCCATGGAAGCGCGCTCCCAGCTGCGCCACAGGCCCACTTCGCGGAGGGACGACGCTCAAGGCCAAGCGTCTGAAATATTTTCTACCAGCAGGACGGGGATAGTCAAACAATCGATGTGCCGCGCGAACGCTTTCCACGGCATCCTGGATGGGTACTTTGGCATTTGAATTTCCGGTTTCTGAGGCGTATAGTGAGGGCTACTGTTGTGTTTGGGTTGCGTCGCGAGTCCCGTCGTGACGGGTGAACCCGTGCAGATTCGGCGAAGCACACCGGTGGGCAACAGCCCACTTTTTATTTCCACCCCGTAATCCGCTGGCGCACGGCGAGTCCAGGTGGTAACGAGAGCCTGACGGGCGCTCTGTGTTCAGACGCCGGGAGCAGACAACGGAAAACGATGGCAGCCGGTCTGGAAAAAGTTCGGGAGATTGCCGAGCGTGTGGCGCGATCGAGCAGTGTGGAAGTGGTGGATGTCGAACTGCACGGAGGAGGCAAGTCCCGCATGTTGCGGATTTATATCGACAAGCCGGGCGGGGTAACACACGAGGACTGCGCCAGTTTCAGCCGCGAGGCAGGCACCATCTTTGACGTAGAAAACGCCGTTCCGGGCGGTACGTATTTGCTGGAAGTCTCATCACCCGGTCTGGATCGCAAGCTGTCGAAGGCGGAGGATTACCAGCGGTTCACCGGCAGCCTGATCAGGTTAATGACCCGCGATCCGGTGAATGGCAACCGGCATTTCGAAGGACGTCTGAAGGCGTTTGAGGATGGCCGGATTCGGCTGGAGCTGAGGCCGCAGAAGATGTCGAAGAAGCACCCCTCGGCAGAAGCGGGTGCGGAGATTGAGATCGATCTGAGGAATGTGGAGAAGGCGAACCTGGTCCCCGAGTTCTAACGAGGCCGCGAGCCGGCAGGCAATGAGCAGCCTGCCGCAAGCATGAAGGTGGCACGAATCTTATGGCGAGTGAACTGTACAACGTAATCGACGCTCTTAGCCGGGAGAAAGGCATCGACCCGCAGATCGTTGTGGGTGCGGTGGAGGATGCCATCGTCGTGGCCACCCGAAAGTACTACAAGACCCAGGAGAACCTGCGCGCCGAACTCGACAAGGAGACGGGACAGATCCGGGCTTACGCCGTGCGTTCGATTGTGGAGAACGCCGATCAGATCGAGGATCCCATCTCACAGATTTCGCTGGCCGATGCCCGGCGTATCGATCCCGCCGCGGAAGTCGGCGGCGAACTGCGCACTTACAAGCCGACCGAGGTGCTCGGGCGAATTGCGGCGCAGCTTGCCAAGCAGGTCATCTTCCAGAAGGTGCGGGAGGCCGAACGGGACACGGTGTACAACGAATACATTGGCCGCGTGGGCGAAATCATCAACGCCACGGTCAAGCGCACCGAGGGTCAGGACGTCATTGTCGACCTGGGCAAAGCGGAAGGCCGCATGCCGCGCAAGGAACAGTCGCGGCTGGAGTCGTTCGCTCCGGGCGAACGGGTGCGGGTGGTGATCGTGCGGGTGGAGAAGGCTTCCAAAGGGCCGCAGGTGGTAGTCTCACGCGCGGCCCCGGAACTGGTTACGCACCTGTTCCAGACCGAAGTACCCGAGATCTACGACAACACCGTGGTCATTCGCGCTATCGCCCGCGAGGCCGGCGAGCGCACCAAGATCGCGGTCATGTCGAAGGACAAGGACGTGGATCCGGTGGGCGCGTGCGTCGGCATGAAAGGCATGCGGGTGCAGTCCATCATCCGTGAGCTGCGCGGCGAGAAAATCGACATCATCGAGTATCACGAGGATCCGGTGGTCTTCGCGGAGAAGGCGTTGCAACCGGCGAAGGTCAGCCGGGTCACGGTGCTGGAAGGACAGGAAAAGCACCTGGAGGTGATCGTCGATGACAGCCAGCTGTCGCTGGCCATCGGCAAGAAGGGCCAGAACGTGCGCCTTGCCGCCAAACTGTTGGGCTGGAAGATCGACATCAAGAGCGAGGAAGAGAAGCGCCAGGAAGTTGAAGAGCAGATGCGCGGCATGATGGTTCCGCAGGCCACGCCGCTGGAGTCGGTGCCTGACCTGGAGCCGGGGATTATCGAGAAGCTGGTCGCGGCCGGCATCACCACCGTGGAAGCCGTGGCCGACATGACCCCCGAGCAGCTGGAAGAGGTTCCCGGCATCGGGCCGAAGACCGTAGAAAAAATCAGTATTGCGGTCAACAATTATTTTTCCAGCCTGGAGGGCGCAGAGGAAGCAGCCACAGACGTTACGGGTGAAGTGGCGGGCGAGGGTGCAGAGATCGTACCTGATGAGCCCGCTCCGGGCGAAGGTCTGCCGGGCAGCGATGAGACTCCTCTGCCGAAAGAGGCCGTGGTTGCCGAGGGTGGCGAGGAGAGCCCAGCCGCGGCGGATTCAGCCGGTCAGTCGGGCGATGACTTGGGGCTGAGCCAGCAGCCGCAGGCAACAGAAGATTCGGTTGCGGATCTGGTGGATAGCGGACAGTACTTCGAAGCCGAGGTGGTGGAGGGAGTCGAGAGTGCGCCTCCGGCCGACGAGGCCGAGCTAACGAGTCATGAGCGGCCGGCCAGCGAGCTTCAGGAAGAAAACGTGCCAGACGAGGAAAAGCCGGGCGAGCAACGTTCATAACGAGGACAGCCGGCGGCGGAAGCTGCCACAAACTACACCGTGAGGATGCTATGAAGGCGTAAGCGGGACAGAACATAACGGAGGAAACGGGGCGTAATGCAGCAGCAGCACAAGATTCGTGTCAATGATCTGGCGAGAGAACTCGAAGTAAAGAGCCGCGAGATCCTCGAAGTTCTTCTCAAGGTCGGCATCACGGAAAAGAAAACGCACTCCAGCTCGATCGAGGTGGATGAGGCGGAGCGCGTCAGGAAGTACTTCCACGAGCACGAGCCGGGCCCCAGCCGCGGCGCACGCGCCCCCGTAGCCACAGAAGAGTTCAAACCCAAGATCGATCTCTCCCACATCTCCAAACCGGGCGATGTGCTGAAAGCGATCACGCAGCGGGCGGCCCAGCCCGTACCTCCGCGTTCAAGCGCACCTCCCGCCGCCATGCGGCCGACCGTGGCGCCGCCATCGGCTGTGCCGCCGAAACCAGCCCCTTCAGCACCCTCTGCCGTGGCGTCGAGTGCGCAGCCGGCAACTCCGGTGGAGGCGCCACCGCCGCCTCGCCTGATCACACCGCCGGTGACGCGTCCACCCGCCCCGATCATTGCGCCGCCCAAGCCGCCGCAGCCTCCGAGACACACCGTTTCTGAGGCTGCAAAACGTGAGGCTCCAGTCGAAGGCAAGGCAGCCGTCCTTGAGCAGCCCACCGCGGAAGTTTCCGAGGCCGAGGCTCCAGCCGAGCAGACGCCTGCGGCTCACATTGCTCCACCTCCTCGTCCAGCTGCTCCTACACCGCCTTCGGCGCTTGAAGGAGTTCCCGGCGTGCCACCGCCTCCGCGTCCGGCACCGCCAATGCAGCCGGTCGCCGGCGCCTCAAGCACGCAAGCGGCGCGCCGGCTGATTGTTCCCCAAACTGGGCCGCGTCCGGTGTATCAGGCGCCCATCCGTTCGGCAGGAGCACAACCGCGGGCGGTGATGCCGGAACGTGGCAAGCCGATTTTCCAGAGGCCGCGTCCAGGAGTGGCGCCGGCCGGCCAGCCGCGGCCACCGGTGCGGCCTGGCGAGCGCCGGGGCCCGCATCCGACCCGCTCGGGAGCTCCGGGAATGCGTCCCGGATTTGGGGCCGGTCCGGGCATTGCGCCGCCTCCGCCGACCGGGCAGCGTCCGGCGGGACGTCCGGCGCGGCCGGGACAGCGTTACGTGCCACGTGGCGTGAAGGAAGGCCCCATGAAGGGCTTCGTTCCGCCCCCGCGGCTGTCGCTTTCCAGCGAGCCGCTGCCTATCACGCGCAGCATCACCATCCCTGAAGGCATCAGCGTGAAGGACCTGGCAGAAAAACTGGAAATTCGCGCGAAGGACCTCATTGCGCGTCTGCTGGCGCGCGGCGTCTTCGCCACCGTCAATCAGACGCTGGATTCGGATCTGGCAACCGAGATGGCCCGCCACTTCGGCGCCGATACGTCCGTCATCAGCTTCGAAGAGCAGCTTGCGAAGGATACGGTGACGGCCGAAGGCACCGGCGAAGAGGGCGGAGCGCAGGCGGTGCCTCGTCCGCCGGTGGTGACCATCATGGGTCATGTCGATCACGGCAAGACCAGTCTGCTGGACGCCATCCGTTCGACGAACGTTGCCGAAGGTGAAGCCGGCGGAATTACGCAGCACATCGGCGCCTACAAGGTGTCGATTACCGACCCGAACTCGCCCGCCTACGGCCGTGAGATCGTCTTCCTCGACACGCCCGGGCACGAAGCGTTTACCCGTATGCGCGCCCGCGGCTCCAAGGTCACTGACATCGTCGTGCTGGTGGTCGCCGCCGATGACGGTGTCATGCCCCAGACGCTGGAAGCCATCGATCACGCCAAGGCGGCGAACGTGCCCATCATCGTCGCGGTAAACAAGATCGACAAAGCCGATGCCTTGCCCGAGCGGGTGAAGAAGCAGTTGGCGGACCGCGGGCTGATGCCGGAGGACTGGGGCGGCAACACGGTGTTTGTCGAGGTTTCCGCCAAACAGAAGACCAATCTCAATCTGCTGATGGAGATGATCTGCCTGGTCGCCGATCTGCAGGACCTGAAGGCTGTGCCTGACCGGCTTGCCAGCGGCACGGTGCTGGAAGCCAAGCTCGACCGGGGACGCGGTCCGGTGGCAACGGTGCTGGTGCAGGGCGGCACGCTGCACAACAGCGATAATTTCGTGGTCGGCAACGTATTTGGCAAGGTGCGCGCGATGTTCAACGATCGCGGCGCGGCGCTGGAAGCGGCCGGCCCTTCGACTCCGGTGGAGATCCTTGGCCTCGAAGGACTGCCCCAGGCAGGCGATCAACTGGTGGCGGTTGCCGACCGCGAAAAGGCGCGCGGCATCTCCGAATACCGTGAAGCCAGGGCGCGGGAAGCGCAGTTGGCCAAGAGCTCAAGGGTGTCGCTGGAGGGTCTGGCGGAGCAGCTGAAGACCGCCGGTCAGAAGGAGCTCTCGATCATCCTCAAGGGCGATGTGCAGGGATCGGTGGAAGTGCTCAGCGATCTGCTGACCAGGCTTTCGAACGAGCGGGTGAAGATCACCATCATGCGCGCCAGCGTGGGAGCCATTACGGAGAGCGACGTGCTGCTGGCCTCGGCATCGAACGCCATCATCATCGGCTTCAATGTTCGGCCGGAGCGCAAGGCGCAGGAGCTGGCCGAACAGGAGAAAGTCGATATCCGCCTGCATTCGATCATTTACGAGCTGCAGGACGAGATCAAGCGCGCCATGACCGGCCTGCTGGAACCGATCGTCAAGGAAACCTATCTGGGACGCGCCGAGGTCCGCGATACGTTCCGCGTGCCGAAGGTCGGCACGGTTGCCGGCTGCTACGTCAGCGATGGGGTGATCAAGCGCGATGCCGAAGTGCGCCTGCTGCGCGACAACGTGGTGGTCTTCAAAGGCAAGATCGGCTCGGTGCGGCGCTTCAAGGAGGATGTCAGCGAGGTGCGCGCCGGAATGGAATGCGGCGTCTCAATCGCGAACTATGGCGACATCAAGGTCGGCGACGCCATCGAGGTTTTCGTTACCGAGCAGGTTGCCGCCGAGGCCTTTGTGTAGGAGCAGTTGTCAGCGAATCAGCTGACAAGAGTCGAATTCGCCACGTCCCGGAACTGAATCCTCCGCAGGGAGGAGCCGGTATCCGGGACTTTGCATAACAGGGCTTCTCCCAGGCCGGGCGAAGGAATAAGAGATGATCGCGTATCTCATCCTGGAGATCCGCATCGAGGGCGCGCGCTCGCTCAAGGACAAGCGCCAGGTGGTGCGCAGCGTGAAAGACGGACTGCGGCGCCACTTCAATGTCGCCGTTGCTGAACTCGACGCCAGCAATGCCTGGCAGAGCGCCACCCTGGGCGTGGTCAGCATCTCCGATTCCCGCGATTATCTCGCGGGTCTGATGCAGAATGTGGAGCGGCACGCGATGCGGCTGGCCAATAACGGTGGCGGCGAGATCACGGACTCATTTCTGGATTTTCTTCCCGAAGCGGAATTCGGCGCTCATTTGACCGGGGAATCGTGATGATTGTCACCGCCAATTTGACAAACAGGCGTATGCTCTAACGTTCCTCCTTCTCTTGGCAGGCAGTCGGGATTATGGAGAACAGGGGACAGAAACATCATCGCGAACGCCTGCAGCAGACACTGCGGGAGGAGCTGGCCGCTCTGGTGGAGGGTGAGCTGGGCGACCCGCGCATTGGTCTGGTGAGCGTCAGCGAGGTTCATCTGACGCCGGATGGAAAGACGGCGCGCGTCTTCGTGGCAGCGCCGGGCAGCGATGAGGAGGCAGAGCGAAGCCTCGAAGGTCTCAATGCAGCCCGCGGCTACATTCGCCACGAACTGACCAGCCGCCTGGGGGTGCGGCAGGCCCCCGAGGTTTTTTTCGTGCTGGACCGCTCCGAACAGTACGGCGGACGGATTGAAGAGCTGCTGCAGCGCATTCAGAAGAGAAAACGGTAAGTAGAAACCAGGGCCACGCGAATGCTGGACGAAGTACTTAGCCAAATCGAACGAAGGCGGTCGTTCATTCTTACTTCGCACGCCCGGCCGGATGGAGACGCGGTGGGGTCGACGCTGGCATGCGCGCAGATTCTGCGCAGCATGGGCAAGCAGGCGAGCGTGGTGCTCAGCGACGGTGTTCCCGGTGTCTACACGCCGCTCCCCTTCACCGAATCCGTGCTGCACCATACCGAGGAGGCGCCGGCAGCGGAGGCGGTGATCATCCTGGAATGCGACAGCGTGCAGCGCACGCGGCTGAGCGGGCTGGAGCGGCATTACCTCATCAACATCGATCATCACGCCACGGCGCGTCCTTTTGCGGACGTCAACTGGATCGATCCCGACGCCTGCGCTACGGCAGAGATGATCTTCCGCCTGGCGCGCGAAGCGGGGGTCAGAATTTCGCCCGAGGTCGCCACCTGCCTGTACACGGCGGTGCTTACGGACACCGGTTCCTTCTGCTTTCAGGGCACCAGCGAGCGGACCTTCGCTCTGGCGCAGGAACTGGTGCGCTGCGGCGCCGATCCGGTGCGGATTGCCCATAACGTGTATTTTTCGACGCACATCTCCAAGATGCGCCTGTTGGGGGCCGCTCTCAGCACTCTGCACCGCGACGGAACCCTGGTGTGGATGTATGTGGACCGCACGACCATGGAACGTTGCGAGGCCACGGAGGAGGACTGCGAAGGGCTGGTGAACTATGCGCTGGCCATACATGGCGTGGAGGTAGCGCTGTTCTTCCGCGAGCAGCCCGAAGGCAACTTCCGGGTAAGTCTGCGCAGCAAGGGGCTGGTGAACGTGGCAGCCGTCGCCGCGGCGTTCGGCGGCGGAGGGCACGAATGCGCCAGCGGGTGCGCCGTGGCGGGACCGCTTTCGGTGGCGACCGAGCGCCTGCTGGCGCAACTTCGCATCCGCGGATATCAGGGGCGCGTGCAATAGGCTTGCGACCCACTCCCATACTCGGCGACCGCGCGCGCCGCTCCACCGACGCTCTTGCTCTGCTCGCATTCTGCGGATTTCTGTTTCTGGTTGGACTGCAAACTGTCGGTCTGGTGGGCGCCGACGAGCCGCGCTACGCGCAGATCGCGCGCGAGATGCTGGCGCGCCACGACTGGGTGACGCCGGTTCTGTTCGGCAATCCGTGGCTGGAAAAGCCGCCGCTTTATTACTGGTGCGCCATGCTCGCGTACCAGGCTGCCAAAGGAGTCAGCGACACGGCGGCGCGATTGCCATCAGCAGTTCTGTCTTCCCTGCTGATCATCTTCATCTATGTCTGGGCGCGGCGGTTCCGGCCTGGCATGCAACTGGACGCGGCGCTGATCACCGCGTCTGCCGCCATGGTCATCGGCTTCGGCCGCAGCGCGTCAACCGACATGCCGCTGACGGTGATGTTCACCGTGGCCATGCTGTCCTGGTACGCCTGGCATGCCGGCCAGAAGCGGAGCTGGTTGCTCGGCTTCTACTTCTTTCTCGCGCTGGCAACGCTGGCGAAAGGACCGGTTGCGGTTCTGCTGGCGGCAGTCATCCTTGTGGCTTTCGCCGCGGTGCGCCGGGATAGACACTTACTCACGCGCACATTATGGCCGGCTGGAGTTGCGCTGTATCTGGTGGTGGCGGCGCCGTGGTTCATCGCAATGCAGCGCGCCAATCCCCAGTTCTTCCGCATGTTCTTTCTGCAGCAGAATCTGGAGCGGTTCACGAGCAACCTGTATCATCACCCGCAACCCTTCTGGTTTTACCTGCCGGTGGCCCTGCTGGGGCTGGTACCCTGGACGGTATTTGTGGTAGCCGCAGTGGTCGACGCCATTCGCGACTGGCGTTATTCCGCGGAGCAGGCGCCTGGCCAGGAAGATTTGCGCACGTATCTGACCTTGTGGCTGCTGCTCCCCATTGTGTTTTTTTCGTTTTCGCACTCCAAGCTGCCGGGATACATCCTGCCGGCGATTCCGGCAGCGACGATCCTGCTGGCGGATTTTATCCTGCGTCGCGAGCAGGACGGGAGCATGCCGGCGGTGTGGACAATCCTGCTGCACGCCATGCTCTGCGCAGCGATGCTGGCGGCGGCATTTATTGTGCCTTTCAGGCTGCTGCATCTGGCATTGCCGCGGACCGTGATCATCGTGGCTGCTTCATTGGCTGTTGTGACCATCCTGATGCTCTGGTTCACGCTGCAGAACCAGGGCTATCGCGTGCTTCGTTTTGCCACGCTGGTGCCGGTGGTTATCGGCTTCGCGCTCATCCTCCGCGGCACGGCGCCGATGATCGACATCCTGCTTTCGCAACGGCCGGTAATAGCCACGTTACAGCAGACGGAACTCGGCCGGGTTCCCGACATCGCCGTTTACGACGTGCCTCCAGCCGTGCAGTACGGCTTGGCGTTCTACCGAAATCATCCGGTTGCCAACTACGAGCGCAACGAGATTCCCGCCGGAGCTCACATCGTGGTGGCCGCCAGTGGCACGAAGGCCGAACTGGAGTACCGGTTACCGGGGCGCAAGGTGATCAGGTTTGGCGGTTTTACGTGGCAGCGTCTGGATTTCTATATTGTCACCAAGGCAGGCAGCAGCCCTTAGCAGGCCGGAAGGGTCTTTCGATGGAGCCCCCGGAGGACGTCAAGGAAGCAACATTCCGGAGCGACCTTACGGTTCCCAGCCCTGCTCTCCCACCAGCGGCACAAATCGGCAGGGGTCATGTGTAGTGACGGAAATCTGGTCGCCTGATTTGCGCACCAGCTGGACCTGCTGCTCGAAGCGTGTGCCGACGGGCAGCACCAGGCGGCCGCCATCGGCCAGTTGGGCAATAAGGGTTTCGGGGACCCGGGGCGCGGCGGCTGCGACAAGAATCTTGTTGAACGGCGCCTGCTCCGGCAGTCCAAGGCTGCCATCGCCATGGACCACGTGCACATTCGCGTAGCCGAGCCCTTTCAGAATGTCACGCGCCCGGTCAGCGAGCTCGGCGTGACGTTCGATGGTCCACACTTCAGCTGCCAGTTCGCCGAGAATCGCGGCCTGATAACCGGTGCCAGTGCCAATCTCGAGCGCGCGGTCCTCAGGGCGCACCTCCAGCAGTTCCACCATGGCGGCGACAATGTAAGGTTGCGAGATGGTCTGTCCGGCACCGATCGGCAGCGGGTAATCCCCGTAGGCACTCCCGATGGCGTCGTCGGCAATAAATGCCTCGCGTGGTACCCTGGCCATGGCGGCCAGCACACGCTCATCGCGAATACCGCGCGAGCGCAGCTGCTCCTCGACCATGCGGGCACGCTGCTTCTCCAGGCTTTCCTGTTGACCGTTGTTGAAGAAGCGGGAGAACACGGGAGATCAGGTAACGGCGAATTCCCTCAGCAGCCGAAGCCACAATCATTTTACTGGCGGGCGGCCTGGAGGGCCGCGCTCCTTTCAGCAGGCCGAGGGAATGAGAGTTTACCTGGCTTTGACGTCAGGGTCAGTCTTCAGTCGGCAACATGCTTCTCTTCGGTCTGCGGCGCAGTCTCCGCCGCCGGCACTGCCTCGCCATCCGGCTTCGATACTGGCGCCGTGCTGCGCACGACAGGTTTCGCGGGACGGATGGATTTCTCGAACGCGCCGATCTGCCAGATGTCCCGCGCGTACTCGGTGACGCAGCGGTCGCTGGAGAACCTCCCGATACGGGCGACGTTCAGCACGGCCTTGCGCCACCAGACGTCCTCGTCCAGGTACTCGCCATCGATCAGCTGCTGCGCCTCAACATAGCCCGGAAAGTCGGCAATATGGAAGTAGCGGTCGCCGCGATGGATCAGCTCGTCGAAGATCCAGCGAAACAGACCGTGCTCGTTGGGACAGAAGCGGTCTGACGCCAGCGCATCCATTACCTCACGAATGGCAGGGTCCCTCTCGTAATGCTCGCGGGAATTGTACAGGGCTTTCTGCTGCATATCGCGGATTTCTTCCGCGCGCAGGCCAAAGATGTAAATGTTGTCGGCGCCGACCTCTTCCGCTATCTCGATATTGGCCCCGTCCCAGGTGCCGATGGTGAGCGCGCCATTCATCGCCAGTTTCATGTTGCCGGTGCCCGAGGCTTCCATTCCCGCCATCGAAATCTGCTCGCTCAGCTCGGCTGCGGGGATGATGAGCTGGGCCAGCGACACGCGATAGTCCGGCAGAAAGGCGATCTTCATCACGTCGCGCGCCTTCTCGTCGTTATTCACCACGTCGGCGACGCTGTGAATCAGCTTGATGATCTGCTTGGCTGCCCAGTAGCCGGGAGCGGCCTTGCCGGCGAAGATATAGGTGCGCGGCACGCGCGGCATCTCGCCACGCTCGACAATGCCAAGATAGTCGTGGATGATGCCCATTACGTTCAGCAACTGGCGCTTGTATTCGTGAATTCGCTTGGTCTGGACGTCGAACATCGAATCCGGATCAATCGATACGCCGGTCAGGTCCTGGGTGATCCCCGCCAGCTTCAGCTTGTTCTGGCGCTTTACCTCGCGGAATGACTGGCGGAACTCCGGATCGTAGGCGAACGGCTCCAGATCGCGCAGCTTGCGCAAATCGGTGATCCACCGGTTGTCATCGAGGGTGCGGCTGATGAGATCGGTAAGCCCTTCGTTGGCCTTCATCAGCCAGCGGCGGGGAGCTACACCGTTGGTCTTGTTGGTGAAGCGCTCCGGCCAGACCTGCGCGAATTCCGGCGCCAGGGAGTGCACGATCAGATCGGTATGCAACTTTGAGACGCCATTGACCGCGTGACTGCCCGCGATACACAGATGGGCCATGCGCACCTGTTTCTCGTAGCCTTCCTCAATGATCGACATCCGGCGCAGTTTCTCTTCGTCGAGAAACGAGTATTGCCGCATCTGGCGCAGCAGCTCATGATTGATGTTGAAGATGATGAGCATGTGCCGGGGCAGGACTTTCTCCAGCAGCGGCACCGACCATTTCTCCAGCGCCTCCGGCAGCAGCGTGTGATTGGTATAGGCCAGCGTCTGGCCGGTGATCTCCCATGCCTGCTCCCAGGGCAGCCTCTCCTCATCGAGCAGAATGCGCATCAGCTCGGGGACGGCAAGGCTGGGATGGGTGTCATTCATCTGGATGGCGACCTTAGACGGCAGCAGCTCGATTTTGCTGTGCTGCTGGCGGAAGCGACGCATGATGTCTCCCATGGCGCAGGCGACCAGGAAATACTCCTGCACCAGGCGAAGCTCCTTGCCGCTCATCACCGAGTCCGACGGATACAGCACGCGCGAGATATTCTCGGACTGGATCTTCTGCTCCACGGCGCGGATGTAGTCGCCGCGGTTGAAGATCTCGATGTCGAATTCCTCGGAAGCGCGGGCGGTGAACAGCCGGAGCCAGTTCACGGTCTGGCCAAGGTATCCGACGATCGGCATATCGGTCGGTATGCCGACTACGATCTTCTGGTTCGACCAGGTCTGTTCCAGGCTATGTTCGACCTCGCGCGGCCCCTCCACCCGTCCGTAAAGGGGGATATTCACGGCTTCTTCCGGATGCTCGATCTGGAAGGGGGTGCCGTTGGCCTTCCAGCGATCGGGCTTCTCGCGCTGGAAGCCGTTGAAAATTTCCTGCTTGAAGAGCCCGTACTCGTAATCGATGCCATAGCCGAAACCCGGCATGCCAAGGGTGGCCATGGATTCCAGGAAGCAGGCGGCAAGACGGCCGAGGCCTCCGTTGCCCAGGCCGGCATCGTTCTCGCTGTCCAGCACCTCGTCGAGGCTGATGCCGAAGCTGGCAAGCACTTCCCGGCACAGCTCCTCCAGACGCAGATTGGAGATGTTGTCGCCCAGCGAGCGTCCCATCAGGAACTCCATGCACAGGTAGTAGAGGCGCTTGGAATTTTTGTGACGGTAGCGGGACTCGGTTTCCAGCATGCGATCGACAATGCGATCGCGGATGGCAAGGGATACGGGCTTGAGATAATCGGCGGGCTTCAGCTCCGAGGTGGGCCGGACCAGGGTGTAGCGGACATGACGCAGTATGGCCTCGCGCAACACTTCCGCGGGCCGGATCTGCGAGAGAAATTCAGGGGATGACATAGAAATGGGGGCCCGTCCGCTCCAAACGAACTATCTCCCGGAGAGCTATTCCCTGCCGCAGTGATTGTCCCGGAAGGGTAATGGCTCCGCGGGCATGCCGCCGCCGTTAGCAGACGCAGACCTGACCGCATCTCTCCGTTAGCCCATTAACGACTGCTCCCGTCATTCTACTGCTAAAACTCGCCCCGGGAACACCGTGTTGCGGACCCCCAGGTGGCGGTCAGCCACAGGACCCGGCGTAAACTCAGCAATACTGATTAAGATGCGCCTGCACGCCAGACTGTTGACATTCGAGACGCGGGTCGCGATCTGCGCATCGGTCTCTCTGGTGGCACTGGCGGTCTCGTGGCTTCTGGCCCTCATCAGCGATCGTGCGGAATGCTGGTGGCTGGTAAGGATTTCGACCGGGATAGCGGCGCTTTGCGCCATCGTCCTGGTGGTCGTAAACATCGCCCTGTACGGCTGACGGCCGACGGCAGGTGACCGCGCCATCTAATCGCGATCGTGATGCTCCCCGGCGGCAAAGACCGTGTGCCGCGGTTTGGGCAGGCGAGCGTTACCTTTGGCCGCCCGCCAGAGGATGGCGTTGAGGATGTCGGCATCGGCGGCGTCAGCGTGGGAGAAATCCAGCCTCGACGACTGCTTCGCGCCGGGGGCGCCGGGTGTATTGGCCTGATAGATGGTGCCGTTGTTGCGATTGCGATAATCGGCCTCGAACGGCGGCTGGTCGCCTGCCCCAGTGAACATCGGCGCCATCACTGGCGCGTAGGCGTCATTCGCGTTCATGGGCGGAAGCCCCAGCAGCACCTCCATGGTGTGGACCATGTTCACCGTGGTGTAGAACTCATGGTGAACCGCGGGCTGCTTTGCATTTCCCGGCGCGTACTTGCTGATGACCAGCGCGATGCTGCGATGCGCGTCGACATGGTCGGCGCCGTTCTGCGCGTCGTCTTCCAGGACGAAGATCGCCGTGTCATCCCAATACGGACTGTGCGACACCGCCTCGACCACGCGCCCCACCGCGAGATCGTTGTCGGCAAGGCACGCATAGGGCGACGGCATGCCGGGACGCGTGCCTGCCGTGTGGTCGTTGGGCAGTCGCAGCAGCACAAACTGCGGCAACTGCTCGCCCTGGCCAGTCTGCCGCGCCTTCACAAAGCCGCCGAACTCCCGGAGAAACTCGTCGGCGCGAAACTGGTCGGGGTAATCGAGCTTGAAGTCGGCGTAGTCTGGATCGAAGTGGCCCTTCAGCTCCGGCTTGGTGGGCGTGTCGTAGGCGATCAGGGGAATGGTGTAGTGGTAAGTACTCCTGCCGCCGCCGAGGCTTGGCGGCAGCTCCTCGCCGGGCTTCACCTCCTGGCGCGCGCAGGGGGACGGATGTTCACCCAGCCCGCCAAGCGAGGGCGGATTGTCTTCGTCATTTTCCCGGCACCAGGTGGTGGTTACAAACTCGCCGTAGTGGCGATAGGTGAGATTGTGGCGCGCCAGGTTGCCCCATAGATATCCGGTCGCCGGCTGGTTGACGTCGGGAACGCCGGCGTTCATCGGAATGTAGTCGCCGGTCCAGCCCTCGTAGTCGTAGGTGCGCTCCTTGCCGCGATAGTTGATCTGCCAGGTCTTCTCGGTGTAGTCGCTGGTGATGGCCGAAGTGGACCAGACGTGGCCGTCACCTGAAACCTCGCCGCTGTCGTAGAAGTTGTCGAGCACGCCGAACTGGCGGGCCAGCTTGTGCTGGTTCGGTGTGATCCGCTCGCCATACATGACCAGCGAGGGATCGCCGTTGCCTTCGGGGATGTCGCCGAAAATCTGGTCGTAGGTGCGGTTCTCCTTGATGATGTAGATGACGTGGCGAATGGGATTGGAGCCGTGGGTGAACGTAACCTCGCCGGTGCGGCCGTCAATGCGATTGCTGCGCACAACTTCCGCCGTAAGCTTGTCGCGACGGCGCTCGGCATCGGCCAGACTCACGCGCGCGATCGAACCGTGCAGCATCGTCGCAATGTACTGATGCGGACCTTTTCCCGGCTGCCTGCCCCTGTCTGCCGCTACAGCATTGGGCCCGGTGCCCTGGCCCTTTCCGGTGGCAATCAGGAGTTCGTCTCCATGAACGGCAAGCGCGGTGGGATACCACTCGGTGGGAATGAAGTAGTCGAAATGTTTGGTCTCTTTGGGTTCTTCGGCCAGCACGGGACCAACAGAGCCCTCAACCAGCGGGTTCGGATCAGGAATCGGAAACACCTCGACCGCATCCGACGACGCATTCGCCACGTACAAAGCCTGCCGGTCTGCGGACTCCGCCAATGCCATGGGATAAGTTCCACCATAAGGCGAGAACAGGCGCGTATCGAGGTAGGTCTGAACATAGCTCTGCACGTAGTTCTCGCCCAGTCTAAACGCGGTCCTGATCCTTGCCACGGAATCGCCATTCGAGAGCGCCGCAAACAGCCAGCCTTCATCCGAACTTAACAACAGCGCCGTGGGATGCACCGACGCATCGATGTTGCTCGCGGGGATATTGCTCGCGTGCGGTCGCACGTCGATACGCTGGACGACTGTTCCGGACCGCAAATCCAGTTCCGCCACCGCCGAGCCGTTCCAGAGCGAGCACCAGGCGCGCGTGCCGTCGCGGTTCGTGACTACGGTGTACGGGAACTGCGAAGGTCTTAAAGTTCCGCGCGACAGATCGAAGCGCCGCAGCACTTTTCCGTCTTGCGCGTCGAGCAGAACTGCGTCGTCTGCCAGATTTTCGGCGACCAGCAGCTCGTCACTCTTGGCACCCTTGACCACAGCAACACCCGCCGGATACGGGGTCGCCATTCCCTTCGGCACAAACTTGGCCCCGTACGCGAAACGCTGTCCTTTTCCGAGCGGCACCAGCGGCAGCTTCAAAAATCGATCAGGAGTGATCGCGCCGTTCGCGAAGCTATATACTGCGATCCCGTTGCCGGTGTCGCCGGGAGCTTTGCCGTCCGGGTCGGTGATCGAAGCCATCGAGGCATACAGCTCGCGGCCGTCGCTGCTCCAGGCCAGGCCCAGGAAATACGTCTGTTTCGCATTCGGGCCGAGGCGCGGATCGGGAAAGTCGCGCAACTGGTTTGTCGCAAGATCCAGCAGCGCGATGGACTGCTGGTACTTCGCCTCGGCAGTGCCGTAGCCGTTGTTCAGGATGGCCAGATATTTGCCGTCGGAGCTGAGCGCCACCGCCGTGGGAAAGCTGTTGGTGCGTTGTGGCGCGCCGGGGGACGGAAGCTGCAATGTTTTGCCGGAGGGCAGCGGCAGCCGGGTGTTCGCCGGCTCCGATTGCCCGGCGGAAAGGGCTGCCGACGCGAGCAGGAACAGCAGAGCGGAAAAGGGGTGGCGCAACTTCAGCATGTCAGCCGCCGGCGGCCTGCTGCTTTATCTGCCGCGCCCGCTCGTAGACCTTCACGTACTCGCGGGACGAGTTGATCCACGAGTAGTCCTGCGCCATGCCGTTTTGCATCAGCACGTGCCAGGCATTCTGGTCGGCGCGATAGAGGGCGACGGCCGCGCGCAGGGCTTCCAGCATCACCTCGCCGCTGTATTCCCGGAATTTGAAACCTGTCCCCTTCAGAGTGCGCGGATCGAACTGTTCGACGGTGTCGTCCAACCCACCCGTCGCCCGCACCACCGGCACGGTACCGTAGCGCATGCTGTAAATCTGGTTCAGCCCGCACGGTTCATAGTGAGAAGGCATCAGATAGATGTCGCTGCCGGCCTCGATCTTGTGGGCGAGCGCCTCATCGTAGGCAATCTTCAGCCCGAACTTCTGCGGGTATTGCCGGGCCAGGCGGCGGAACATCTCTTCGTACTCGCGCTGGCCGCTGCCCAGGACGACCATGAAAAGGTCTTCCAGCGCCAGTCGGTCCGCCACCTGCTGGATGAGGTCAAAACCTTTCTGCGGGACGAAGCGCGAAACCATGCCCACCACCGGCAGGTGCGTGTCCGTCGCCAAACCGAACTGGTTCAGCAGGTCGGGCTTGCATTTCGCCTTGCCGCCAGGGTCCGCAGCCGAGTAGTGCGCGGCAATAAAGGGGTCCGTTTCGGGGTTCCAGGAAACATAATCGACCGCGTTGAGAATTCCGGCAATCGTGCTGCCCCGCGCCCGCAACACACCTTCCAGGCCGAAGCCGTACTCCGCCGTCTGGATCTCCTGACTGTAGCGGCGGCTCACGGTGGTAATGAAATCGGCCATGGAGATGGCACCCTTCAGAAAGTTCACCTTACCGTAGAATTCCAGTTTGGAGATGGTGAACAGGTCCCACGGCAGCATCAGCAGGGGCAGAATCTCGGGCGGGAAGAGTCCCTGATATCCCAGGTTATGAATGGTGAAGATACAGGGCGCAGCCGCAAACGCGGGATCTTCGTAATAGAGAGTTTTCAGAAGTATGGGAACCAGGGCGGTTTGCCAGTCGTGGCAGTGCAGGACGTCGGGCGCGCCCAGGACCTTTACCGCCTCCAGCACGGCGCGCGAGAAGAGGGCAAAGCGCTCGGCATTGTCGTGATAGTCGCCCAGCGAGGTACCGTAAAGTCCATCGCGGTCGAAGAAAGGCGGATAATCGATGAAATAGAATTGCACTCCCGAGCGCATGCCGCCATCGAGCACCGAACAGAAGCGGTAGCGGTCATCAAAAGGCACGGTGATGCTGGGAATGACGACGCGGGGGTTGTCCAGCGCGGTCTGCCGGTACAGGGGCAGAAAAACGGTAGCGCGGTGTCCCAGACTCACCAATGCCGGCGGCAAAGCTCCAATGACATCTGCGAGGCCACCGGTCTTTGAAAAGGGCACACACTCGGATGCCGCAAAGGCGATATGCATCGAACCTCTCCACGCCGCGATCCAGGCCCGCGTGGAACACGAAAACTGGGTGAGCTACGCTGAGAACAAGGTGAAAATGTCGAAACATCTGAGTCTAACTGCGAAGTCAAAAGAGGGTCAACGTGGTTAGGAGCGCGGCCAAAGGAGCGGGAGCGGACCGCAGCCCGAAACGTAAACCAAAGCTCGGGCAGCACTTTCTGCTCGATTCGGGAGCGGCGCACAGAATTGTCGATGCGCTGGGCGATATCTCCAGCCGTACGGTGATCGAAATCGGGCCGGGGCGAGGCGTGCTGACCGATCTGCTGGTCCTGCGGGCCAGGCGGGTGATCGGCATTGAACTGGACCGCGTGCTGGCGGCCCAGCTTCGCATGCGCTACGCGACCAGGAGCAACGTCGAGATACTGGAGTCGGATTTCGTCTCTGCAGAGTTTCCCTCCATCCTCGGACGCCGTCCTGGACCGCTGCATGATCTCCGTCCTACCCAGCCGGAGACGGTCGATGTGGTGGGCAACCTGCCGTACTACATCACTTCAGAGATCGTGCTGCGAATCCTGGAGCTGCACGCGAACATCGAGCGGGCAGTGATTATGGTGCAACGGGAGGTAGCCGACCGGATCACCGCCAGGGCAGGCACGCGCGACTACGGCCTGCTCTCGGCGACGGCGCAGTTGTTCGCGCGGGTCGAGAAGCTGTTCACGCTGCCGCCGGGGGCGTTCTCGCCTCCGCCGCGCGTGTATTCGACTGTGGTCCGGCTGACCATGGCCCCGCGTCTGGCGGAATTGCAGGTGGAGGAGGAGCCCTTTATCGCATTCCTGAAGCGGTCGTTTGCACAGAAGCGCAAGACGCTGGTCAACAACCTGCGCGGGCAATATGAGGAGGCGGCAATCCGCGCGGCCCTGAAATCCGGCGGGCTGCGCAGCGATGTGCGCGCGGAAGCCCTGCCGCTGGAGAAAGCGGCAGCCGTATATCGCGCGCTACGGAAGGCGTAAACTTGAGAGGGGCGATAGGACTGCTGCGTCTTCCTCTGCTGCAAACGCGAGCGCAACGGCGTAGATCTCCGGCAACTCTCGGGGCGGGACCGGAAGAGGCATTTCAAAGTGGCCTGAGTCACCACCGCGTAAACCTATGGCAACTGCTATCCGCCAACCCGCTGTTGCCGGCCGGTTTTACCCAGCCAATGCGCAACGCCTGCGCGCTGAAGTCGAGAGCTACACCGCGCCCGCAGGCGATGCGCGGAAACCGAAAATACACGCCCTGGGCTGCGTGGTTCCTCACGCCGGATACATGTATTCGGGACATGTTGCCGGGGCAGTGTATGGCCGGCTTGAACTGCCGCAGCGCGCGGTAATCCTCTGTCCGAACCATACCGGTGTTGGCGAACCTCTGGCCATCATGAGCGAAGGGGCCTGGCAGACGCCGCTGGGCGAGACGCCGGTTGACGAGGAGCTGGCAACGGAGCTGAAAACCGGCATGCCGCTGCTAACCGAGGATCCGGAGGCGCACCGTTACGAGCATGCCCTGGAAGTGCAGCTTCCGTTTCTGCAGGTGCTGGCGCCGGAATTCCGCTTTGTTCCCATCACCGTGGGCACGGGCAACTTCGAAGTGCTCAGCGCTCTGGGGACCGCGATAGGAAACACGCTTGCCGGGCAGGAGAGACCCTGGCTGGTAATTGCCTCCAGTGACATGAATCATTATGAGAGCGACAGGGTCACGCGGGTAAAGGACCGGCGGGCGATCGATCAGTTGCTGGCGCTGGATCCGCGCGGCTTGTATGACGTGGTGCGCGAAGGCAACATCAGCATGTGCGGCTACGGCCCGGCCGTGGTCATGCTGACCGCGGCGCGCAGGCTGGGGGCCTGCCGGGCGGAGCTGATTCGCTACGCGACTTCGGGGGACGTGTCGGGTGACAAAGATATGGTGGTTGGATACGCGGGAATCGCGGTGCATTGAGCAATGCCACCCGCTCCGGCTGCTGTCAAGTCCCGGCGCCCCTTATCGGCTTCCCGGCTTCTCGAGGAAATCATAGATTCGTGCCGCGATCTCCGCTGAAAACGCGGCATTGTAGTGCACCGAGTCGACGTACAGGTTTTCGTGCCTGTCCCGTTGCATGTCGGCGAGCCACAGGACGTCTGGCCCGAGAAGTCCCTGCTCCCTCAGGCCATTCATTACCGCATATCCGTACTTCGCGCGGATGAATCCGCCGAACTCGCTGTCGGAATGCAGAAACAAGTGGTAGCGGAGGTCGTAGTCGTACACGGGAATCGGCTGCCACACGAAGACCGTGCGTACGCCGAAGGCGGCAGCGGCCGCCTCGATCATCTTCCTGTTGGCCAGCCAGCGGGAGGTGACGCGCCCGAGCACGGTCGCGTCCGCGTAATCGGGAACCTTCTCTGGCGGAGCGGATGCGGCTGTCCCGCTCCAGCGGTTGCTCAGCCAGTGCGCAGCCCGCACCATAGGAAGACTGTTCAGCGGGTTCGACGCCGTCTCTCCATTCATGAAGCCGCGTAGCTCGGCGGTGAACTTCGGAACTCCGTCGGAAAAAATGAAGTCATTCAGCCCATCGATGAAGATGGCGACTGTGGGCACATGTCCGGCGCGAAGCAGTTGCTGAAACAGCGCCAGCTCCTGGGTGCTGATATAAGCCGGCCGTGCGAAGTTGTAAACCGCGAGCGGCGGGCGCGCGTTGCGTGCCGCGGCACATTGCTGCAGCCAGGAGGGAATGGTCTGGTCATCGGGAAGGTAGTAGCCGAACGCGGTGGAACCACCAAACAGAAAGACGTTGGTCGCTCCCGGTTGCGGCGGCCAGGGGGCCTGATTCTTCGAATAGCGAAAGCCGGCCGGGTCGATGTTGACGAAGCGGCCGCGGAAGGGCCGTTCACGAAAGCCCGTCAGCGGCTCATATTCGAATTCCCGATCGGCTCTCGGGGTTTCACGCAGCAGGTCACTGACGTCCTGCTCCCGCCATCCGGGATAGGCGGCCTGCAGCCTGCGCGGATCGTTATGCTGCGTGAAGTTGACGGCCGGGGCCGGCCGGGGTGCAGGATGTCTGAGGCGAAGGACAGCGTACAGCGCTAGGTTGAGGACGAGCAGCAGCAGTATCGCATTCAGCAGGCCGACCGCGGCCACGATATACCAGTGCTTCAGCCGGTTCCGCAGTCCGGCGGAGTGAGGCGACGATACATTGCGATCCTGTGCGAGTTTGGGCGCGTGGGTGGACAATTGCAGCAACTATAGCAGAAGGCCGCCTGCACGCACCTACACTGGACGTAAGCCTCTCAATCTGTCAGGCTGGATAATTATCCCAATTCCCCGGACGAAGAGCATTCATGGCCGAGTCTCCCATCACTGCGCGCAATCAGGATTTTGCCAGCTGGTACCAGGACGTCGTACTACAGGGCGACATGGCCGAGCCGGCCGAGATCGTCAAGGGCTGCATGGTCATCAAGGCCAATGGCTATGCGGTCTGGGAGCTGTTGCAGCGCGAGTTTGACGATCGCTTCAAGGCGACAGGCCACCAGAACTATTATTTCCCGCTGCTCATCCCGCAGAGTTTTCTGCACAAGGAAGCGGAGCACGTGGAAGGCTTCTCGCCGGAGCTGGCGGTGGTGACGGTGGCCGGCGGAAAGCAGCTTGAGGAACCGTACGTGCTGCGCCCGACGTCAGAGACCATCATCGGGCACTTCTTCGCCAAATGGATCAGGAGCTGGCGCGACCTGCCGGTGCTGGTGAACCAGTGGGCCAACATCATCCGCTGGGAGCTGCGCACCCGCATGTTCCTGCGTACCACCGAATTCCTGTGGCAGGAAGGGCACACGGCACACTCCAATCACGAAGAGGCCGTGGAGGAAGTGCTGCGCATGCTGGGCGTGTACGCCGACGTGGCCGAGAACGTAATGGCGATGCCGGTGATCAAAGGCCTGAAGACCCGGTCGGAAAAGTTCGCCGGCGCGCTGCAAAGTTACTCCATCGAGGCCATGATGCAGAACGGCTTCGCACTGCAGGCGGGCACCAGCCACGATCTGGGGCAGAACTTCGGCAAGGCGTTTAACGTGCAGTTCCAGAACAGCGAGGGGCAGCTGGATTACGTGTGGCAGACCAGTTGGGGGGTGAGCACGCGGCTGATTGGCGGGCTCATCATGAGCCACTCCGACGACAAAGGTCTGGTGCTGCCGCCGAAGCTGGCGCCGACCACGGCGGTGATGGTGCCCATCTATCGCAAGGATGAGGAAAAGGAGCGCGTACTGGAAGCCGCGCATCGCATCGCGAAGGGGGTTGGCGCGAAGGTCGACGACCGCGAGGGGCAGACCCCGGGGGCGAAGTTCTTCCATTGGGAGCGGCGCGGCGTGCCCCTCGTGCTGGAGCTGGGGCCGCGGGACCTGGCCGCAGGCAATGTGGTAGTGAAACGTCGCGACACCGGGACGAAAACGCCCATGCCGCAGGCCGAGCTTGCGTCGAAGCTGCCGTCGCTGCTGTGCGAAATGCAGAAGGCGATGTACGATGCGGCGAAACAGCGACTGAAAGCCAACACCGTGCTGGCGAACTCCATCGGAGAGGTGGAGTCGATCCTGAAGGACGCGACCGCCGAGAAGGGCGGCGGCAAGTTCGTCATGGCGCACGTCAAAGATGACCCGGCGTGCGACCAGCGCATGAAAGACTTCAAGGCAACGATCCGCTGTATCCCGCTGGTGGATGAGTACGATGGTGCGGGCAAATGTATTGTCACGGGAGAGCCGGTGGAGCGGCGGGTGGTGATCGCGAAAGCGTACTAGCCACAGCAGCCAGTGTGGCGTCCCAGATATTCGCGAAGAAACTTTGCGGATGATCAGCTCCAAAACCGCAGGGGCTAAAGCCCGCGTTTTCTTCGGCATCCCCGCGGCACGGCTGAAGCCGTGCCCTTTCAAGGATACTTGCACTTATGCTACGAATATGCGGACACCACACAGACTACCAGCGGTTAATCCGGTGGCGGACCCGATTTTGAGAGTCGAATGGGAATCTACGATTTTTCCGCTACGCTGAATAACGGCAAAGAAAGAAAACTCAGCGCCTACAAAGGCAAGGTGCTGCTCATTGTCAACACCGCCAGCCAATGCGGCTTCACGCCGCAATACAAAGGCCTGCAGGAGCTGTACGCGAAATACAAAGACCGCGGTTTTGAGCTGCTCGCGTTCCCCTGCGACCAGTTCGGCCATCAGGAGCCCGGCTCCGACGAGGAGATCCGATCGTTTTGCGAGCTGAACTATGAGGTCGGGTTCCCGCTCTTCTCAAAGATTGAGGTCAACGGCGAGGGCGCTCATCCGCTATACAAATTCCTGAAGAGCGAGAAAGGCGGGCTGCTGGGCGACTCCATCAAGTGGAACTTCACCAAGTTCCTCATCGACCGGCAGGGCAATGTGGTCGAGCGTTACGCGCCCATGACCGCTCCGGAAAGAATCGCACCGGACATCGAAAAGCAGCTGGCAAGAAAATAGCGTGCTCAGTATCCGGAATGCGCCCTGCCCGCGAAAAACTGCGCCGGCGCAGCACCATGTATCTTCCTGACGGCTACGGCTTGCCGTGCCCGTGTCGCTCGGGCAGGCCGAGGCGAGTGGCGGTGTCGTCTTCGAAGTCGAATTCGATGAGGACTGCCGGTTCGCTGCCGACCACGCGCCCGTCATGGCCGGCTTCGATGACGACCACCTGCGGCGCAACGTAGTCGCGGGTGCAGCCGTCCTGGAACTCCATATGGATGTGTCCACGGGCAAGGAAGCCGACATGCGTGTGCATGCAGGCGTCGGTGCCCACATGGGGCTTGATATCGCGTGCCCAGTGGAAGCCGGGAGGATAGATGGACCGTTTGACCCGGGCGTTTCCCGTGTGGACGATGTCGAGCTGGACTCCGCCGAGTTCGGTATGCTGGGCTCCGGCAATGGGTGCAAGTAGCGGGTCGGCAGCGTCCATCAGGATTTCCTCCTTCAACAGCAGCTTCAGCAAAAGACCTCAAGCCGCTGTGCGGGCATATTTTACAGTACGGCAGCGCGGTGCTGCGGCGAGTTCCCGCAGCCGCCGCAGGCGCGCAGGCAGCGGGGAGCACGCGATACCTGAGGAATGGGTGCGGCCCGTCATTGACCCCGGCTTCCCCAAAATGTTATAAAAACTCGCCTTTGTGTCGCGTTTCGGAGTCGGCTCCGAAATGCACACAAACTGGTGCAAGTGTTCCCGACGCGGCCAAGCCTCAACACTTCTGTCTTGAAGTGGAAGCGCGTTTCCGGGTTCCAGCGGGCCCATACACAGCCTCGCATCGCCGCGATTTTGCGAGCTGCGAGCTGTGCGCGCCCGGCCTGCTGGCAGGTCAATGATCTAAGGAAACGATCTGAGAGTGAAACAACCGTAACGTCATCATTCATGGGCGCCGCCCCGGCGCGCCCATCGGAGGAATTATATGTATACTTGGCTCGCCGCCCTGCGGCGGCTCTCGCCGGACGAGCCCATCGCGCCAAAACCGGGCGCAATGGGGACCCCGGTTTCAGTGAAAGGCGTCAGTAAATATCTCAGCGGCGTGCTCGCATTTCTCCTGCTGCATGCTTCCAGCGCCTTCGCCCAGCCTGAAGAGGGAGGCGGAGAAGCCAACCTGCGGGTCCCCGATCTCTCTTCTGTCAGCTTCCTCGGCATGAACGGCCACAACATTCTGCTGATCGGGCTGATCTTCTGCGCGCTCGGGCTGCTCTTCGGGTTGATGATTTACATGCAGCTCAAGAAGCTGCCGGTGCACCGCGCCATGCGCGAAATCTCCGAGCTCATCTATGAAACCTGCAAGACCTACCTGCAGACGCAGGGCAAGTTTCTCATCCTCCTCTGGGTCTTCATCGCGGCCGTAATCCTGGCCTACTTCGGATGGCTGAGGCCCATCAGCCCGGTAGGAGTGACGCTGCCTATCATTCTCGCGTTTAGTGTCATCGGCATTCTGGGCAGCTACGGTGTGGCGTGGTTCGGAATCCGCGTCAACACCTTCGCCAATTCGCGGACGGCGTTCGCCGGCCTGGGCGGCAAGCCATTCCCGTGCTACTCGATTCCGCTGCGCGCCGGCATGAGCATCGGCATGATGCTGATTTCAGTCGAGCTGCTCATCATGCTCTGCATCCTGCTGTTCGTGCCGGGCACCTACTCCGGCCCCTGCTTCATCGGTTTCGCCATCGGCGAGTCGCTGGGCGCGGCGGCGCTGCGTATCGCCGGCGGCATCTTCACCAAAATCGCCGACATCGGCTCCGATCTGATGAAGATCGTCTTCAAGATCAAGGAAGACGACGCGCGCAACCCCGGGGTCATCGCCGATTGCACCGGCGACAATGCGGGCGATTCGGTTGGCCCGACCGCCGACGGCTTTGAGACCTACGGCGTCACCGGTGTGGCGCTGATCACCTTCATCCTGCTGGGTGTGCGCAATCCTACCGTGCAGGTGCAGTTGCTGGTGTGGATCTTCATCATGCGCATCATGATGCTGGTGTCCAGCACGGTGGCGTACTTCCTGAACGAAGGCATCGCGAAGGGCCGCTACGGCAATGCCGACGAGATGAACTACGAGGCGCCGCTGACCTCGCTGGTGTGGCTAACCTCGATCATCTCCATCGTGCTGACCTTCATCGTGTCGAAACTGATTGTCCCCGATCTTGCGGGTGATACCTCGCAATGGTGGAAGCTGGCCATCATCATTTCCTGCGGCACCCTGGCTGGCGCCGTCATCCCGGAACTGGTAAAGGTCTTCACTTCCGTGGAGTCGCGCCACGTTAGGGAAGTGGTGACTTCGGCAGAGGAGGGCGGAGCGTCACTCGGTATTCTGTCGGGCTTCGTCGCCGGCAACTTCTCCGATTACTACCTGGGTCTCACCATGGTCTCGCTGATGTCGATCGGTTACTACGTGAGTACCTTTGGGCTTGGCGACCTGATGCTGGCGCCGGCGGTGTTTGCCTTCGGCCTGGTCGCCTTCGGCTTCCTCGGCATGGGGCCGGTGACCATCGCGGTCGACTCCTATGGGCCGGTGACGGACAACGCCCAGTCCATCTACGAGCTGTCGCTGATCGAGCAGGTGCCCGGTGTCAGCGCCGAGCTGCAGAAGGACTACAACATCAACGTTAATTTCGAGCGCGCGAAGCACCTGCTGGAAGCCAACGATGGCGCGGGCAACACCTTCAAGGCCACGGCGAAGCCGGTGCTGATCGGCACGGCAGTCGTGGGCGCGACCACCATGATCTTCTCCATCATCATGGCGCTCACCGGCGGGCTGACCCACGGACAGGAAAATCTCTCGCTGCTGCACGCGCCTTTTGTGCTCGGACTCATCAGCGGCGGCGCCATCATCTACTGGTTCACCGGCGCCTCCACCCAGGCGGTAACCACCGGCGCTTATCGGGCGGTGGAGTTCATCAAGGCCAACATCCGACTTGAGGGCGTCGAGAAGGCTTCGGTGAGCGACTCGAAGAAGGTGGTGCAAATCTGCACGCAGTACGCGCAGAAGGGCATGTTCAACATCTTTCTTGCGGTGTTCTTTGTGACCCTGGCGTTCGCGTTTGTCGAGCCGTTCTTCTTCATCGGCTACCTGATCTCGATTGCGGCGTTCGGTCTCTATCAGGCGATGTTCATGGCCAATGCCGGCGCGGCCTGGGACAACGCCAAGAAGATCGTCGAGGTCGAGCTGCAGCAGAAAGGAACCGAGCTCCACGATGCGACGGTCGTGGGCGATACTGTCGGCGACCCCTTCAAGGACACCTCCTCGGTGGCCATGAACCCCATCATCAAGTTCACCACGCTGTTCGGATTGCTGGCCGTGGAGCTGGCGGTGCAGCTCACCTCGACCAGCGGTTCGGGATTCAGCCATGTGCTGGCCGTGGCGTTTTTCCTGGTGTCCTTCTTCTTCATCTGGAAATCGTTCTACGGCATGCGGATTGTGAAGGCGAAAGCCTGATTCTGGGGCCGTTCCTCGCTGAACCGGGAGCGGCCAATTTTTCCCTATTGCGAAACCACCAATTGCGGCACTCCGCCGAGGATCGTCTGGCGGCAGCGGTTCACGCCGAACCAGTAGGCCAGCTCGCGATAATCGCTTGCCTCGAAGATGGCAATATCGGCGTCCTTGCCCGGTTCGAGACTTCCCTTCCTCTCCTGCAGCCGCAGCGCGCAGGCGCCGTTGTAGGTGGCGGCCGTGATCGCTTCGGCGGGCGACATCTTCATGTGGGTACAGGCCACGGAGAGGACGAATGGCATGGATGGCGTAGGCGCCGTGCCGGGGTTGTAGTCGGTGGCGAGCGCGACGGCTACGCCTGCATCGATCAGCTTGCGCGCAGGCGGAAAGGCTCCTGGTCCGAGGAAGTAGTTTGCCGCGGGAAGCAGGGTTGCAATTGTGTCCGTTGCCGCCAGCGCGGAAACATCGCCGTCGCTGACGAAGTCCATGTGATCGAGGGATGCCGGGTGGAGCTGAAGCAGCGGGCCGAGGTCCGTGGGCGTGAGCTGGCAGACGTGCGCCCGCAAACCCAGCCGATGTTCCATGGCGTTGCGCAAGATGCGCTGTGACTGTTCCGGAGTGAACGCTCCGCGTTCGCAGAAGACATCAACGAAGTCGGCCAGTTTGCCTCTCGCCGCCGCGGGGATCATCTCCTCGCAGACCACGCGGACGTACTCGTCAGGCTGGTCGCGATATTCCGGCGGGACCACATGTGCGCCCAGCAGCGTTGCAACCGCAGTTCCCTTCCATTGCCGCGATGCCTCGCGAATCGCCTCCAGCGATTTAATTTCCGCATCGAAGCTCAGCCCGTAGCCCGACTTCGCCTCAACCGCCGTCGTACCCTGGGCGGACATCTCACGCAGGGCGCGAAGAACGTGGACAACCAGTTCCTGTTTTGATGCTTCGCGAACTCCGAGCAGGCTGGCGCGAATGCCCCCGCCTGCCTGTGCGATCTCCTCGTAAGTCGCCCCCGCGATGCGCTTCTCGAAGTCAACAAGGCGCGGAGCGGTGAATACCGGATGGGTGTGCGAATCCACAAAGCCCGGCAGGACGACCTTGCCGCGGCAATCGATCTCCTCAAGCCGTCCGCGCTGCCGCCTGGCCAGATCATGCTTTGCGACTTCGTCGCTGGCTCCAACCGCGACGATCTTCGCTTCATCCACCAGCACCGCACCGTCTGTGACAATGCCGAGTTCCCGCATGCGCGCTCCGCGACGCGGAAGGTTGTTGCCGTTGCCCCGGAGTGTCAGAAGCTGTGTGGCGTGGGTGAGCAGCAGGGCCATGATGCCGTACCAGAGTATCTGCAGGAGAACCGGTTTTCCAGAATTGATTCGCGCCGGTAGTGGGTCAGTTTGAATAACGATGCGTCCCTTTCCGGCACCGGCGCGAATCGGGACGCCCAGATCCCTCGCTGCGCAAAAAAGCTTGCTCGGGATGACACTCAAACTGACCCAATACCTTCACGCCGATTTGGCGGCAGGACGCCAGGTTATGATCTATATTTTGACGAGGCAGATTTATCGTTACCGAGTCCTGGCGCCATGACAGCAACCGCTGAGGACCACAATCCTTGCATTCCCAGATCAAACTCGGACGTATTGGCGGCATCGCCATCGGGCTTCACTATAGCTGGTTCCTTATCGCCACGCTGATTGCGCTTTCGCTGGCGGGGCACTTCCACGTGGTCAAACCGGAATGGAGCGGCGTTGCCGTATGGTCGGCAGCGGTCATTACGGCTGTCCTCTTCTTCGTTGCCCTGCTTCTGCATGAACTGGCCCATTCCCTGGTGGCGAAAGCGCGGGGCCTGCGGGTCCGCGCCATCACGCTGTTCGCGCTCGGCGGCGTGTCGCAAATCGAATCCGAGGCCCCCAACGCGAAATCGGAGTTCTGGATCGCCATCGTAGGCCCGCTCACCAGCTTCGTGATCGGCCTGCTCTGCACGGGCATCGCGCGCCTCTGGGGATGGAATGCGGCCAGGGAGCCCGGCAACCCGGCGATTGCCGTGCTGCTGTGGCTCGGCTATATCAACATCGTGCTGGCTGCCTTCAACATGATTCCGGGGTACCCGCTGGATGGCGGACGCGTCCTGCGCTCGATTGTCTGGTGGATTACCGGCAATGCGGACCGCGCCACTCGCCTGGCCGCTCTGGTCGGACAGGGCGTGGCGTTCCTGTTCATTTTCTGGGGCGTCTACCGATTCTTTACGGGAGCGAATATTGGCGGGCTGTGGCTGGCGTTCATCGGCTGGTTTCTGCTCGACGCGGCGCGCAGCAGCTCCGCCCAGGTCGGGCTCATGTCCGCATTGCGCGATCGCCACGTGAGCGACATCATGGAACGCGATTGCACTACGGTGGAGGGGTATCTGAGCCTGCGCGATTTCGTCGACCACTACCTGCTGCACAGCGCGACGCGCTGTTATATCGTCGTCCAGGGAGAGCACATGGTGGGGCTCATCACGCCGGACGAGGTGAAGAAAGTGGGTCGTGACGAATGGAGCCAGACGGCAGTGCAAAGCATGATGCGGCCTCTCAGCCAGTTGCGCGTGGTTCCTCCCGACATGCCGGCCGACAGGGCCCTGCAGTTGATGACCCGCGAGGGGGTCAACGAGCTGGCGGTGGTTTCTGAAGGCAAACTGCAGGGAATTTTTTCGCTCGCACAGGTGTTCCGGTTTTTGCAGATTCATTCCGGATTGCGGGCGGCACCGCGGGGCAGCGCGGCATAGAACCATGCACCCGAGCACCAGGACCTGCGGCTGCCCGGCAATAGCGACAATACGACAGCTTCCTGTCCTGCTTCTGTTCTGGGCAGTGCTGCCCGCCTGGACACAGGCGGCTGCGCCGAACCATACCCCGTGGACCGAGCGGCAGAAGGCCGAGATGGCCGAACGTGTCCGCCGCGACTTTCAGCACGCATGGAGCGGCTACCGGCAATATGCCTGGGGGCATGATGAGCTGAAGCCGCTTTCGAAGAGCTATCGGGACTGGTACTCCATCACCTCACCTCGCGCAAACGCGGCGCGAGTTGGGGACCCCGACGGCACCCCGCTGCTGATGACGCCAGTGGATGCGCTGGACACCATGCTGCTGATGGGCCTGAACAATGATGCGAAAGAGGACCGTGAACTCATCGACCGGCAGCTTTCGTTCGACCGGGACATTTACGTCAAGAACTTCGAGATCACTATCCGCCTGCTGGGCGGCCTGCTCAGCAGCTATCAGCTCAGCGGCGACAAGAAGTTGCTGGTGCTGGCTGACGATCTGGGCACGCGCCTGCTGCCGGCGTTCAACTCGCCAACCGGCATGCCGTATATGTACGTCAATCTGAAGACGGGCGCCGTCAGGGGAGCCGAAAGCAATCCGGCGGAGATCGGATCGCTGCTGATCGAGTTCGGCACGCTGAGTAAGCTGACAGGCAAGGCGATGTACTACCAAAAAGCGAAGCGGGCGCTGGTGGCGCTTTATGACCGGCGCTCGCCCATTGGCCTGGTCGGCTCGACGATCGATGTCGAAACGGGCAGGTGGATCGACCCAACCAGTCACATCAGCGGCGGCATCGATTCGTACTACGAATATCTGCTGAAGTGTTCGATTCTGTTCCGGGACGGCGATTGCGAGCGGATGTGGCAAACCAGTATCGCCGCGCTGAACCGCTACGTTGCGGACCAGACGGCGGGCGGACTGTGGTACGCGCAGGTCGACATGAACACAGGCGCCCGGGTCTCCACGCGCTACGGCGCTCTGGACGCGTTTTTTCCCGCCGTTCTGGCGCTTTCCGGGGACCTGGAGCGCGCGAAGCGGCTTCAGGAATCGAGCTACAGGATGTGGACAACGTTCGGAGTCGAGCCGGAGGAGATCGACTACTCGAACATGAAAATCACTTCCCCGGGTTATGAGCTTCGTCCCGAGATCATTGAATCGACGTATTATCTGTACCGCTTCACCGGCGATTCCCGGTACCTGGATATGGGCAGGACGTTTGCGGATAGCCTGGAGAAGTATTGCCGGACCGACGTTGCATTTGCCGCGCTGCGCAATGTGGAGACGAAGGAGAAGCGTGACGCCATGGAGAGCTTCTTCCTGGCCGAGACCCTGAAGTATCTGTACCTGTTGTATGCGCCGGCCTCAACGGTTGACCTGAGCAAAGCGGTATTCAACACCGAGGGCCACCCCATGCAGAGAACATGGTGAGGCGGTTCTGACATCTAAGTGGAGCATGGCACTGGGAACACAGCAGAACGCAACCACGGTCAGCGCGGGCACGGGCGAGCGCAGCTATCGCGGACCGCTGGCGATGGTCACCACGCTGTTCTTCATGTGGGGTTTTCTGACCTGCCTCAATGACATTCTGGTCCCGCACCTGAAGTCGATCTTCGACCTGAACTACGCGGAAGTGATGCTGATCCAGTTCTGCTTTTTTTCGGCATACTTCGTGTTTTCGGTGCCATCGGGAAAAATCATCGAGCGGATCGGGTATCAGAAGATGATGGTTGCCGGACTGCTCATCATGGGGCTGGGCGCGCTGCTGTTCATTCCCGCGGCGAGCGCTCCGTCCTTTCCGCTGTTTCTGGCCGCGCTCATCATCCTTGCCGCCGGCATCACGGCGTTACAGGTGGCAGCCAACCCCTACGTCGCCGTGCTGGGACCGGCGCGCACCGCCTCCAGCCGGCTGAATCTGACGCAGGCGTTCAACTCGCTGGGCACGACGGTGGCGCCCTATTTTGGCGGACTACTGATCCTGGGCGCTGCGGCGGCGCCCAAGAGCGGACCTGAGCTGCTGACTATGTCGCCGGCGGCGCTGCACGCGTACCGGCTGCAGGAGGCTTCATCGGTAAAGCTGCCTTACCTGGTCATAGCCATTGCGCTGATTGTGCTGGGCGTGGTCATCGGAAAATTCCACCTGCCGCACATTCCCGAAGCCGAGGGCGGACATGCGGTCGCCCATGACAGCGTCCGGCACCACCGCAACCTGCTGCTGGGGACAGTCGCCATCTTCACCTACGTGGGCGCGGAAGTCGCGATCGGCAGTTTTCTGGTCAATTACATGAACCTGCCCGAAATCGGCAATCTGAGAGCGGATATCGCCGCCAAATACCTCTCGTTTTATTGGGGCGGCGCGATGTGCGGACGGTTCATCGGTTCGGCGGTGCTGCAGAAGGTGCCCACGCGGATTGTGCTCGGCTTCAATGCGATTGTGGCGGCGGCGCTGGTCTGCCTTTCCATGTCGAGCTTTGGACAGGCCGCGATGTGGGCACTGCTGGCGGTCGGATTTTTTAATTCGATCATGTTTCCCAGCATCTTCACGCTGGGGATTGAGGGGCTGGGACCGCTGACCGGAGAAGCCTCCGGCCTGCTGGTCATGGCGATCGTCGGCGGCGCGGTCATCCCGGAATTGCAGGGAGTGCTGGCCGACCATATCGGTCTGCACCATGCTTTCGTTCTGCCCGCATTGTGCTATCTCTACATTCTGTTCTTCGCCATGAAGGGACAGCCGCGCAGACGGGCAGAGAGGGTCTAGAACGGAGATTCCTCAGGCGATCACATCCTCTGCCGCAGAAGACGGACAATAACAGCAGAATTGAGGCGAGGCTGAAGAAGGAGTCCGGTGCCGGGAACCAAGCCACCGGGCGGATGGGATAGCAGAAACAGATATCGCGGAGGCGTTCGGTGCAGGTTCGCATCCGGTCCTCCGCGATCTGTTCGTCGACGCAAAAATCAGGCGACCCGGTCCTTCGCCGTGCCGCAACTGCGGCAACTGGCGGTAATATCCACGCGGTTGCGGCGAAGATGGTCCTCGAAGGCGGCCAAGCGGGCGTGCCGCTCAAGCCCGGAGTGATAAATATCGTCGGGATTGGTCAGGTGGTCACGCTGCGCCTCCGCTGGGCTGGAAGCCTCGAGGTCTTCTGCCTCTTCCGCGGCGAGCGTAGGTTTGTCCTGCGGCTGGAATGTGCCGGGAAGGCGAGAGTCCTCGGCTCTGGCGGCCAGACCTGAAGGTCGCATGCGCAGTTTGCCGGGCTCAGGACCCACGGCGGGAAATTTTCCCGCGAGTCTGTCCGGCGTGTACGCCTGGTCACCTGCTCCCGAGCCAACCGCGGGCGGCATCTGGCCGGCTTCGGGAGTAATGGTGTGAGTGCTGCCCTCTTTATGAAGGACAGGTCCGCCGGCCCAGGCTTCGCGATGCCGTCTGTCATAGTCATTCCACGCCGCTTCAGAGCGCACGGCATTTTCATCGTACTTTGGCAACGCCTCAATCTGTTTCCGCGAAATGTCGATGGCGAAATCGTCAGGATGATTTGCGGAGGAGCGAATACCGGCGGCGGGAACCAGAAACTTCCTGCTGCTTAACCAGCCGCCGGTGTCCACGACGGCGTATTGAATGACGGCGGTGGCATGATCGAAGATCACGTCGTCGATGGTTCCCAGCTTATCGTCGTTGGGACCGTAAAGGGTCGCACTCCGGACATCGTCCACACCGTCAGAGAAGCGGTAGTCACGCAGCATTCCGTAATGGGCCATGAAGCACTCCTCCCTGCTGAGATGCAAAGTAGGTGGGCCCTGCCGCCTTGCGGACGGCTGCCGGCGGCTGGCTGCAGTTGCAGTTGTGAGTACGCAGGCGGTGCAGCGCCGGCAGACCGGGCAACCAAAGGCGATGGCCGGGCGCGCGCTGCTAGCGAAGTTTCGCCTTCAGCCGTTCCCAGGTTGTAGGCAGCGATTCCGGCAGGACGCGCGTCTCGCCGATGACCGAGATGAAGTTGGCGTCGGCAACCCAGCGCGGCAGAGCGTGCATGTGGATGTGGCCGGCGATTCCCGCACCCGCGGCTTTTCCTATATTCATCCCGATGTTCACTCCGTCAGGATGGTAGAGATCGGCAAAAGCGCACTCCAGCCTGCGCGCCAGCGCCATCATCTCGATGGCCGCCGCTTCAGGGAGCTTATGAAGGCGATCAATGTGTTCATGGGGCACGATCATGCTATGCCCGCAGGTGTACGGGAAAGCATTCAGGACGATGAAGTTAAATTCGCCGCGATAAACGATGAGCGACCGTTCGTCATCGCCGGCCCGGAGCAGTTCGCAGAGGATGCAGCTTTGCCCGGTCGTGGAGGTATCGGCTGTGGTGACATAGGAATAGCGCCACGGGGTCCACAGATAGTCCATACGATGGCAGGGTAACATTCCATGTCAGCGCGCCCAAACCGTTGTACGGCCGTCACGCACAACGGTGATGGCGGGCACTGACCGTGAGATGAAAAATCGGAGAAAAGCCTGCAAAATCAGCATGAATCGGGGATGTGACGGTTTGACACTGCCCCAGGCGGTTGTTATAGTCGAAGAGTTCCCTGGAAGCGCAGTCCGCTCCATCGGATCCGGCCGCTGGGTTGTCCAAGACCGCCTTGAGCGGGACAATCATACCTGAAGATCAAGCCAGCAGTCCGTTTATCCCAGGCTCGCTGCACGCTTTCAAGGCGCGCGAGTGTGCGAACGTAACCCATGTCTTTTGAAGAAACCCCTAACGCTCCGACTACCCAGACGCAGGAAATCGGCACTGCCGAGCAGCCCCTGACCCAACCAGCTGAACAGCAGGAAACACCGCAAGCTGCGCAGCCGCAACCGCAGACCGCATCCCAGTCCCCGTCTCACAGCGAACCTTCACCCGGGCCCGGCGCCCGGCCGGCTACTCCGCGCTCCGACAAGGAGAGCACGGCGGAAGATTTCGCCAGCGCTCTGGAATCGTTCGAGCAGGAGCAGGCGCAGACGGAAGCCGCCCTGAACGAAGATCAGATTGTGACCGGGACGGTGCTGAAGGTCACGCAGCAGTTTGTTGTGGTGGACATCGGCTACAAGTCCGAGGGCGTGATTCCGGTGGCGGAATTCCAGGACCACGAAGGCAACGTTGCGGTGCAGCGCGGCGACGAAATCGCCGTCATGCGGGAGCCCGGCCACACCGAAGAGGGATACATCCATTTGTCGCACCAGAAGGCGCAGCGGCTGCGCGCCTGGGATGAGATCGAGAAGGCCTTCAACGACAAGGCGGCGGTGAAGGCGCGGGTGATCGACCGCATCAAGGGAGGTCTGACCGTCGATATTCTGGGAGCGCGCGCTTTCCTGCCCGGCTCACAGGTGGATCTGCGCCCGGTGCGCAACCTGGACGCCCTGAAGGGGCATGAGATCGAGATCCGGATCATCAAGCTGAACAAGAAGCGCGGCAACATTGTGGCTTCGCGCAAACAGCTGCTGGAAGAGGAGCAGTCAGAAAAACGCAGCCGGACCCTGGAGCAACTGCACGAAGACGCCATTCTGACCGGCACGGTAAAGAACCTGACCGACTACGGCGCGTTTGTGGACCTGGGCGGCATCGATGGCCTGCTGCACATCACCGACATGTCGTGGGGACGTCTGACCCATCCCCGAGACCTGGTGCAGGTGGGAGATCAGATTCAGGTGAAGGTGCTGAAGTTCGATCGCGAGAAGCAGCGGGTGTCGCTGGGCTTCAAGCAGCTCACGCCCGATCCCTGGCTGGATGCCGCGGAACGCTATCCGATCGGGGCGCATGTTCGCGGCCGGGTCATCAGCGTGACCGACTACGGCGCGTTCATCGAACTGGAACAGGGCATCGAAGGTTTGGTGCATGTCAGCGAGATGACATGGTCCAAGCGGATGAAGCACCCCTCGAAGCTGGTCGGCGTGGGCGACCAGGTGGAGGCGGTGGTGCTGAACGTGAACCCGGGCGAGCGGCGCATCAGCCTTGGCCTGAAGCAGCTGGAAACCAATCCGTGGGAGACGCTGCACGAGAAGTTCCCGGTGGGGACGGTGGTGGAAGGCAAGGTCCGCAACCTGACCGATTTCGGCGCCTTCGTCGAGATCGAGGACGGCATCGACGGCCTGGTACACGTCAGCAACCTGAGCTGGATCAAGCGGGTGAAACATCCCTCCGAGGTGCTGAAGAAGGGCGACCGGGTGAAGGCGGTGGTGCTGGCCATCGAGCCGGAGCAGCGCCGCCTGTCGCTGGGGGTGAAGCAGCTGCAGCCTGACATCTGGGACACGTTCTTCGGGCAGCACCGCGTGGGCGATGTGCTTCACGGTAAGGTGCTGCGCCTGGCGAGCTTCGGGGCCTTCGTCGAGATCGCCGACGGAGTCGAGGGGCTGTGCCACAACTCGGAAGCGGTGGATGCGCATGGCGCTCCCGTCAAGCTGGAGCCCGGCCAGGAACACGACTTCAAGATCATCAAGATGAATCCGGCGGAAAAAAAGGTGGGGCTCAGCATCCGGGCCGTTGGGGAAGAGGCCACGCGCTCCGATGTGGAAGCCTACAAGGCGCCGGCCGCGAGCTCCTCGGGAAGCGGCTCCACAATTGGCGAGTTCATGTCGTGGAAGCGCGCCAGCAACGAAAACAACTAGACTGCACCATGGCACACGAAAGAGGCCGCCTGAGGCGGCCTTTTATTTTGTTACTGAGCCGGCGGTGGACAGGATGCCCGGCTACTTGTTCATGTCAATCCTGAGATTGATGTTCGGCTTTTCGCGGTCGTCGAACTGGCTGAGGGTTTTGACGTTGCTCTTCCTGCCCTCTTTCTGCGCGTAAATCTCGTAATCCACATTGGACGAGAGCTCCGGGAAGCGATAGGTGCCGTCATTCTGGGCGATGTAAGTCTTGATGGCCAGGGTCTTGGTGTTCTTCAGATAGACGACAGCATTGGAAACTGGCTTGTCGCTTTTGTCGAGGACGGCTCCCGTCAGCAGGCGCGAGGTGTTGCGCGTTGCCTTGCGGTTGGGGCTCGAGGAAGAGCCGCCGCCCATGGGGATCTGGAACTGCGCGCTGCAGCTCACTGCGAGAACGAAAACCATAGCGTTACCGAGAAGCCATTTCATGCGATTTTCCTTCGAGCGTCAGCGTCGTGAGAGGTCCTCTCCGCTGAGATGCAGGCTAACGTCCTGCCGCTCATTATCGTGGATGTGCACAGTCGTCTGCGGTTTGGCCCGGCCCTTCGGAACCTTGATATCGGCCTGCACGATGTAATCCTGTTTAACCGACAGGGACACGCTGCGCGAACTCACCGTTCCGGTCGGAGACAAGCTGCCATTTCGCCTTCTTTTCCGCTGCCCTTCGGATCAGGATGGGAACGCCTGCCACAGGATGATCATCGGGTCCCCAGACGGTCCCATAAATCAGTGCGTAATCTGTTCGGGCTGAACTGCAGGAGTGGTGCGGCGACTGCATTATCGCCGGCTGCAGATGACCGCCTTGTGCCAGTCCGGAAGCCACAACAAAGAGCAGGATGCCAAAAAACACGCAGCGGAGCCAGTTCCGATGCGACCTTGCTCCCGGCAGGCTAGAACTCATCTTCTTCCTTGTCCTCAGCTTCCTCGTCTTCCTCCTCGTCTTCTTCCTCCTCCACGCGGGTCAGCTCCAGCGGATCGACCGCCACGACCTCGAAGTCGCTGCCGCACTCCGGACAGGAGACGATCTCGCCCTCATCCACATCGTCCTCTTCGATATCCAGATCGCTCTCGCACTCAGGACATATGACCATAACTGCCTCCGCTGCAGCCGGGCTCCGATGAAATGACGGAAGCACGAGCACCGTCCGTAGATTTATATTTAGAATCTCTTTGCGGCACCGTCAAGTCATAGACGCAGCCCGGTTGCGGAGGTTTCGCGAAGTTCCATGTTTCCCAGGACAGGCAGGCGGGCCGGAATCGCGGTGGTGATGACAACTCTGTTCTTTGCGGCCGCTTCCGGCTCGCAGCAGGCGGCCAACGCCGGCCCTTCAGGCCCTGATCCGCACATTACAGGGGCGATTGCCGAGGTCTCGCCCCGGCGGATTCAGCAGACCATCGAAAAGCTTGTGAGCTTTTACACCCGGCACACATTGTCGTCCAGTTTGCCTGCCGGCAGCGACCGCGGTATCAACGCTGCGGCGGAATGGATCCGGGAGCAATTCCAGGAATATTCCAGCCAGTGCGGCGACTGTCTTGAGGTAAGGACCGACGAGTTCATCCAGCAGCCTGGGCCGCGCGTGCCGCAGCCCACAAAGATCACGAATGTCTATGCCATCCTGCGCGGCACGGATGCGGCGAACGCGGGGCGAATTTATGTGATTACCGGGCATTACGATTCCCGCAACAGCGATCCCAATGACGCCGCAGGCGCCGCGCCCGGAGCCAATGACGATGCCAGCGGAACCGCGGTGAGCCTGGAGTGCGCACGGGTACTAAGCCGGTATCGTTTTCCGGCGACCATCATCTTTCTCACCGTGGCCGGCGAGGAGCAGGGACTCTACGGCAGCGGGCATTTTGCAAAGATGGCCAAAGCGGTGGGCTGGGACATCGAGGCGGTGCTGAACAACGATATCGTTGGCGGCGACCGCACGCCCGGGGAGAGCGGCCAAAATCCGCAGGTGGTGCGTGTCTTTTCCGAGGGAATTCCGGCCACAGCAGGTGAGGAAGAGGTGCGCAGAATCCGCGCGCTGGGCGGCGAGAGCGATGGGCCGTCGCGCCAACTGGCGCGCTATGTCGCGGCTGTCGCGAACGAATATCTCGCGGCCCGGAACTTTCATCCGCTGCTGGTGTTTCGCCACGACCGCTATCTGCGCGGCGGCGACCACTTCTCGTTCAACGAACAGGGCTATGCCGCGGTACGATTCACCGAGTTCCGCGAGAACTATAACCACCAGCACGAGAACGTGCGGACCGACAACGGGATCGAATATGGCGATCTGCCGAAATTCGTCGATTATGATTACACGGCAAATGTGGCGCGCCTGAACGCGGCGGCACTTGCATCGCTGGCCTCCGCTCCTGCTCCGCCGCTGGATGTTCGTCTGTTGACGAAGTCGCTGCAAAACGATTCCACTCTGGAGTGGAAGGCTTCGCCGGGCGGTCTCGCCACAGGCTATGAAGTGCTATGGCGCGACACTACGGCGGCCGATTGGGAGCATGTGCAGGCCGCAGGCAACGTGACGCAGGCGACCTTGCCGGTTTCGAAGGATAATGTGATTTTCGCGGTGCGCGCGGTGGATGCGAAGGGCCATCGCAGTCTGGCCATCGTGCCGCAGCCGGAAAGGTAAGGCGGTTCAGCGTTGCGGTGATCAGGCAGCGGATCTCCGCGGGGAATCCACGCCTCAGGCGCATCGCTGAAGGCCGCAGCGGCAGGCATCGCTAGCGCCATCGGCCGGCGCTTGCCAAACCGGCGTCGAAGCCGGCCGCAGCCGGCAATCGCGAAATCGGAGCAACTCATGCGACGCACTTCACCCATGGGACTCAGTTTCCCGCCGTTTACCCGCGCAGTGAAGCAACTGCTGATCGCAAACTGCGCCGTCTTCCTGCTCTTCTATCTGTTTGGCGCATTCGACAGCACCGCGCTGTTTGCCGCATGGGTGTACAACCACCTCGGACTGGAAGGCTCGGCAGTCGTGCACGGAGAGCTCTGGCAGCTCATCACCTACTCTTTCCTGCACTACGGGCTGCTGCACCTGCTGTTCAACATGCTCGCCCTGTGGATGTTCGGCGCCCAACTGGAAGTCGACTGGGGCTACAACCTGTTCCTGCAGTTCTATTTCTTCTGTGTGGTCGGGGCGGCGCTGGTTACGGTTGTCATTTCGTTTACAGGAGTGCTGGGCGTCTCGCCGCGCACGCTCACTGTGGGAGCTTCCGGCGGCATTTACGGCCTGCTGCTGGCGTTCGGGATACTGCATGGCGACTCGGAAGTCATGCTCTTCCCGCTGCCGTTCCTGATCAAGGCCAAATACTTCGTCATCGGCATCATCTTTCTCGCGTTGTACGGAGCGTTGTCGTCGGCGCACGGCGGCGGGCAGTCCATCGCCTACATGGCGCACCTTGGCGGACTCGTATTCGGATACATCTGGCTCAAGTTCGTTCCGCGCCGCGGTTTCGGCCATGCGGCTTCCGAGAGCGTCTTCGGCATCCGCAACTCGTATTACCGATGGAAGCGCCGCCGCGCCGCGCGCAAGTTCGAAGTCTACATGCGCAAGCACGACCGCGGCGACTACAAGCACGAGGACTACTTCGACGAGCACGGCAACTTCCGCGATCCCGGCGCGCGCGAACCCCGCAAGAAGAACGGCGACTCGCGCGGTCCCTGGGTAAACTGAAGCGCCTTTCATCCAGGTTGAAAACCACGAGCCGGACCTGCGAACCACGGTCTCATGCCAAGCCTGGCAACCGGCCCATTGCAATGCCGCTTCAGCTCTCGAACACCTTCTCCAGCGTCTCGTATACCACCGGGATCGTGCAGAGCTGGGGAAGCATCTGCCAGTAGCGGTGTACCTCGGGATCGGCCTGGGCTTCGGCGCGCATTTCGGGAGAAGTCCAGCGGCGCAGGTGCAGAAAGCGGTCGGGGCGGGAGCAGTCGCGATGCAGCGTGTCGCGGCAATAGCCCTTCACCTGCATCAGCGTGTAAAGTTCGCGCAGCGTACTCAGCAGGTCGTCCCGCTTGCCAGGCAGCGCTTCCACAACCGCAATCGACACAATCTGTTCAGCCATGATGGTGCTCAGTTCCCTTTCCTGCGCGGCATCGTGCCGGTTCGGCGATGCTCAGCGCTCCTCCACCCGTTTCTGCTCCTCCGTAATGTCGGAATGCGTGCCGAAGAGGAAGCGCGGATAGCGCACGGCATTGAATTCGGCGCCAATCAGTATCACGGTCGAGACCAGGTACAGCCAGATCAGCAGCGCGATCGCCGTCGCTACCGAGCCATAGATGACATCGTAATTCCCGAAGCGCCGCAGATACACGCCGAAGACCACGGTGGAAACGAACCATAATACCGTAGCCAGCACCGAACCCGGCAGTACGCGGTGCCAAGGCTGGGTGCGCGGCACTCCGTGATGAAAGATGAGTCCGATCACGGCGATGCTGGTGAGCGCGGCGATGATCCAGCGCAACGCCGTCCACAGGCCCAGAATATACGGCCCCAGTTCGTGCCCGACGCGGTATATGATCCAGCCCTCGATCTGGTTGCCGAATACCAGCAGAAACGACGCGAACACCAGCGGAACGCCGGCCAGCACCACCAGCAGAAAGGCGATCAGGCGCTCCTTCACCAGACCCCACATCTTCGGCATCTGATAGGCGTTGCGGAAGCCTTCCATCCACGAGATCATCACGCCGGAACCGGTCCACAGGGTGATGGCGATGATGGTCAGGACAAATTTCAGGTGCACCGGCTTCTTGCCGGTGAAATACTGCAGCACCGCCCCGCTGGTGCCGCCGGGCAGCAGCCGCCCCAGCGCGTGGCTCACTTCGCGGAAAAGCACCTCCGTGGTCCTGGAGACCGACAGAATCGACGCCAGCACCAGGATCGCGGGAAATAGCGTCAGGATGGCGGAGAAGGCGCCTGCCTTGGCTACGGCGAAGGCGTCATGTTGAAAGGCCCGCCACAGCGCCATCCGGAAGTGGACCAAGAACCGCCTCATTGGAAAGCAACAGGAAGTGTAGCAGCCGGGATTGTCGATTGGCGGTGTCAGCGGCCAAGCCCGACACCGGCGCTTCCCTTACGTAGCATTCCGGGATTGCCGATTGGCCGTGTTGGCGGCCAAGACCCGCTCCGCGCTTGCCTCACGCGGCAGCCGCAAATGGGCGAAGACGCAATCCGGCCACCTTTGCCGGCTCAGTCAGCTGAGTACCCCCTCCCCCTTTTGGCTCGTAAGATGTTGAAAACACTGAAGAGCGTCCGCAAAATCTTGAGCCCCGGCGACTTACACGCAAAATCTTGAGCAGCAGGAACTTGCGAGCCTTGCAGCATTGCCCGCCCGCTCCGGACCCCGGCTGCGGGCCGTTTCGGGATGCCGCTGGTGCGCGTTATTGCCTCCCGGGGCACACGCCCGCGGATGACTCCTGGCCGCCCGGCAACTGCGTTTTTTTCAGCAACAAACCAATGACCACTGGCTACTGCCTACTGCCTACTGGCCACTGACCACTGCATTTCAAAGAGCTTCAGCCAGGACAAGTTCCCGGCGACTGGGGCACACGAGGCCCACCTATTAGGGTATCGTTTATGGGCTTGCAGTCAAGATTACGAAGGTCCCGGTACGGGTAATTTCCCTTTGGTAACCCAGAGCTCCGCCCCAGCTTCGCGGCTCTCTTGAAAGGGCAAGGCTTCAGAAGCTGCTGAAAACTGCTTCGACGACTGCATTGAAGGGGCGCGGCTTCAGCCGCGCCGATCGCTGCCCTTCCCGCCCGGGCTTTAGCCCCTGGGGGAACTCGTTCTTCTCGCCGAAGGGGAGCACCGTTGAAGTTGCTTTTGTTCTGTGGTCCCGAGCCGATTTTCAGCCGCGCCGTTACCAGACAAAGATGGCGCCTTCAGGCGCTGAGGAAACGCTCCCCTTGGCCGGCTGCCCGCTCATTCGCGGCTTTTCGAATGAGTGGGAGAGCCGGGTGCTACGCGCTGTCGCGGGTGTTTACAATGGCGGACAGGTATGCCAACCGTCCTTCGTTCGGGTGCGTATCGGCTTTACTTCTACAGCCACGAGCCGAACGAACCGCCGCACGTCCATGTTGACCGCGACGATCTGTCGGCCAGGTTCTGGCTCGCTCCGGTGGCGTTGGCGCGAAACTTTGGGTTTACGGCGGTGGGGGTGGCCCACCCAAGCCGGTTTTGCCTGGGTGGGAGATTCAACACGATAGAATCGCTGGTGCAGGCGAACCGGGATCGTCTTCTGGAGGCATGGCATGGGTATTTTGGCGATAGCGGCCGATGAACGTGTCGCGGACGTTTCGTTCAGCGACGATTCGCTCAGCGTGCGCCTGAAAGATGGCCGCACCATCTCGGTCCCGCTCGCGTGGTATCCGAGACTGTTTCATGCCACCGCCGAGCAGCGCCGCAACTGGAAAATCGCCGGCGGCGGATACGGCATCCACTGGCCCGACCTCGACGAAGACCTCAGCACCGAAGGCCTGCTGCGTGGAGCGCCCGCATCCACAGCCAGTCAATTCAAACAGGCTTAAAGCGGATCCACAGCCGTTGTTCCCGCTCTTGAAGGGGCATGGCTTCAGCCGTGCCGTTACGAGGCAAAGATTGCGCCTTCAGGCGCTGAGGAAACACTTCCCTCGGCCGGTTGTCCACTCCTTCGCGGTTTTTCCAACGACTGGGAGAGGGCCGCGCCCCGCGAGCATGATGGGCCGCCTCGTGTGCTACTATGCGCTGGCTTATGAAAGGAGCCTCCATGAAGCGCATTCACCTCCTCGTTGTCGTCACCTTCGCGCTGGGCGTCGCGCTGGGCCTGCTGGCCAGTCCAACATTGAGCGCGCAGGAGAATCTGAAAGCCGGCAAGGTGCTGGCGCAAACGACACTGAAGCCCGCTCCCGGCTGGGAAGTCATGCTGGTGGAGCGCGACCTGCCTCCCGGCGGGCAGAGCGGCAAACACACCCAGGCGGGCAGCGAGATCGTGTATATCGAGAAGGGCTCGGTGATCCTGCAGGTCGAGGGCAAATCCGATCAGACCGTCAAGGCGGGAGAGGCGTTCACCACCTCCGTCGGCGAAGTGCACAACGTGAAGAACGCCAGCAGCAGTGAACCGGCCAGGGCGCTGGCCTTCTACGTCGAGAAGAAGGGGACGAAAATGGAGGACCTGTCGAAACCGGCGAAGTAATACCCTCGCCGCCGCCGGCATGAGCTGCGGGCCTCAAAGGCGGTATAGCGCCAATCCGGTTACAAGCGCGATCCGGGAGATGTCACGATCCAGGGTAAAGACACTGGCGCGGTGTTCGAGAGCAATAGCTGCAATGAGTGTATCAATCGTCGTTAACGAGATGCCTTTGCCGCGGGCCTTACGGAAAATCGAGGCCGCGGCCCGATAGGTCTCGAAACCCCCGGGCTCCAGCATCTCCCATTGTGCAAGAAAGCGCTCGATGGGGCCGGCGTCTCGGGTAAGGCCCTGCAAGACCTCGGCGACAACCACCCCGGTGAGGGCGAAGGGTTCGCTCTCCAGGATCATGCGGCGCAGTTCGCGACCGGCTGGTCCGGGTGAGGAGCTGAAGAAGTCGATCCAGACGGAGCTGTCCACCAGGATCACACGCGACTTCTCCGGGACATCTTAAGATCGCCCTTCCAGATGCCGCTGCCGTAGTAGCGAAGGATTCCTTTGCGGCTCTCAGAGCGCACCAGCAACTCGAGCGCCTTATCTACGATCTGGCGCTTGGTCTTCAGGCGGGTAAGCTTGCGTGCCTGGCGGATGAGGCTGTCGTCGATGTCAATGTTGGTCCTGCTCACGAGAAAAGCATACACCAGTTTCAGGAAATGTTGTGTATGCGTGAAAACGTGCTGTAATCGAAGGCTCGGTTTTTAATTCGGTGGCGGGACGCGAACCTGAAGGTTCGCTCTAACCCAGCGCTCGGAGCCGCGCCCCCTTCAGATCAGAACAGGTGGGCGCGACCCTGAAGGTCCGCCCTACCCCCTACTCCGCCACCAGCTCTTCCCCTTCGTTCTCGCCTTCGTGGCGGAGCAGTTCCAGCGCGCGCTCGGCTTCCTCGTACGCGGCCGTGACCTCCTCCTGCACCTTCTGTGCGGCGGCCTCCATCTCCTGCGACAGCCGGACATTGCGGTAGTACTCCATGCCGGTGCCCGCGGGAATCAGCCGTCCCACGATGACGTTTTCCTTCAGCCCGCGCAGGTGATCGACGGCGCCCTGGATGGATGCCTCGGTCAGCACGCGCGTGGTCTCCTGGAACGACGCCGCCGAGATGAACGAGTCGGTCGAAAGCGACGCCTTCGTGATGCCCAGCAGCAGCGGACGGCCGGTGGCCGGCTTGCCGCCGTTGGCGATCGCCTTCTCGTTCTCCTCGCGGAAGCGGAACTTGTCCACCTGCTGCTCCAGCAGGAACGGCGTGTCGCCCACATCCTCGACTTTCACCCAGCGCATCATCTGGCGCACGATCACCTCGATGTGCTTGTCGCTGATGTTGACGCCCTGCAGCCGGTAGACCTCCTGGATTTCGTTCACCAGGTAGGCCTGCAGCTCCTTCTCGCCCAGCACGGCCAGAATGTCGTGCGGGTTGAGCGGGCCATCCATCAGCGGCTCGCCGGCGCGGATGCGCTCGCCTTCCTGCACATTGATGTGAACGCCGCGCGGCACCTGGTATTCCTTCTCGGTGCCGTTGTCGGCCACCACGTAGATCTTGCGCTGGCCCTTGCTGACGTCGCCGAACTTCACGATGCCGTCGATCTCGCTGATGACCGCGGTTTCGTGCGGCTTGCGCGCCTCGAACAGCTCCTGCACGCGCGGCAGGCCGCCGGTGATGTCCTTGGTCTTGGTGGTTTCGCGCGGGATCTTCGCCAGCACGTCGCCCGGCGTCACCGTGTCGCCGTCCTGCACCATCAGGTGCGAGCGCGAAGGCATCAGGTAGCGCTTGCTGCCCTTCGCTCCCTTGATGACGATGGCCGGCTGCCGCTTCTCGTCGGGCGAATCGATGACCACGTGGCGCGACAGCCCCGTGACCTCGTCCACTTCCTCGTGCAGCGTCAGGCCTTCCTGCAGGTCGCGGAACTGCACCGTCCCCCCGATTTCGGTGAGGATGGCGAAGGTGTACGGGTCCCACTCCACCAGCACATCGCCGAGGGAAACCTGCGCCCCGTCCTCCACCTTCACCTTGGCGCCATAAACCACGGCGTAACGCTCCTTCTCGCGGCCCTTCTCATCCGTCACCGCGATGGAGCCGTTGCGGTTCATCACCACCAGATGGCCTTCCTTCGAGCGCACCGTCACCAGGTTGATGAAGCGGACGATGCCGTGGTTCTTGGCATCGAGGCGCGACTGCTCGCTCACCCGCGACGCCGTGCCGCCGATGTGGAAGGTACGCATGGTGAGCTGCGTTCCAGGCTCGCCGATGGACTGAGCCGCGATGACGCCGGTGGCTTCGCCCAGCTCGACCAGACGGCCGGTGGCCAGGTTGCGGCCATAGCACATGACGCACACGCCGCGCTTGGATTCGCAGGTCAGCACGGAGCGGATCTTCACCCGCTCGATGCCCGCGCCCTGCACCGCGTTCGCCAGGTCTTCGGTGATCTCCTGGTTGATGTCGACGATGATGTTGCCTTCGTAATCCTTGATCTTCTCCAGCGAGACGCGGCCCACAATGCGGTCGCGCAGCGGCTCGATGATCTCGCCCGACTCCACGATGGAGTTGACGTAGATGCCGTCCACCGTGCCGCAGTCGTATTCGCTGATGATCACGTCCTGGGCCACGTCCACCAGCCGGCGCGTCAGGTAGCCGGAGTCGGCGGTCTTCAGCGCCGTGTCGGCCAGCCCCTTGCGCGCGCCGTGGGTGGAGATGAAGTATTCCAGCACGGTCAGGCCTTCGCGGAAGTTGGCCGTGATCGGCGTCTCGATGATTTCGCCCGAGGGCTTGGCCATCAGGCCGCGCATGCCGGAGAGCTGGCGGATCTGCTGCTTCGAACCGCGGGCGCCGGAGTCGGCCATGACGTAAATCGGGTTGAGCTCGCCGGCCTTGTCCTCCTGCTGCATCGCCGAGAACATCTCGTCGGCCACCTTTTCGGTAATCGCCGACCAGATTTCCACCACCTTGTTGTAGCGCTCACCGTTGGTGATGGCGCCGTCCAGGTACTGCTGCTGCACGGCGATGGCCTGCTTCTCGGCGTCACGCACCAGCGACTGCTTGCCCTGGGGGATGACCATGTCGTCGATGCCGATCGACAGGCCGGCCCGGGTGGCGTACTGGAAGCCGAGCTGCTTGATGCCGTCCAGCATCCGCACCGTCGTCTCCAGACCGAAGCGCAGATAGCAGTAGTTCACCAGGTTGCCAACGCCCTTCTTCTTCAGCAGGCCGTTGATGTACGGCATGTCGGGCGCGCCGCGCTTCAGGTGATCGTTCATGATGGCGCGGCCCACGGTCGTCGAGATGTACTGCCGCTCGAACATCGTCGGTTCGGTGTGAATCACGTCCTGATCGTCGTACGCGGTGATGAGGTCGACGACCTCGCCCGAGTAGCGCAGACGAATTGGCGTGAGCGTCTCCACCTCGCCCATTTCCTTGGCCAGCAGCACTTCGTCGATGTTGGCGAAGGCGCGTCCTTCACCCTTCGCTCCCGGCTTGGCTTTGGTCAGGTAATAGATTCCCAGCACCATGTCCTGGGTAGGCACGGTGATGGGCTGGCCCGAGGCCGGCGACAGAATGTTGTGCGAGGCCAGCATCAGGACGCTGGCTTCCACCTGCGCCTCCGGCGAGAGCGGAATGTGCACGGCCATCTGGTCGCCATCGAAGTCGGCGTTGAACGCAGTGCACACCAGCGGGTGAATCTTGATGGCCTTGCCTTCCACCAGCACCGGCTCGAAGGCCTGGATGCCCAGGCGGTGCAGCGTGGGCGCCCGGTTCAGCAGGACAGGATGGTCCTTGATCACCTCTTCCAGGATGTCCCACACGATGGGCTCCTGCTGTTCCACCATTTCCTTTGCCTGCTTGATGGTGGTGCAGTGTCCGGTCTGCTCCAGGCGGTGATAGATGAACGGCTTGAACAGCTCCAGCGCCATCTTCTTGGGCAGGCCGCACTGGTGCAGCTTGAGGTCGGGACCGACCACGATGACTGAACGGCCGGAGTAGTCCACGCGCTTGCCCAGCAGGTTCTGGCGGAAGCGCCCCTGCTTGCCCTTCAGCGTGTCGGACAGCGACTTGAGCGGACGATTGTTGGCCCCGCGCAGCACCCGGCCGCGGCGTCCGTTGTCGAACAGCGCATCCACCGCTTCCTGCAGCATGCGCTTCTCGTTGCGCACGATGACTTCCGGCGCGTGCAGGTCCATCAGCTTCTTCAGGCGGTTGTTACGGTTGATGACCCGGCGATAGAGATCGTTCAGATCGGAGGTCGCAAAGCGTCCGCCATCCAGCGGAACCAGGGGACGCAGTTCCGGCGGAATCACCGGAATCACGTCCAGAATCATCCACTGCGGTTTGTTGCCGCTCTTGCGGAAGGCCTCGACCACCTTCAGCCGCTTGGCGTACTTCAGGCGCTTCTGCACCGAGGTTTCGGTGCGCATCCGGTCGCGCAGCTCGGCGGCGAGAGCTTCCACCTCCACCCGCTTCAGCAGTTCCTTGATGGCTTCAGCGCCCATCATGGCCTTGAAGCCGCCGGCGCGGTGCTCCTGGTCGAGTTCGCGATACCGGGTTTCATCCTTGATGACCTCGCGCTCCTTGACCGGCGCGTCGCCCGGCTCGACCACCACGTAAGCCTCGAAGTAGAGCACGGACTCCAGATCGCGCAGTGAGATGTCCAGGATGTGCCCGATGCGGCTGGGCAATCCCTTGAAGAACCACACATGCGAGCAGGGCGAGGCCAGCTCGATGTGGCCCAGCCGCTCGCGGCGCACCTTGGAAAGCGTGACTTCCACGCCGCACTTGTCGCAGATCACGCCGCGGTGCTTCATGCGCTTGTACTTGCCGCACAGACACTCCCAGTCGGTGACCGGGCCGAAGATGCGGGCGCAGAACAGGCCATCGCGTTCCGGCTTGAAGGTGCGGTAATTGATGGTCTCCGGCTTGGTCACCTCGCCGTGCGACCAGCTGCGGATCTTCTCCGGCGAAGCCAGGCTGATGCGGATGGCATCGAAATCGGCAATGGCATTTCCCAGATCGAATGGACTCGAGCGGTACATGTTTTCCTCGGTTGCCAGTGGCCAGTGGCCAGTGGTCAGTTGTTGGTTGCCAATTCAGCAACCTGGTCGTTAGTTGTTACGGTCTGCACTCGGGGCAACTTCTTCCATTTGCCCTCATGACCCTCAATATTGTTCCAATACAACCGCGCGTTCATTGTTTTGCGCTGCTACTGCCCTCCCTCGAGCCAGGTGATCCGGTGCTCAGGATCTGGGCAATATGGAGAAGGCGAGCAGTCGGCTCGGCAATCTCTCTGGTATAACTCCTGACTCCGTCGATGCTGGACTTCAACCCCTCAATACCGGATTTCATTCCCTCAATACCGGATTTCATTCCTTCGATACTGGATTTCATGTCCGCCATTTCGCGGGCCATCAGCTCCACGGTTTGAGTCAGAGCTCCGTGCCGCTCAACGAGTTTTTCCAGCCGCTCGTCTATCGTCATCACTCTGTCATCAGTTCGCGCCGCTTCTCTTTTGAAGGGGCACAGCCTTCAGGCGTGCCGTCAAAGCTCGTTAAGTCACCCGGCTTTAGCCGCTGAGGGAACCTCCCTCAGGGCCTAAAGGCCGAACCTTACCATCCCTGCTTCGGCACGGCTGAAGCCGTGCCCTTTCAAAGAACTCGCTTCGGCGCGGCCGAAGCCGCGCCTTCAAGGCCCTTAGTCCGCCGCGACCGGAGCTTCCGGAGCAACCATCATCTTGCGCTCGGTGGTCTTGATCAGCTCCACATCCAGGCACAGCGACTGCAATTCGCGAATCAGCACGTTGAACGACTCCGGCACGCCCGGCTCAATGGCCGCTTCGCCTTTGACGATGGCCTCATAAATCTTGGTGCGGCCATAAACGTCATCGGACTTCGCGGTGAGCAGTTCCTGCAGGATGTAGGCGGCGCCGTAAGCTTCCAGCGCCCACACTTCCATTTCGCCGAAGCGCTGGCCGCCGAACTGGGCCTTGCCGCCCAGCGGCTGCTGGGTGATCAGCGAATACGGTCCGATGGAGCGCGCGTGGATCTTGTCGTCCACCAGGTGCGAGAGCTTCAGCATGTAGATATAGCCGACGGTGATGGGCTGCTCGAACTTTTCGCCCGTCATGCCGTCGTACAGATATGCCTTGCCGGACGAGGGCAACTCGCCCTCCTCCAGCAGCGACTTGATTTCACCCTCCTTCGATCCGTCGAACACCGGCGAAGCGAAGTACACGGCGTCCTTCATTCCCTCCGCCACGCGCTCCAGGGTTTCGTCGTCCAGGCTCACCAGTTCATCCACAAACGCGGTGCCCTTGAACAGCGCCTTGATCTCCCGGCGCAGGTGTTCCGCCTTCGAGTTCTCCTTCACCAGGCGCGCGATCTTCTGCCCCAGGGCATGGCCCGCCCATCCCAGGTGGGTTTCCAGAATCTGCCCCACGTTCATGCGGCTGGGCACGCCCAGCGGGTTCAGCACGATTTCCACCGGAGTTCCGTCCTCCAGGTAGGGCATGTCCTCTTCCGGCAGAATGCGGGCGATCACGCCCTTGTTTCCATGGCGGCCGGCCATCTTGTCGCCCACGCTCAGCTTGCGTTTCATGGCGATGTACACCTTCACCAGCTTGATGACGCCGGGAGGCAGTTCATCGCCCTTCTGCAGCTTGTCGACCTTCTCGCGTACGATCTTGCGCAGCACGTCGATCTGGCGCGAGGTCATCTCCTCGATTTCGTCGATCTGCTCGTTAATGCGCGGGTCCTTGTCGGCGAATTTGATGCGTTTGAGGTTGCGCGTCGAGATGCGCTCGATGGCGTCGCGGTCGAGCACCACGCCTTTGGTCAAGAGGCGCTTGTTGGTGCGCTCGTCATGCAGGTCGGCCAGTACTTCCTTGCCGCCCAGCAGCGCTTCCAGCCGCTTCAGGCGCTCGTCGGTAAGAATCCGGATCTCGTCCGAGAGGTTCTTCTCCAGCTTGGCAACCTGCTCGGCCTCGATCGACTTGGCGCGCTCGTCTTTCTCCTGGCCCTTGCGGGAGAAGATCTTCACGTCCACCACCGTGCCCTCGATTCCCGGCGGGCAGGTGAGCGAAGCGTCGCGCACGTCGCCGGCCTTTTCTCCGAAGATGGCGCGCAGCAGCTTTTCTTCCGGGGTGAGCTGGGTCTCGCCCTTCGGCGTCACTTTGCCCACCAGGATGTCGCCGGCCTTCACCGTCGCGCCGATGCGGATGATGCCGCTCTCGTCGAGATCGCGCAGCGCCGACTCGCTGACGTTGGGGATGTCGCGCGTAACCTCTTCCGGGCCCAGTTTGGTATCGCGCGATTCGATCTCGAACTCCTCGATGTGCACGGAGGTGTAATAGTCCTCCTTCACCATCTTCTCGGAGACCAGAATCGCGTCTTCGAAGTTGTAGCCGCGCCATGGCATGAAGGCGACCAGCACGTTGCGGCCGAGCGCCAGCTCGCCCATATCGGTGCAGGGTCCGTCGGCGATGACGTCGCCCTTGGCCACCCGCTGCCCCTTCTTCACGATGGGCCGCTGGTTGATGCAGGTGTTCTGGTTCGAGCGCTTGAACTTGGTGAGCTGATAGATGTCGCTGCCCACCTCGCGCGAGAGCTGTGCCGGATGATGCTCGCCCTCGACGCGCACGATAATGCGCTCGGAGTCGACCGAGTCGATAATGCCGCTGCGCCGCGCCAGCACCACCGCCCCGGAGTCGCGCGCCGTCACTCCTTCCATCCCCGTGCCCACAATGGGCGCCTGCGCGCGCAGCAGGGGCACCGACTGCCGCTGCATATTCGCCCCCATCAGGGCGCGGTTGGCGTCGTCGTGCTCGAGGAACGGCACCAGCGACGCGGCCACCGATACCAGCTGCTTGGGGCTGACGTCGATGTAGTCCACCTCCTCACGGTTGACCAGCACGAAGTTCCCCGATTTGCGGGCATTCACCAGTTCCTGTACGATGCGCCCGCGGTCGTCGATCTCCGCGTTGGCCTGCGCGATGACGTGGCGGTCCTCTTCCCACGCCGACAGGTAGAAGGAATAGGGTTCGAAGTCAATCGCCTTTTTGCGCCGCTCCTTCAGCTCGGCATTGGCCTTCAGGATCTCGGCCTTTTCGGCGTGATCGCCGACGCGATATTCGCTGTCGCCGGCGTTCACCACGCTCAGGAAGTCCAGCACGCGTCCGTTCTTTACCTTGCGATACGGCGACTCGATGAAGCCGTAGTCGTTGATGCGGGCGTAGCAGCTCAGCGAAGAGATCAGGCCGATGTTGGGACCTTCCGGCGTCTCGATCGGGCAGATGCGGCCGTAGTGCGTGGGGTGAACGTCACGCACCTCGAATCCCGCGCGCTCGCGCGACAGGCCGCCCGGCCCCAGCGCCGAGAGACGCCGCTTGTGGGTGATCTCCGACAGCGGGTTCGTCTGGTCCATGAACTGCGACAGCTGTGACGATCCGAAGAACTCGCGGATGGCCGCCATTACCGGTTTGGCGTTCACCAGGTCGTGCGGCATGGCCGTCGACATCTCCTGGTAGACGCTCATCTTTTCCTTGATGGCGCGTTCCATTCGCACCAGGCCGATGCGGAACTGGTTCTCCAGCAGCTCGCCCACCGCCCGTACGCGGCGGTTGCCCAGATGATCGATGTCGTCCATCGAGCCCAGATTGCGGCGCAGCTTCAGCAGGTAGCGGATGGTGGCGTAGAAGTCCTCCGGCTCCAGCGTGCGGTTCTCCAAGTTGGTGGCGTCTTCGCGCTCGAACAGCTTGATGTTGAACTTCAGCCGGCCCACCCGCGAAAAGTCGTACTTCCGCGCATCGAAGAACATGCCATGGAAGAGCGCGGTGGCGGTATCCAGGGTCGGCGGATCGCCCGGACGCAGTTTGCGGTAAATCTCGATCAGCGCTTCCTGCGGCGTCTTCACCGAGTCGCGGCGCAGCGTGGTGTTGATGACCGCGCCCACGTCGTCGCGCTCGGGGAAGAAGACGTGGACCTCGGCAACTCCCGCTTCCATCAGTTTGGAGAGCTTGTCGCTGGTGAGCTCCGAATTGGCTTCCAGCAGCACCTCGCCGGTGTTGACGTCGATGACGTCGGCCGCCACAAATGCGCCTTCCAGATCGGTGATGTCGGCCTCGATCTCCGCGATCCGGTGCTTCTGGATCTCCTTCAGCACCGCGGGCGTCACCTTGCGGCCGGAGTGGGCGATCTCCTCGCCGTTCCGGGTGGCGATGCGATGCGCCAGCTTCATGCCCAGCAGATTGGTCGGCTTCTCCGAGCCGGGCTCCAGCGTCCAGTACAGTTTGTTCTCGCGGATGGCGATGCGGTCGACGGTGTAGAAGGTGCGCAGGATTTCCTCGTCCGAGCGCAGCCCCAGGGCGCGCAGGAAAATCGTCCCCAAAAACTTGCGCTTGCGGTCGATGCGCACGTACAGAATGTTCTTCTGGTCGTACTCGAACTCCACCCACGAACCGCGGTAGGGAATGATCTTGCCCAGAAAATAGGTGCGGTTATTGGCGGTCTCGAAGAACACGCCCGGCGAACGGTGCAGTTGGCTGACGATGACGCGCTCGGTGCCGTTGATGATGAACGTTCCGTTGGCCGTCATCAGCGGGATGTCGCCGAAGAAGACCTCCTGCTCCTTCATGTCGCGCACCGAGCGGTTGCCGGTCTCCGGGTCCTTGTCGTAAATCGTGAGCCGCATCGTGACCTTCAGCGGAGCCGAGTAGGTCATGCCGCGCTCTTCGCATTCCGCCACGTCGTACTTCAGCTGCAGCCCTACGGGATCGCCGCACTTGTTGCAGAAATCGGGCGTGTTGGCGTTGTAGGTGCCGCACCGGGTGCACAGCACATCGCCGAGGTGGAACGGGTCGGTCTTCACCGTCGCACCGCAATTGCGGCAGGTGGTGCGCAGGTGGTTCAGCCCCTTCAGATGCCCGCACTTGCACTCCCAGTTCCCGATGGCGTACTCGACAAAATCGAGCTGCGAGACGTTGCGGAAGTCAGTGATGGGAAACACCGACTGAAACACCGCCTGCAGTCCGGCGTCGTCGCGCTCGCTGGGCAGGGCGTCCATCTGGAGGAAGCGGTCATAGGAACGCTTCTGCACCTCAATCAGGTTGGGAATCTGGATGGTGGCCGGGATCTTCGAGAAGTCGAACCGGTTGCGGTTGGCAGTCTTCTGTTGCGCCATGGATTAAAGCTCCTGATCGATGCCGGCCGGCGTGGCCTGACCGGTAGTGCAAACGTGATAGGGATGTGCGACGGGGAGGGCTGCCCTCATACAGGTCGCGATTCCGCTTTCCTTATGCCTGGCTTGAAGGAGCACGCCTTCGGGCCTTCCGTTGAGGCTGGCCGCACGGTTCGGCTTGAGCCGCTGAGGAAGTTGCCCCTCGGTGCCTGAAGGCCGGCTTTCAGCGGTGCCGGTATGGAGTGCGAAAGACGCGCTTCGGCGCGAAAAGCGGATGGCGCTCGCAGAGACAGACCTCTCCGTAAGCGCCGTTTCCGGCGTCGTGCAATCCCATGACCAATCGGCCTGGGATGCGGGTGCATTTCGCACCGCGTTGTTTGTTACTTCCCGCGCCAGTATCTTCAGGCCTTGTTCTCGTCCGGCTGCCGTCACGTCCGAGCAGACGCGAGGGTCGACACGCCGGCCGCCGCCGTAACCTGTTTTGATGCCGAAGTTCCGAAAAGGACTCCGGCTCAACGATGCCCGGGAATTCCGCCGTTCCCCGCTGCGGGAACCGCTACTTCCGCGGATTCATCGCGCCTCTCCACGGCCGCTCCGACGTGGAGAAGAACGTAGCCACCGCCTCAACCTGCCAGGGCGGCAGCGTCCAGAAACTCCGGTCAGCGCGCCCGGAGTGAGTTGCCCCGCATATGCCCGGCGTGCCAGCCGGCGCAGGATCCGCGCCGCCGCTCGCCGCCTTTCAGGGCCAAAAATCCTACTTGACTTCTACCGTCGCTCCCGCGTCGGCAAACTTCTTCCTGATGTTCTCGGCTTCTTCCTTGTTGACGCCCTCTTTCACCGTCTTGGGCGCGCCATCCACCAGATCCTTGGCCTCCTTCAGGCCCAGGCTGGTCACTTCACGGACAGCCTTGATCACGTTGATCTTGTTGGCGCCCACCGCGGTGAGCACGACCGCAAATTCGGTCTTCTCTTCCGCCGGAGCTGCTGCCGCCCCGGCACCCGCGCCGGCAGCGCCTGCCATCACGACCGGGGCCGCGGCCGCAGCCGAAACCCCAAGCCGTTCTTCCAGCTTCTTCACCAGGGCCGCCGCATCCAGCAGCGAGAGCCCCACGATCTGATCTTCCAACTGTTGCAGATCCGCCATGTCTTTTAGTCCACCTGTTCGTTATTCATTGTCTTCGATTTCGTTATTGCCTCTGAGGTTTCCAATGTGCCTGCCTTTCGGCCTCCCGCTTGCCAGACCCAGGCGGGAACAGCACCCCTCAACGGATAACGCAATCTCTCCGGAGGCTTTCGCCTCCAAATCTGTTCGGGTAGTGCTGGCCTGAAGGCCAGCACTAAAATCTCTACGCCGACGCCTCTGCCGGTGCCGGCTCGGGCTCCGCTGCCGGCGCGGCTTCCGCCGCCCCGCCAAACTTCTTCTGCTCCACGCCCTGATTCACCACCACCGCCAGGTTGCGGCCTACCGCATTCATCGCTGTCACCAGGCGCTGCGCCGGGGCGCTGATCAGGAACAGCAGTTTGGAGTAAATCTCTTCCTTCGCCGGCATGTTGGCCAGCGCGTCGATGTCCCGGATGGCGATAACCCGCCCCTCGACGATGCCCGCCTTGAAGCTGTACTCGGGATTATCCTTAGCGTACTTGCTCAGCGCCTTGGCCAGGGCGACCGGGTCACCGCTGGTGTACGCAATCGAGGTCACTCCCGCCAGACTCTTTATGGCCTCTTCCACCGCGGTGCCCTTCGCCGCGCGCTCGGCCAGGGTGTTCTTCAGGACGCGATAGCGGCCTCCGGCGCTGCGCACCGCCTTGCGCAGCTCGAAGTCCTTCTCCACCGTCAATTTTGCAAACGTCCCGACGATGGCGTGACTCGCGGTCTGAAACTCCCGGTTCAGCCGCTCGACCTGTTCGATCTTCTTTGCTTTACTTACGGCCATGGTTCAATCCTCGATTGTCGCCGGGCCTGCCTTGAAGGGGCGCAAGCCTTAGATGCGCCGTACAGGCCACCCATATTAATTTCGTCTTCCCGAGCCGGCTTTAGCCGGCGAGGGGACCTGCTTTTCAGCAGACTAAAAATATCAGGGCCTGAAGGCCGCATTGCTGCGGCGACCTGCACGGCACGGCTGAAGCCGAGCCCTTTCAAACCTTATCCCCGCGCCGCGGCTTCCACCGCAGCCGTGTCGATGGGCAATCCAGGGCCCATGGTGGAGCTCAGATAACAGCCCTTGATGTATTTGCCCTTCGCCACCGATGGCTTGGCCTTGATCACGCTGGTGATCACCGTGGCGGCGTTCTCCACCAGCTTCTCCGGCGGGAACGAAATCTTGCCCACAGGCACGTGCACCAGCGCCGTCTTATCGGTACGGAACTCCACCTTGCCGGCCTTGGTTTCCTTCACCGCTGCGGCCACATCGAAGGTGACGGTCCCGGTCTTCGGGTTGGGCATCAGACCGCGCGGGCCCAGCACCTTGCCCAGCCGGCCCACCGACTTCATCATGTCGGGCGTGGCGATCACGGCGTCGTAGTCGGTCCAGTTTTCCTTCTGGATTTTCTCCACCATGTCTTCGCCGCCGACGAAATCGGCGCCCGCCGCTTCGGCCTCGCGCACCTTTTCACCGCTGGCGATCACCAGCACCTTCTTCGACTTGCCCAGTCCGTGCGGCAGCACGACCGTGCCGCGCACCATCTGGTCGGCATGTTTGGGATCGACCCCCAAACGCATCGTGAGATCCACGGTCTCATCGAATTTCGCGTATTTCACCTTCTGCAGAAGCGGCACCGCATCCTGCAGCGTGTAAAACTTCGCCTGCACGGCGGCGCGCGCCTTCTCGATGTTCTTTCCCGATTTCCTCATCTGTTCCTCATCTCCCACCGCCGTCCCCTGTTGCCGGGCGGCCGTGGTGGTATCGATTTGCGACGTCCCTGTTCCCCTACCCGTACTGACTTTCGCGCGTTGCGGGTGCCCCAACTCATCCGCGGTTTTCGGATGCGTGGGATCCAGACTACGCCGTGACCTCTATGCCCATCGAACGCGCGGTGCCCTTCACGCTCTTTACCGCCGCCTCGATGGAAGCCGCGTTGAGGTCGGGCATCTTCTGCTTCGCGATCTCCAGCACCTGCTTTTCGGTCACCTTGCCGACCTTGTCCTTGTTCGGAGTGCCCGAGCCCTTCGCCACACCCGCGGCACGCTTCAGCAGAATCGAGGCGGGCGGCGTCTTGGTGATGAAGGTGAAGGAGCGGTCGCTATATACCGTGACCACGACCGGAATGATCAGGCCGTCGAGCTCCTTCGAGCTGGTCTTCGCGTTGAACTGCTTGCAGAACTCCATGATATTGATCTGCGCCTGGCCAAGCGCCGGACCAACCGGCGGAGCCGGCGTCGCCTTGCCCGCCGCAATCTGCAACTTCACCGAACCGGTAATCTTCTTTGCCATGTCTGCTCTCTACGTCAGGACTTTCTCCACCTGCCCGAAGCCGAGTTCCACCGGTGTCGAACGCCCGAAGATGGTGACCATGACCTTCAGGGTCTCGCGATCGTCGTTCACCTCGTCCACCACGCCGGTGAAGCTGGCGAAGGGCCCTTCGGTGATGCGTACCGATTCGTTCTTTTCGAACTTGACCTTGAGCTTCGGCTTCTCCTTGCTGTCGGCGACGCGATAGACGATCTGGTTGACCTCTTCTTCCGACAGCGGAGTGGGCTGCTGGCCCGTACCGACAAAACCTGGCACCCGCGGCGTCCCTTTGACCACGTGCCACCCGTTGTCGTCCATGTCCATCTCAACCAGCACGTAGCCGGGATAAAACATCC
>DATJAI010000076.1:0-31209 GCA_035516415.1 Binatia bacterium | reverse complement strand
CGGCAGGATGGGAGAGCAGATATCGCTGGGGCAGTCCGTCGAGAAACCTCAGCAGCTCGGGGCGGCGGCCCGGCAGCAGGGCAAGCACGTCTTCGATGGCCTCGCTGCTCCCGTCGGCATCGAGCTGCTCGGCGTCCGCCGTGAGATCGAAATAGCCTGCCGTTCGGATGTACAGGCGCCAGAGGTTCTCCGCTTTCCAGGGCGTCAGGGCGTCGGGATTGACGGCCTTGATATCCGCCAGCGTCATCAGGACAAGCATCTTGAGCCGCTCCGGGGTGCCGAGCTTGTGCGCCAGCTCGCGGATGGTCGCCGGGTCGTAGATGTCACGGCGGCGCAGGGTCGAGGAGATCTCCAGATGGTTGCCGACCAGGAAACGCACGGTGGCAGCCTCGTCCCTGTCCAGTTGCATGCGCTCCACGGCCGCGGTTGCAAGTTGTAGACTGCCGTGCACGTGATCGGTGCCTTCCAGGCCCTTGCCGGTATCGTGCAGCAGCAGCGCCAGGAACAGCAGCTCCGGGCGCTCGACTTCTGCCAGCAGCCCGGCGAAGGGCCGCAGCGGCTGGTCCTCGCTGCCCGGCAGCCGGTGCAGCGCCGCAATGGCCATGAACGTATGCTCGTCCACGGTGTAGCGGTGGTAGAGGTCGCGGAGCACAAGCAGATCGATGGCCTCGAATTCGGGTATAGCGTGCGTCAGCAGGTTCAGGGAGTGCATGGCGCGCAGCGCATCGGCGGCGTGGGGATGGATGAGGATCCCGCGCAGGTGCTGCCACAGGAACCCGTCCTGCGGCATCGTCTCGCGCAGGCGGACGCGGGCATCGTTGAGCCTGCGCTCGCTCTCGGGACTGAGCGCAAACCCGTGCTGCGCCATGAAGGCGAAGAGGCGCAGAACCACAGCGGCCTCGCGCGCGTCTGCGGCCTGCTGGAAATATACCTTGCTGTCGACGACGGAGAAGTCGGTGTTCGATACCCGCGATCGCCAGCGCTGGAACGACCGGTAGAGCGAGGAGCGGTTCTGCGAGACCTGTTGCAGGAGCTGCAGGGTATCCCCGTGAACGGCCCGGGCGTGCCGGAAGTAGAAGCGCATCCACTCCGACGGCGAAACCGTGCCTGAGCCGGTGCCGATTCCGCGGGCGGCCAGTTCTTCCTGCGCTCCCCAGGTGACGGTGTTGTCGTCGCGGTTGTGGCGATAATGCAGGTAGCAGCGCGTGGAGCAGAGGAACCCGATCGCGTCCAGCATCTCGCCGGGAGCCGGGTTCTGCCGCACGCTGACCAGCTCCGGCCTGCGGCCGGCGGCGAGCGCGAAGATCATGCCAATCCACTGCGAGACGTGGCAGTCGCGCAGTCCTCCGGGGCCGTCCTTGAGATTGGGCTCCAGATGGAAGATGGTGTCGCCGAAGCGGGCGTGGCGCGCGCGGGTCATTTCGGCCAGCGACTGCAGAAGCAGGTCCGATTCGCGCGCGACGAGCTGGGGCAGGGTCTTGCCGTGCAGCCTTTCGTAGAGGGGGCGATCTCCGGCGAGCAGACGGCAATCCAGCAGCGCGAGCGTGAACTCCAGGTTGTTGTGGTCGAAGCGGCCGCACTCAGCCAGGGTGCGGGTCACCGGACTCACACGAAGTCCGGAGTCCCACATGGTCCGGCACAGGCCGCCGACCGCCTCCTTGATCAGGTTACGGCACTCGTCGGTTTCGGTTAAGAACAGCAGGTCGATATCGGAATGAGGAAAGAGTTCGCTACGTCCGAAGCCGCCCAGGGCGACCATCGCACAGCCCTCGCCGCGCACACCGGAGAAGTGGTGGTCCCACAATGTGAGGGCAATCCTGTCTACCAGGCGGGTACGGTCGCTCAGCGCAGCGAGGCCCGAACCCGTGGCCTCGAAGTCGCGATGGATGCGCTCAAATTCCTGCCGGTAGCCGATCCGGGTAGGGAATTCCGTGGTGGGGTGAGAGGAGGAACCTTCCGGAGGCGCGGATGGGTGCGGTCCGGCGCTCATAATGCATTCTCGCCACGCTCGTCGTTGCGGATGCGGACGGCCTCATCGATCCGGGTCAGAAAAATCTTCCCGTCGCCGATTTTGCCCGTGCGCGCAGCACCGGTGATGGCCTGAACGGCGCGATCGACGATCTGGTCGGGGAGCACCGCTTCAATCTTCACTTTGGGAAGCAGGTCAACCGTATATTCGCGGCCGCGGTAGAACTCGGTGTGCCCCTTCTGCCGTCCATGGCCGCGGACCTCGATGACGGTCATGCCTTCGACCCCGATCTCGATCAGGGCATCCTTGACGGCATCGAATTTCGCGGGCTGAATTACAGCTTCCAGTTTGGTCATGAGTTGCCCCTACGGCAGCGACGCTTCCCAGTAGTAACCTTCTTCGCCATGCTGCGTGAGGTCGAGCCCCTGGACCTCTTCTTCGGCCGAGACACGGACGCCGAGGGCGAAATCCACGATCAGCAGCAGGATCCAGGTGCCCACCGCCGCAAGGGCAATGGCAATAATTACGCCCACGGCCTGATTGGCAAGCTGCCGGAAATTGCCGTCGATCATGCCCAGGGCCAGGGCGTGCCCCTGGGAATCTTTGAACACCGGATTGATAAGGCTGGTGGCGAAGACGCCGGTCAGCAGTGCGCCGATGGTTCCACCGGCGCCATGCACGCCGAAGGCGTCGAGCGAATCGTCATAGCCGAGACGCGCCTTGACCAGCGCCACCATCAGATAGCAGCCGACACCGGCAAGCAGGCCGATGAGCAGCGCCGGCATGGGGCCGACAAACCCCGAGGCCGGAGTGATGGCGACCAGACCGGCAACCGAGCCGGAAATGGCTCCCAGAACGCTCGGCTTGCCGTTGCGGATCCACTCTGCCATCGCCCATCCAATCGCAGCCGTAGCGGCGGCGAAGTGGGTGGCAACGAATGCGCTGGTGGCGAGAGGACCGGAGCTGAGCGCGCTGCCGGCGTTGAATCCGAACCAGCCCACCCACAGCAGACACGCACCAATAAAGCTGAGTACCACACTGTGGGGCGGCATGGCCTCCCTGGGGAAGCCGACACGCCGCCCCAGAAACAGGGCGCAGACCAGCGCCGAAACTCCCGAGGTGATGTGGACGACGGTGCCGCCGGCAAAATCGAGCGTGGGAAATCGCCCGCCGAGGCTGGCATTCAGCAGGCCGCCCTTACCCCAGACCATGTGCGCCATGGGGGCGTAAACCACCAGCGACCACAGGCACATGAACAGCAGCATGGCGCTGAACTTCATGCGCTCGGCGAAGGCCCCGCAGATGAGCGCGGGGGTGATGATGGCGAACATCAGCTGGTAGACCATGAAGGTCTGTTGCGGGATGGTGGCGGCGTAATCAGCGTCAGGCGCCGCGCCCACGCCATGAAGGAAGGCATGCTCCAGTCCGCCGACGAAGCTGGTGCCGGAGGCGAAGCAGAAACTGTAGCCAACGATGGCCCACAGCACGGTGATGGTGGCCATCATGGTGAAGCTCTGCATCATCGTCGCCAGCACATTTTTCTTGCGCACCAGCCCGCCATAGAACAGCGCCAGCCCGGGTCCGGTCATCATCAGCACCAGCGCGGCGCTCACCAGCATCCAGGCATTGTCGGCAGAGCTTCTGGCATCGGCGATCTGCTGCTGCAACTGCGCGAAGCGGTCGGCGGAGGCGGCGGGGACCTGCGCGGCGAGTGTGCCGGCCACCAGCAACATGAATACGATCGGGAAAAATCTCTGGAGCAACCGCATGCACAACTCCCGCTGACTGATGTGAATCGGCTGAACTGCAATGAATGTGGAGACGCACTCCTCGGGACGCAACGCGATGCGCTGCGGATGGAGCGCTCATACCGTGATGCCGCGCGGCTCCGGTTCTGTTCAGGTAAGAAGTTGATACAGGTTTTCCAGGCAAATGAGAAATTCAAAGTATTTATGCCGGGAATTAGTTTCGATTATCGGCGGTTGGCCTCGGCAAGTGGCTGTAAACGCGGGGAATACGCTATGCCCCGTGGACGCGCGCCAGGCGGGGCAACGGCCATGGGCCCGGGGCCATCACCTCAGGCAGAGGGAGTATGATGCTGGCAAGTCCGATGGGGAGGTGAGCATTGTTCAGGATCATAACCGTGGAACGCGAATACGGCGCCGGCGGCAGCCTGGTGGCCGCGGAGCTGGCGCGGCGCCGGGGATGGCAACTGCTGGACCAGCAGCTCACCTGCGAGATCGCGAAGCTGGCGGCGGTGGACGAGCACGCCGTCGCCCGCTGCGAGGAAAAGTGCGATCCGCTGCTGCACCGGCTGGCCAAGGTTTTCTGGCGGGGAAGCTACGAGCGCTCCCTGCCCATCTCCGACGACAAGATCTTCGACGCCGACGAACTGGTGCACCTGGCGCACAGGGTGATCGAAAAGAAGGCGGAGGAAGGCAACTGCGTGATTGTGGGACGCGGCGCGCCGTACATCCTGAGGGCGAGGCCCGACAGCTTTCACGTGTTCGTCTATGGCTCGCGCGACAAGAAAATCCAGCGGCTGATCGGGCTGAAGATGAGCGAGAAAGAAGCCACCGAGATGGTGGACACCATCGACCGCGAACGCTCCGCCTTCGTGCGCCGGTATTTCAATGCCGAATGGCCATGCCGCCGGCTCTACCACCTGATGCTGAACTCCGATCACGGCATCGAACACGTAACAAAAATCGTGCTGGCGACCATGGACTCGCTGGAGCGCCAGGGCAAGATGGAACCGCCGGGAAAGGGCGTCAACCTGGAGCCTGCGCGCCAGCCCGCCGTCTGATCTAACACTCATCTCCTCGGCGTGTCTCAAATTGGCGCGTCACACCACCTATGTGACGGCTGTGCTTGCGCTGTTTTTCTGGCGGACGCAGACTGGGGCTATCCGAGGTTGCCTGACCGCAAGGAGGTAGCCCGAATGCTCAAGACTCTTCTCCCGGCGCCCGAGAATCCCTATAAAACTGGTTTTTGTAGGGCGTCCCTGACACCGGGAGAAGACCATAAGCAGCCTGTCGTGACTGACATCCGGTACTCGAAGAACATCTCAGGAGGCCAATATGCCCCTCAGCAAAGTCAAGGCATTCCTCGATAACCAGGGCGCGAAGTATGTCGCCATCTCTCATTCCCGCGCCTATACGGCCCAAGGTATAGCTGCTATCTCCCACATCCCGGGCCGGGAGCTGGCGAAAACGGTGATCGTCAAGCTGGATGGCGACCTCGCCATGGCCGTCCTGCCCGCTTCCTATCAGGTGGACATGGAGGCGCTGCGGAAGGCGACCGGCGTGGGCGTGGCTGAACTGGCGACCGAACACGAGTTCAAGCGGCACTTTCCCGACTGCGAGACCGGAGCCATGCCTCCGTTCGGCAATTTGTATGGCATCCCGGTGTACGTGGACGAGACCCTGGCGGAAGACCGCGAAATCGCCTTCAATGCCGGCTCGCATTACGAGCTGATCCGGATGGCGTACGCGGATTTCGAGCGACTGGTGAAGCCGGAGGTGATGCAGTTCTCCTCGGCGCATGTTGAACATGCGCTGGTGTAATGCAAGCGTGGCCGCGCGGAGCGACGTAAATTCAATCATCGCGTGATCGTTCGGGCCGATGTGCGCCGCTCCGCCGGTCATCCGATTTGCAGACGCGGGCCTGTGGTCGGGCCTCTGAGGGAGCCGGATCTGCCGTCCGATCGGGTATCGGACTGGATCGCCGATCGCTGGCGAGGGCCCCGTCTGCGCCATTGCGGGAAGATTGGGTGCAATCGGCACCTGCGGTAGGGCGGCGCAGGAGCGCCGCGTTTCAAAGAGAGCAAGACCCTCGCGGCTGCCGTGGCCGGCCAAGCCGGCCACGGCAGCCGAAGTTCTTATGGAGTGCCCTGACCGCCGGCGGCCTTACCCAAAGTAAAGCTGCTGGAAATGAGAAAGGCCCGTGCGAGCGGGCCTTTTCCTGCTGCAGAAATTTCCGTTCTCACTGATGCGCCGTCGGCACGTTTTCGGGCTGTGCCGGCGGGACGACCGGGATAGTGGGCGCCTCTTCGGCCACAACTGCGGGCAGCGGACGCTCCAGCGCGTATGCCAGCACCTCGTCCATGGTGTTGACGAAGCGCAACTGCATCACGGTGCGCAGGTTCTCGGGAACATCGGCCATGTCCTTCTCGTTGTCGGCAGGCAGGATTACCTCGAGGATGCCGGCGCGGTGCGCCGCCAGCAACTTCTCTTTCAGTCCGCCGATGGGCAACACCTTGCCGCGAAGCGTGATCTCGCCGGTCATGGCGATATCGCGCCGCACGGGAATGCGGCTGAGGGCGCTGGCAATGGCCGTAGCGATGGTGATGCCGGCCGAGGGGCCGTCCTTGGGAATGGAACCCTCGGGCACGTGCACGTGGATATCGAGGTTGCGGTAGAAATCGCGCGGCAGGCCTAAGCGGTGAGCGCGGGAGCGCACGTACGACATGGCTGCCTGCGCCGACTCCTGCATCACGTCGCCCAGTTTGCCGGTGAGCGTGAGCTTGCCCTTGCCGTCGACGGTGGCAACTTCGGTGGTAAGGATGGAGCCGCCGACTTCGGTCCATGCCAGGCCGGTGACGATGCCGATCTCGCTGCGCTCGTGGACCTCGCTGTCGCGGAACTTCATCACCCCCAGGTACTCGGCGACGTTGTCGGGGGTCAATGTGACGGACAGCCCGTCGCCTTCCTTGACCACCTTGCGCGCAACCTTGCGGCAGATATTGCCGATCTCCCGCTCCAGGTTGCGGACGCCGGCCTCGCGCGTGTAATTGCGGATGATGGCGGTGAGCGCGTCGTCGGCAAAAATGATGTTCTTCTCGGTCAGACCGGTCTGCTGGCGCTGTTTGCGGATCAGGTACTGTTTGGCGATCTCCACCTTTTCCGGCTCGGTGTAGCCGTGCAGCCGGAGCACCTCCATGCGGTCCTGCAGTGCCGGCGGGATGGTGTGCAGCACGTTGGCGGTGGCGATGAAGAACACCTGCGAGAGGTCGTACTCCACGTCGAGGTAATGGTCGACGAACATGTAGTTCTGCTCGGGATCGAGCACTTCCAGCAGCGCGGCCGAGGGATCGCCGCGGAAATCCATCGACATCTTGTCGACTTCATCGAGCATGAACACCGGATTCCTGGTGCCGGCCTTCTTCATCATCTGGATGATCTGGCCAGGCAGGGCGCCGATATAGGTGCGGCGATGACCGCGGACTTCGGCCTCGTCACGCACGCCGCCCAGCGACATGCGGACGAACTTGCGCCCGGTCGCGCGGGCGATGCTCATGCCCAGCGAGGTCTTGCCCACGCCCGGAGGTCCGACGAAGCACAGGATCGATCCCTTCGGGTTCTTCACCAGCTGGCGTACGGCGAGGAATTCAAGGATCCGCTCCTTGATCTTCTCCAGCCCGTAGTGATCTTCGTTGAGGGTCTTTTCGGCAATATCGATGTTGCGGATTTCCTTGGAGCGCTTTTTCCAGGGGACGGCGAGCAGCCAGTCAAGATAATTGCGGGAAACCGTCGACTCGGCCGACATGGGGGGCATGGCCTCGAGCTTTTTCAGCTCCTGCGTCGCCTTCTCATGCACCTCACGGGGCATGCCCGCGGCGTCGATTTTTTTCTTCAGGTCGTCGAATTCGCTCTTCTCGCCGCGGCCCAGTTCTTTCTGGATGGCCTTGATCTTCTCGTTGAGGTAATACTCCTTCTGCGCCCGCTCCATCTGGCGCTTGACGCGCGACTGGATGGTGCGGTCCATGTTCAGCTTCTCGATCTCCACGTCGAGCACGTCGCCGATACGGTTGAGGCGCTCGGCCGGATCGAAGATCTCCAGCAGCTCCTGTTTTTCCTCGATGGAAAGCTGCAGGTTGGCGGCGATGGTGTCGGTAAGCTTGGACGGGTCGTCGTTGCGGACGGCGGCAATCATGGTCTCATAGTTGAGCGACTGGCAAAGCTTCACATACTGCTCGAAGAGACCGGTGACGCGCTGCATGGCGGTTTCGACCTGGGGCGTGGCTTCGGCAAAGTATTTGGTCGTGCGTACCGTGGCCTCGAAGTAGCCGTCGGTGTCCACCACCTGGAGGATCTTGCCGCGCTCCAATCCCTCCACCAGGACCTTGATGTTGCCATCGGGCAGCTTCAGGCTCTGCACGATGTTGACGATGGTGCCCACCTGGTAGATTTCGCCGGGCTTGGGCTCATCGATGGAGGCATCGTGCTGGGTGGCGAGGAAGATTTTCTTGTCGCCGGCCAGCGCCTCTTCCAACGCCCGCACGCTCGACTCCCGGCCCACGACGAACGGCGTCATCATGAAAGGAAAGATGACGACGTCGCGAATCGGCATCATGGGGAGCTTTCTGGTTTCGAATTTTTCCCGTTGGGTCACCTGATATCCGCCTTGTTCCGCCGGGCGAAATAGCTGCGGGAGCCGGAAAACATGAAGAAATCCCCTTTCCCGCGCCGCATGCGCCGGCTGCTACCCCTTCAACCCGGTTGCTTCAAGCATACCATGCAGGGGAAGAGGGCAGAAGTGAACAAAAGCCGTAGCTGACGGTAACTTTTTCCGCGGCGTGGCGGCAAATGTCGAGGGCACGACGTAGGGTAACACGTCGCCCCGCGTACAGGCAGGCTGAGGTGGGATGCGAAATCTGGCGAAACAGGCGCGAACCGCTGATGTGATCGGCGGTAACGCGGTTCAATGCTCTGGTTTTGACCCGGAAGCGCCGGGGTTAGATCTTGCTCGCGCCGGGCAGAAGATAAGGGGCGGTGCAGGGTGTTCCGCCCTGTTGAGTGACGCCTGTTACTTTTTCTTCTGGCCGTTTATCGCGACCGGAGGCACCTTGGCGACGGGCGGCACATTGACGGTGGTCTTGCCAGTAGCATTGGCGCGCGCCCCTCTTGCGGTTGCGGACTGCGCGTTGGCGCCGATCGCCAGAGACAACAGGAATGCAAGTACGGTCAGCTTCTTCATGGGTGTTTCCTTTCATCGATCAGTCTGAATTTGCTTCTGACATGGGCTTGCAGTTTGAGTTCGCCACTGCCATCAGCTTTCTGCAATGTAGCGGGGCTTAAAGGCGCAGTTGTCCTGGGTTTGTCAGCATCAGGTGAAAGCTTTGTGGGGCTTACTGGGACGAGAGGAAGCGAGGAGGGGACGAGCCGCAGAGAGCCTGGATTGATGGCGAAAATCGGCCGGAAAAGTTGATGGCGCTAATTTGGCGGCAGGCATTGTCCGGGATTGCCTGGGCCCGGCTGCCGGCGGAAGGCGCTGAACGGCCCCGTAGCGCACAGACTATTTGCGTGTTCGTTTCGCGGCAGCCTCGATATAGGTGCGAAACTGCTCGGGTTTTTCCGGTGATGCCACTTCGAATTTGATGCTGACGGTATCAGGAGCTTTGGTTGCGTAAGTGAGCCGGTAACGCGGAGAGCCAGCCTCCAACTCGCTTAGGAACACAGCGGTCCTGGCCGAAGGATCGATGTGCACGGCGTAGTGGATGACGTGTCCCTCGTTATCAAAGTAAATCGCGTGAAGCGAGGCGGCCGGAGGCTCCTGATAAACGATCATCAGATCGTCGTGCCGGTAGGCCGGCCGCTCTTTGGTGGCCGGATATTCGGCGTAGTTGGTCCGCAGCAGCACGCGCTGCTGCAGATCGGTCCTGAAGGTAAATCCACCGCTGCCCTGGCCTGGCTGTCCACTGCCGGCTCCGGTCCACTCGCCGATGAGAAAATCCTAGGCTTGCCAGTCGGAAGGAGCTGTTTGCTGGGCCGACAGTGTGGTTAATGCGACCAGACAAAAACAGGCCAGCGATAACTTCGACCGAATCAATGGCATAGAGTCAACTCACCTGGCATCGCTTGCGAAGCAGACGCGAACGGCGCGACCGGAGCCGCGCCGCTCAGCTTAAATATTCCGGTGTTCCTAGCCGGCTTTCTCCATCAGCGGCAGGTTTACGTTGCGCTTCTCGACCATCTCGCGCGTCACTTCGAAGTCCTTGATCCGCTTCTGGCCCGGCAGGTTGTACATGAGATCGAGCATCAGCTCTTCGAGAATCATGCGCAGTCCGCGGGCGCCAACCTTGCGCAACATCGCCTCACGTGAGATGGCACGCAGCGCGTCGTCGGAGAAGCGCAGCTTCACGTTCTCGAACTCGAACAGCCGCTGATACTGCTTTACGATGGCGTTCTTGGGTTTGGTGAGGATCTCGACCAGCGCATCTTCGTCCAGATCGTTGAGCACGCCCACCACGGGCAGGCGGCCGACAAATTCAGGAATGAGGCCAAACTTGATGAGGTCCTGGGGCTCGACCTGGGCCAGCAGTTCGGTGTCGCGCTTGTTACTTTCGGTAAACGCGGCTTCCTTGGCAGCGTCGGTGCGAAAACCCATGGAACGTTTGCCCATGCGGCGGGCGATGATGCGCTCCAGACCAACGAATGCGCCGCCGCAGATGAACAGGATGTTGGTGGTGTCGACCGGGGTGAATTCCTGGTGCGGGTGCTTGCGTCCGCCCTGGGGAGGAACGTTGGCGACCGTGCCTTCCAGAATTTTCAGCAGGGCCTGCTGCACGCCTTCGCCGGAGACATCGCGGGTAATCGAGGGGTTCTCGTCCTTGCGGCCGATCTTGTCAACCTCGTCGATGTAGATGATGCCGGTCTGCGCGCGGGCGACATCGCCATCGGCGGCCTGCAGCAGCTTCAGGATGATGTTCTCGACATCTTCGCCCACGTATCCGGCTTCGGTCAGGGTGGTGGCGTCCACAATGGCGAAGGGGACGTCCAGCATTTTGGCCAGGGTTTGCGCCAGCAGCGTCTTGCCCGTGCCGGTCGGTCCGATGAGCATGATGTTGGACTTCGCCAGCTCAACTTCGGTGCCGCGCTGCCGGTTCATGTAAACCCGTTTGTAGTGGTTGTAGACGGCTACCGCCAGCTTCTTCTTGGTCTGCTGCTGGCCGATGACGTATTCATCCAGGAATGCCTTCACTTCCGCCGGCTTGGGGAGTTGATTGGGCGCGGCATTGGGCTGCGCTTCGGAGCGGTCGTCTTCCAGGATGGAGTTGCAGACGGCAACGCACTCGTCGCAGATATAAGCCCGGGGATAGTCGGTGGGTGAGGAGATCAGCTTGGCGACGGCGTCCTGTGACTTGTGGCAAAAGGAACAGCGAAGCACTTCTTCGGAACCAGTCCTGGTTCTCACGGATAAGACTCCTTTACAGCGCACGCCAGCAAGCTGGATGACGCCGAGCCGCCTTTCCCGACCGTGCCGGCCAGGAGGAGCCGTGCTGCCACGGTGAGAAGGTCCCTACCACCTCTTATAACCCTTCCGGACCCCTCTGTACTGCTGCACTGTGATGCCTTATTGAACCACAATTCCGCTTTGGGCGACGCACCGTAGGTGGAAGCTCCGATACCACTTTGGGTGCAGCCCTGAAAATTTTTCGCGGTGAAAGCATTGCCGGCCGGCCGGTCCCTATTTGTGCTTGAAGATGATGTCATCGATGATGCCGTATTCCTTCGCCTGGTAGGCATTCATGATGAAGTCGCGCTCCACGTCGCGTTCCACCTTCTCCAGCGGCTGCGAGCTGTGCTTGGAGAGAAGCTGGTTGGTGATCTCGCGCATGCGCAGGATCTCGCGGGCATGGATGTCGATGTCGGTGGCCTGACCGGAAAGGCCCGACATGAGCGGCTGGTGGATCAGAATGCGCGAGGTGGGCAGGGCGAAGCGCTTCCTAGGCGCGCCGCCGGCCAGCAGCGTGGCCGCCATACTGGCAGCCTGGCCGATGCAGATGGTGGTAACATCCGGGCGGATGAACTGCATGGTGTCGTAGATGGCCATTCCGGCCGTGATGGAGCCGCCGGGGGAATTGATGTAGAGCGAGATGTCCTTCTCCGGGTCTTCCGCCTCAAGAAACAGCATCTGCGCGATGATGAGGTTGGCGACATTGTCGTCAATAGGAGTGCCGAGAAAGACGATGTTGTCCCGCAACAGCCGGGAATAGATGTCGTAGGCCCGCTCGCCCCTGCTGGTCTGTTCAATCACCATGGGCACAAGCATCGGTTAGTCTCCTGAATGATTTCGATCGCCCGGGGCGACGTCTGCAAAATAGTGACCCACGTTCGGCGGCTGAAGCCATGCTCTGATACGACGCCATTACGAAGCCGCCGCGAACCTGCGATAAAGCGTGTCCAGTGTTTTCTCGTTGCGCAGGCGGTTGCGTATCCGCTCCAGCCCTCCATTTTCCGTCAAACGGGACCGCACCTGTTCCAGCGTCTGCTTCGACTGGTTGGCCAGAGCCTGCAGCTCACGGTTGAACTCTTCGTCGGGGACTTCAATCTTTTCCCGGTCCGCGATCTGTTCTAGGATCAAGGACGCCTTGACTTCGCGCAAAGCGGCCTCGCGTTGCCCGGCGCGCAGCCGCTGGAAGTCCATGCGCTTCATGTCTTCGGCACGCATGCCCTGCGCTGCGAGCGCGCGCAATCCGCGCTCCAGACGGGTGTCGATCTGCTCGTTCACCATCGCTTCGGGAACCGGAAAGTCATTGCGCTTCACCAGTTCCTCGACCAGCCTGTCCTTGCCCTGGTGCTCGGCCTCGTGCTCCTTTTCGGCTTTCATATTGTCGCGCAGGCGGTTGCGAAGATCGTCGAGGGTGTTGAAGTCGCTGCTCAGCTCTTTGGCGAAGCCGTCGTTCAGCTCGGGCACGCTGCGTGTCCTGATGCCCTTCACGCTTACTTCGTATGCAAGGGTCCTGCCGGCCAGCCGTTTGTCGGCAAAGTCGTCGGCGTACTTCACGTCGAAGGTGCGCTGCTCGCCGGCCCTGGCGCCGCGCAGGTGCTCCGTGAATTCGGGAATCGTGTTCTCGCCGCCGATCTCCACCATGATCTCGTCCACCGCGACGGGCTTGGCATCGGCCTCGCCCTCTGCCGGCGTGCCTTTGAAGCTGACCACCGCGAAGTCGCCATCGGCCAGGGGACGTTCTTCCTCGACGGCGCTGTAGGTCGCCTGCTGCTGCCGCAGATTCTCCAGTGCCCGCTCCACGTCCTCGTCGGTGACGTTGGTGTCGAGGGTCTCCACGTGAAGATCATCGTAGGGTGCCACTTCGAATTCCGGCAGGATCTCGAAGGAGGCCCTGAAGGTTAACGGTTCATTGTCCTGCAGGTGCAGATCGGTGACCCGCGGCTGCGACACCGGTGTAAGGTTCTGCTTTTTGGCTTCCTCGCGGAAGTAGCGGGGAACCAGGGCTTCCACGATTTCGCTGCGGATGTCGCCGGCGAAGCGCTGCCGGACGATGGTTGCCGGAACCTTGCCCTTGCGGAAGCCGGGAACGCGCGCCAGCTTCTGATAGCGGCCCACCACGTTCTCGGTCTCGCCCTTCACCACGTCAGCGGGAATTTCGACGGTGAGCTCACGCTGGCAGGGATTGGGTTGTTGGGAGGAGCTGGTTTCCGTTGTGGCTTCCGTCGTCAAAGAAATGCCTTCAGAGCTGGATGCGGGCCGGTCTGCCTGGAGGAATCAGACGATGACACTCCCCGACTGCGGCTGCGCTACCAGACAAATTGTCGCCAAAGCTAAGTTTATGAGAGCCCTGCGGGACGGTCAAACGAGCGGCGGGCGCCGGCGTCGCCATGCGGAATGGGCAGGCGGCCGGGCAAATCTAGGAGGCGCCGCTCTTGCGCGAAGTCGTGGTCCGCCGGCGGATGGCACCGCTCACCGGCTTTTTCCTGGCGCGCACCACACGACGGCCGGTGGAAGGCTCGACCGTGGCGCTTTGCACCTCCAGCAACGAAGCCGGCGTACTGAACAACTGAGCCAGGTATCTCTCCTTGCACTGCATGCAGCAGAAGTGCACCGCCAGTGACAATACCGCCCGTTCGCGCCGCCATGCTGGATCGATGACGACCTCACGCCGGGCGGCCTGGGTGCCAACATTCTCGACGGCCATCCCGTTGATCCAGGTCTCGCCAGGCGCCTTGACATTCCCGCAGAAATCGCACGCGAATTGCAGCATGATGATTGGACGACGCGCGGCGCTCCGGCGTTGGCCGAAGCGGGAAAAGCCGGCCAGCAGCCCCGCTGTTGTTCCCGTTTTCGTGATGTAGACTCTGTGGCAGGCACATTGCCAAACCACGTTTCGCAGCCGCAAGCAAAGAGGACAAGCTCGTGAATACCATAGGCATACGGGCGAAAGAGACCTGATGGGCATACTTGCCAGAGTCGGCCGCCATCTGCCCAACTCGGTCCAGCCGTCAATCCGGAAATACCGGTACGAACACCTCGTACGACACTGGTCACCGGAGCCGGACGCACTGGCCTGCAAGAGGTTCATTCAGCGCGGAGCCGACGTTCTCGACATTGGCGCGAACATCGGCTGCTTCACCCGGCTCTTCAGCGAATGTGTGGGCGAGACGGGCACGGTCCACGCGGTCGAGCCGGTGCGGGAGACCTTCGGATACCTGTTGCACAACGTGGAGAAACTCGGGCTGAAGAACGTGTTTCTGTATAACGTCGCGGCTTCTGACCGATGCGGCGTGGGACGCATGGTGGTTCCCCAGTGGGAGGGCGGCGGCCGTAATCTCTACGAGGCCAGGATTGCCGATGACGGGAATTTTTCGGTGCGGCTTCTGACTCTGGACTCGATGTTCCACGACGTGCGGCCGAGTTTCGTGAAGTGCGACACCGAAGGACACGACATCGAAGTATTGCGCGGAGCGCGTCGCATCATCACCGATTTCCAGCCGGTGTGGCTGCTGGAAGTCACCCATCCGGAGACGGTGATGCCGTTCATGCAGGAGCACGGCTACCGCGCAATGCCGGTCGAGCATTCCGTCTTCTTCCTGCCGCCTGGTGTTGCCTGGTGAAAACACTGCCCACGGGGTTATGTGGCGCGCGGAATCCTGCGCCGGGAGGGTGGCGGCGCTACTGCGCCTGCGCCAGATCGATGGAGCGCAGTCGGGCAAGTTCCACCCAGGTCTGGCTCCAGCGCTGGGCAACACACTTGTCGATGCGGGTTCCGGGCTGGGGAAAGTCGAAGCCTTCGTAGAAGCTGAGAATATTCTGACGCAGGGCATCGTCGATGTGAAGGAAGTTGTCACCGGCCAGCTCATCGAGCAGTTCGCGATAGGTCGCGTCGGCCAGAGGATATTCGCCCAGCCGGGTCGGCTTACCGGTGTCGAGATCGATCTCAGGAGCCTGCAGGTCTCCCGCGCGCACCTGCTGCAGTGCCTTGTGGTAGCGGTCGATGGTCTCATCGACGCTGCGGAAGTACATGTCCTCTGTCTTCGCCGTGGGCTCCCTGAAGTCGATGGCGCGCAGCGGACCGACTTTGGGTACAACCTTGAATATGGCCGCCAGAATGTGTGCGCCAGGACCGGGTTGTTTGTATCCCCCGCCCCAGTGTTTCTGATAATCGGCTTTCGACATGTGATAGAGGAAGTGCTGCCGGTTGAAGTCGGGGATCTCGCGTTTCAGCTGATCGCCCTTGACCAGCAGGGCGACCTTGGTCATCTCCGGAATGATCTGGCTGATGCTGCGGCGATAGGTATTGATGGCCAACTGCTCATTGGGCATCACCTCGGTCAGCTTCAGGCCGTAGGTGTCCTGGAAAGCGCGCTCCAGCAGGGGAGCGGAGACCTCGAAGCCAATGAAGTTGTGATAGTCCTCCGAAGCATAACGGCCTTTGGCGACCTGAAGAACGTCGAAGCCGAACTCGGTGCGGAGGTGAGCCTTGTGGTCGACATCGTAAGGCACGGAGGGACCATACAGTTGGGCGAGGGCGGGATACTCGATGCCGACGGCCAGATTGATGTAGGGATGGCCATGGATATCGGAAATGTAGTGGGAAAGCGCTCCCAGCGCGAAGGCGTACTCGTTCAGATCCTGCGAGTCGCGGAGCAGCGCCAGGACGAAATCGCCGGTGCGTACGTAATGAGTGAGGTCACTGAAGAAGTGATTGCCGAAAGGGTAGTAGCCAATGTCCTGAATGACGCTGCCGCCGTAGGCATAAGCATGGGCCTTCCGCAGGTCCTCGTGGCTGGCGCCGGGAAATCGCGCCAGCAGCAGCGCCCTGATCTGCTGGTCCCACAGCAGATCAATGATCTGCTCATGGGTGAGCACCGAGTAAGCCGCACAGCGGGGCGGGAAGACCAGAAGCCAGGCGAGCAGCAGGCTGCACAGCGTGGCTGCGGATCGGGGCGGAGCGGCGACTTTCATCTGACTTATTGTCAGATGCGACCCAGCAGCAGCAGAAGCACCAAGATCAGAAGGATAAGTCCCAGACCGCCCGACGGATAATAACCCCACCCACGGCTGTAGGGCCAGGCAGGATATGAGCCTATGGACAGTAGCAGCAGAACGACGAGCAGAATGATGAGCATGGTAGTTAGCCCCTGTCGGTACTTCCGGCAGCCAGAGCGGAAGCTGGTGGTTGGAAGCCGAAGGTACTGTGAAGGATGCCTGGGACCGGTGGTTGCGGTACTCTCCCGGCATGTACGGCAACCGCTACAATGAATGCGATGCCGTCCGCACTCAGTATTCTCAACGAAGAAATCATCAGCTGTATGCGCTGTCCGAGGCTGGTGGCCTGGCGCGAACAGGTGGGTCGCAAAAAACGCCGGGCCTGGCGCGAACAGGAATACTGGGCGCGGCCCGTACCCGGTTTCGGCGACCCGCGCGCCCGCGTACTGATCTTGGGGCTGGCGCCGGGCGCGCATGGCTCCAATCGTACAGGCCGGCCGTTCACCGGCGACGCCTCGGGAAAGTTCATGTACCCTATCCTGCACCGGGTAGGATTCGCCTCGCAGCCAAACGCGGAACATAGAGGCGACGGACTGAAGTTGATCGACTGCTACATCACGGCGGCCATCCGCTGCGCGCCTCCGGACAATAAACCGCTACCCGGGGAACTGGCCAACTGCGCCGCCTTCCTCGATCGCGAACTGGCGCTGCTGAAGCGGGTGAAGGTGGTGGTTGCACTGGGCAGGATCGGCTTTGACGCCTACCTTGGTCATCTGCGGCGAGCGGGCGTGTTGCGTAGCCGGGCAGGGTACACATTTGCGCACGCCGCCCGCTACGTCACGCCGAACGGCGTCGTGCTGCTGGCCTCGTATCATCCTTCCAACCAGAACACAGCCACGGGGAAGCTGACCGCGGCCATGTTCGAATCGGTATTTCGCCAGGCGAAGAAGATTGCGGCGTTGAATGCCTGACCGCTCCCGGGAGCGACCGGTACGGTAGGCGCGCGCGGCTCGACCGCCTTGCCGCCATGATCGCAACTTTGGCCGCAACCGTGGCTAAACAAGCTGAAGAAGTCAGGCCACGCACTTGTTTGCGAACGGCGAATCCTCCTTAAGATTGTCATCACGAGCGCGCCTCTGCGGGCGACGGATCTGCTGTTCGCCGGAGTCGCGACAATCACGTCGTAGGGACGAAAGCAGATGCCTCGCGTCGGTCGTCATGACAATTCTCCCATTCCAGGGCGTTTCGAATAATCGCCTAACCGTGTTTGCTACACTCCCGACGTGAGACGCATCCGCCCGCGCGCCTGGATCTTTGCCTGTGCCTCGGGCGTTCTCCAGGTGCTGATCTTCCCCAAGTTCTCCATTTACCTGCTGGGCTGGGTCGCTCTGGCGCCGCTGATCTATGCCATCCTGAAGTGCCGCGAGCAGGACGTAATGCTGGTACTGGCCGACGGCGGGCAGTTTCTGGCGCCGGCAACCGCCTGGCAGGGATTTCTGCTGGGCTATGCCAGCGGCATCATCTGGTATCTGGGCAGTTGCTATTGGGTGTATCACGTCATGCATCTGTACGGCGGGCTAGGCGTGGCGACCTCGGTCGGGTTGCTGGTCGCCTTTGCCCTCTACCTCGCCCTGTACCACGGCCTGTTCGGGTTGCTGCTTGCGCTGATCGCGGCGCGGCGCAACGGCTTCAGCCTGCGCGCGCTGGTGTTTACACCGTTCCTTTGGGTAGCGGTCGAGCTGGCGCGTACCTGGATCACCGGCTTTCCCTGGGACCTGCTGGGCACCACGCAGATCGACAACATTCCGCTCTGCGGCATCGCGAGGGTCACCGGCGTCTACGGCATTTCGTTCGAGATCGCGCTGGTAAACACCGCGGTGGCGGCGGCATTCCTGGTGCCGTATGCGCGGCGGAAAGTCCTGCTGACGGCCTCGCTGGCGGCAGCCATCGCCCTGCATGCCGGAAAGCTGGAAAAGCCGGAGGCGCTGCCAAGCACGCAAGGCGTGACCCTGGTGCAGTCCGACATCCCGATTCTCGACGCGCGCGCGTGGGACCTGGACTACCTCGAACACACCTTACGCGAGCTCAGCGATCTCAGCGTGCGCCCCCGGGCGGAGCACGCGGGAACGCCCGGGCTGATCATATGGCCGGAGTCGCCGGCGCCCTTCTGGGTCACCGACCTGCATGTGCGCAGCACGCTGGCGAATGTCGCACGCCGGACCGACTCGTCGATCATCGCCGGCACGCTGGGCATCCAGCACGCGGGCGAACTGGCGCGGCAACCGGTCATCTACAACTCCGCATCCGTCATTGCGCGCAACGGCGCCTGGACGCTGGAATACGACAAGGTGCACCTGGTCCCCTTCGGTGAGTATGTGCCGTTCGCCGAGTTTCTCTTTTTCGCCAGGAAACTTACGCGCGAGATTGGCACCTTCGGTCGCGGCACCAGGCGCGAACCGCTGGAGGTGGATGGCACGCACCTCGGCATCTTCATCTGCTACGAGTCAATCTTCCCCGACGAGGTGCGGCAGTTCGCGCGCCACGGGGCCGAAGTTTTCGTCAACATCTCGAACGACGGCTGGTACGGGAATACCAGCGCGCCGCTGCAGCACCTGAACATGGCGCGTATGCGCGCGGTTGAGAACAACCGCTGGCTGCTGCGCGACACCAACACCGGCATCACTGCCATAATTGATCCTTACGGACGCATCACGGCGGAAGCGCCGAGCTGGCAGCGCACAGGGTTGCAAGGCGCGTATGACGTAGAGGAGACCACAACGTTCTATACCCGGCACGGCGACTGGTTTCCGCTGCTGTGTGCGATAATCACGCTGTTGGGGCTGATGCTGCGGTACTTCAGCCCGCCAACGGGGGATGTCGAATTAACCACAGAGACACAGAGACACAGAGAAGAAGGAAGCAGCTAGCAACTAGCGGCTAGCAGCTAGTAATTATTCAGGTTTGCGAAATATAGGGACAGGACGGGCTTGCCGTATGCCGATGGTGTTTCGAATTGTCATTACCCCAGTAGTTGGGTCCTGATGACAATTTCGTGGATTCCGCGCTACATTTTGCAACCGTAAGTAATTGCTGATTGCTGATTGTTAGTCTCCTGCATCATAAGTTTGTTGAATAGCCATACGGCCAGAGTGCAGGCATCTCGTGAACCTCAGGGTCTAAAGCCCCGTTCTTGCAGTAAACGGTTTCGGCTCGGCTGAAGCCGAGCCCTTTCAAAATGCTTTTATGAACGGATTTCCAACTCGGACACCAGTTGCCAGCTTCTTCTCTGTGTCTCTGTGGTAAACAGGATTCTTATGGTTGAAGAACTGGAACAGGAATATTCCGCACTGCGCAACAAGGTCCACGACCTACAGGAGTATCTTTGACGCTCCCCGGCTGCGCGCGAAATTAGGCGAGATCGAGAAACAGACTGCCGATCCCACGCTGTGGTCCAATCCCGAAAAATCCCAGCAGGTGATGCGCGAGAAGAAGCGGCTGGAGAGCGCGCTGGCCACGCACGACGAGCTGGTCCGCCGCTCCGGGGACATTACCGCGTACTTCGATCTGGCGCATGAGGGCGAGGACGTTTCGGCCGACCTGCGGCGTGAAGTGGATGATCTGCGCGCGCTGGTGGAAAAGCTTGAGACCGAGACGCTGCTGTCAGGCGAAAACGACGACCGCAACGCCATCGTGACCATTCATCCCGGCGCCGGGGGCACCGAGTCGCAGGACTGGGCCGAGATGCTGATGCGGATGTATCTGCGCTGGGCCGAGCGCCAGGGATTCCAGACGCAGCTGTACGAGTATCAGCCCGGCGACGAAGCCGGGATCAAGTCGGCGACCTTCGGGGTGAACGGCGAATACGCCTACGGACTGCTGACCAGCGAGATCGGCGTGCACCGGCTGGTGCGCATCTCGCCCTTCGACCAGGCCAAACGGCGGCACACCTCGTTCGCCAGCGTCTTCGTCTCGCCGGAAATCGACGAGAGCATCCAGGTGGACATCAAGCCGGAGGACATCCGCACCGACACCTACCGCTCCGGCGGCAAGGGCGGGCAGCACGTGAACACCACGGATTCGGCAGTTCGCATCACCCACATTCCCACGGGCATCGTGGTCGCCTGCCAGAACGAGCGCTCGCAGCACAAGAACCGCGAGAAGGCGATGAGCATCCTGCGCTCGCGTCTTTACGAATACGAGCTGGAGAAGAAGCGCGCGGAGACGAAAGAGATCGAGGACTCGAAGCTGGACATCGATTTCGGCTCGCAAATCCGCTCCTACGTGCTCCAGCCGTATCGCATGGTGAAGGACCTGCGCACGCGGGTTGAGATCGGGGACGTGGACCGGGTGCTGGACGGCGACCTGAACGAACTGATCCGGGCGTACCTGCTGGCGAGAAGGAAAGAGCAGCAGGGATAGCAGGCTACTTCTTCGCCGGTGAGATTCTGCCGCGGAACCAGGCCGCGAGCCTGCGCTCGCTGAGGGTCCCGGCCGCCACAGCCTCTATGGTCTGCACCGCATCGGCGGCAACGAGGCGCAGTTTGCAGCCGTTGCTGGCGAGAAACAGGCGGGCAAGCACCCAGGCGGTCCGCTTGTTGTCATCGGCGAAGGGATGGTTGCGGAGCCCGCCATAGGCGTACGCAGCCGCCAGCGTTGCCGCGTCAGGCTTGCCGTAAGCGGCAACATTGCGGGGGCGGGCCAGCGCAGCTTCCAGCCGGCCGGCGTCCAGCAGTCCGGGAGCGCCGCCGTGCTCAGCCAGTTGCGTGTCATGGATTGCGAGCGCAACCTCCAGGCGCACCCATCGCCACTTCCTCACTTCGACAATGCCCTCAGGATCTCGCGGTCATGGTGCATGATCTCTTCCGCAAGCTTCATCTGCCGCTCGAATTCCGGATCATAGGGAGTCAGACGATAGCCGTCCGGCGCTTCGGTGAGGTACAGAAAATCGCCTTTCCTGACTTTCAGGCGCGCCATAACCACTTTGTTGAGGATGAGGCCTGCTGATGCGCCCACGGTCGTAATCTTCAGCTTTGGCATGGCAAGGCTCCCCCGCTATATAATAATCATTATAATGCAGAAATCCGCGATAGATTGGCGGCCGTCACTGACTTCTCGCGGGCCCGGGCGCTACGCTGCTTCGGGAGGTGAATTATGCCCCGGAATGGCTCGCCTCATCGTCGCGGTCGCGTCCACATCGTCCTGATTCCCGGCTTCGCCGGTTTCGACGCGCTTGGGCAGATGGAATACTACGCCGGCGTCACTCCCCAATTTCATCGCTGGAAGAAATTGCCCGGTCGCGGGCGGTTCGACCTGGATCTTCATTATTTCGACAACTTTCCGACGGCAGCCGTTCGCACGCGCGCGGCCCGGTTGCGAAACTATCTGGCAAAGCGGATTGCGCGGGGAGAATTTGTCGCGGGCGACGAAATCGTTTTGGTCGGCCACTCCACGGGCGGCCTCGACATTCGCTGGCTGCTCTGGAAGCTGAACGAATCGCCCGATCAAAAGCTCGCGCTCGACGGCGCGACCGGCAACGACTTTATGGTCCCGGCGAAAGAAATTCTGCACCTCATCAAGCGGGTCGTCTTCCTGTCGGTGCCGCAGTTGGGCACGAACATTGCGGATTGGGTGCGCAGCCATGCGATAGGACGCGACCTGGTGGTGGCCGACCTGCGCGCCTCGGTGACGGCTTCGCAGGCGCCGGTGGTCGATACGCTGCAGCAGCGGATTCTGGACTATGCCGCGAAGGGCAGCAGACTGGGAGTGGCGCTGGCGATCCGCGACGCCATGAGCGAGGCCGAGGCCGATGCCGGCGGCGATCCGATGTGCGTCGCCTCCGCACAGGAGGCTGCATCGGAGCTGCAGCTCTGGTTGCGGCACATTGCCACAAATTTCCACGCTATCGACGACCTGGCCCTCGGGAATGCACACGGCGATCCCGAGAGTCCGGCCCACTTCAACGACGAGATGCGCGAGGAAGAAAAGACCGCCTGGAAGCGCCATGGGATCGCGACACGTTCCTATGCGACGGTGGGCGCGCGGCCGTTCGCTTTTTCCCCGGGCCGTCCCGCTGAACTGTGGGATTTGCTCAAACCATCGACCTATCCGGAGTTCACGCCGCGTCAACATCCGGCGCCGCATACCGATTTTGTCTATCGCGGCATCTATCGCGCCTGCGCCGGCGGTCCGTTTACACTGCGGGACAACCAGCCTATCCCCGAACCTTTCCTGGTGGCCGACAACAGCCCGCTAGAGCCCGAGTCCTGGGACAACGACGGCATCGTCAACACCGCGTCCATGTTGTGGCCGAATAAAGAGCACACCCTGCTGGTGAGCGCCGACCACATGGACATCGTGGGACATTACGCGCCGGTGCATGCCGCGCCGGAATGCCACCGGCGGAAATATCAGGCGTACGACCTGTTCAAATCGGGCTCGGGCTTTGATGACGCGGGGTTCGCGAAAGTCTGGAACGACATCTTCGATTACTGTGTCTCCGGATAGGCCGGAGCCGCCCGGAGAATGCGATTGCCGGTCCGCTCTTTCGGGGCGGATCTGTGCGCGGACAGCCGCCATCGTGGGGAGGGTCGCAAAGCAAATCGCGAAGCTGGACCTGGTGAAGAGCTGCGCCTGCCTGACTGCCGCCGGCGCCGGGGCTTACAAACTGCCCCGACCGGGCCCGATGTGGATGCCTCCGTTCACGTTGTTGAGATCGATGTGTACGCCGCCGCTGCCCAGCGTTCCTGACATGTGCTTGCCCACCCAGTGACCCTGCACCGTGAGCGGGAAGTCCGTCGTGATACCGCCGTTCACGGTGCTGGCGCTCACGTCAGCGCTGGGCGATTGCGGCAGCAGCAGATCGATGCTGCCATTCACGGACTTAAGCGTAATCTGGCGGACATTGTTGAGTGACGTATAGTTGGCGTCGATGGAGCCGTTCACCGTCGCCAGGTCAGCTTCACCGGAGAGACCGGAGGCGTGCAGCTTGCCATTGACGAGATTGGCATTGACCTCGCCGGTGAGCTTCTGCACCGTGAGCGAGCCATTCACCAGGTCCACCTTGTCGATCCTTGCGTTCTGCGGCACGTGAAGCGTGTAGTGGACGGAAGCCGGGTTGTTGTTGGTGCGGCCCTCAGGATAGACGGTCTGGATCTCCACCGAATCGCTGCCGGCGTTCACCTCAATGCGGGCTTCGTCAAGACGCTGCTGGTCGCGCGCTGTTTTCACGGCATCGATCTGGACCTCGTTGCGGCTCCAGCCGGTGATCTCGACGTCGCCGTTGATGTTGCTGAGCGAGACACGGCCATTCTGGCTAAGAGGAACGCTGCGGTGGAACTCCTGGGTTACCTCGGCGTATGCGGGAAGGCTTATGAGCAGCGCCAGAAACGCTGCTGAAATGGCGGCTGTCAGGCTGCGATTGCGATGAGAAAGAGCCATGGGTGCCCCCTGTCGCGTGTCAGACGCGAGTTGCGAACAAAGGTCCGCGTGGTGATATACGCGGAGCCCCGCTCCCAGGTTCGCAAAAAGGGACGAGACGCAGAAGCTTGCGGAAAGCGAGCGGCCCGGAGGTTCAGCGAGGTTGGCGGGTATGATATTGACCAGAGGCAATCCCGAAAGTTGACCGCCACCGCGCCCGTTAGCGTAATCGCGACCGTCCTCAACGAGGCCGACGACATCGAGGGGCTTATTGCCAGCCTGACGGGGCAGACTCCCGCTGCGCGGGAGATCATTATCGTGGACGGCGGCTCGACCGACGGCACCTGGGAGCGGCTGCAGGCGGCGCAGGGGAAATGCGCCAACCTGGTGGCCATCCGCGACGAGAGCTGCAATCTGAAGGCTTCTCCCGGCCCGATTGCCCGCGGACGCAACGTCGGGATTCGCGCGGCCACTTCGCAGGTCATCGCCTGTGCCGATGCCGGCTGCCTCTACGATCGCGAGTGGCTGGGCCGGCTGACGATGCCCATCCTCGAGGGCAGCGCGGAATATGTGCTGGGCGGCTCCTGCGTCGATCCTGCCGGGCAGACCGTATGGGACCTGGCCTCGGCGCCATTTTTTGGGATGAAGCAGCGCGCCGATGGAACCACGCGGTCATGCACGGCGCGGTCGATGGCGTTTCGCAAGGAGCTGTGGGAGCGCGTCGGCGGATTTCCGGAGACCAGCTTCCTGGGCGAAGACACGCTGTTCGATCAGCAGGTGCGGCGGCTGGTCACGCCGGCTTACGCCGAGCGTGCGCAGGCCATCTATCGGCCGCGGCACAGCCTGAGGAGCGCGCTTGCCATGATGGCGCGCTACGGCGTTGCCGATGGCGTGCTGGGAACGCGGCGCGGGCGGCTGGTGAGAAACCTGCTGCGCTGCGTGGCCGAGCTGGTTGCGATTGGGCTGCTGCCGCGCACGGTTGTTCCCTTCGTCTGCGTGCTGCTGCTGGAAATTTATTTCGCCTTTCGCCTGGACTGGAGCAGCTTCGGCAAGCGCGCCGGCCTGCGACAGATGGGGGCGCGGCTGCTGTATTCGTTACTGGTGCCCTGGGTGGCTGCGTGGAACCAGGCGGCGGGAGAGTTGACGAAGACGAACGCGCCGAACCGGCAGAATGCGTGAAGGCAGCAACCGGGAGCTAGCAGTTAGCGGTTGGGGAAAGTCTGATCAGGTCCCGGCGGAGTCCCGCAGCGGCTAAAGCCGCAACTATTGGCGGCGGTTACGGACGGCCTAAAGGCCGTCCCCTTCAAAGACCAGACTTAAGTAGAGCTTCCTCAGCAACCAGCAATTGGCGGCTGGTCTTCGCGGGACTAGCCGATGGCCATTGCGGCCGCAGAGGATTGGCTGCATTTGCGGCCACCGGCGCGCCGCACTCCCCACAGTATTTGGCGAGCGGCCCCACGCGGTGTCCGTTCAGGCAGCGCCTGCCCTCGTCAAATCTGGCGGCCTGAGTCGCCGAGTAGAACACAAACCGCGATGCCATAAAAACCCAGCATCACACCTGATGTGGTCCGCGCTCCTGCAAGCTGCGAGTTCGTATCGCGTCCCGCGATTATTGGGATGACGAACCCTCCCACCCAGGCGTATCCGCAAACTACCCAAAGCGCGGTTCGCATCCACGTGGGGCAGCCGCGCAGAGCCGCCTTCCAGATGTCCTTTTGCGGTACATCCCGGACCAGCCGGTTCATGCAGAAGATTGCCGGCAGCCAGACAACCAATAACGCGGGAAAAAGCAATTTTCCGAAATGCTGGAAAGGGCCGACTGACCCGGAGAGGGCCGCGATATGAATGGTGAGGACAGCGGCAAATCCCATGCAGGCGAGAACGAACGCCAGAGATGCCAGTCTTGCCATATCCTGCTTTTATCTCCTGCGCCTGGCGCTAATCCTTAAAGCGATACCTGATGAGGTCGTAGAGCGCCACCACGCCGTCGCTCCAGCTGATTTTCTTGCCTTCGGCGTAAGTGCGGCCGTGATAGACGATGGGCACTTCGTAGATGCGGATGTTCATCCTGGCCAGCTTCACCGTCATTTCGGTTTCGATGCTGAAGCGGTCGGAGCGCAGATGCATCTGGAGCAGCAGCTCGCGGCGGAAGACCTTGTAGCAGGCGGTAACGTCGTGAATGCCGATGCCGGTGAGCATGTTGCAGAGAACGGAGAAGAAGCGGTTCAGAACGTAGCGCCAGAAGCGCGGAACGCGGTGGGCCCCGTAATGAAAGCGGTTGCCGAAGACGGCATCGGCGTGGCCCCCCAGAATGGGGGCAATCAGCGCGGGATAATCGCGGGGATCGTACTCCAGGTCGGCATCCTGAATGAGAACGAGTTCGCCGGTAGCGTGCTCCAGTCCGGTACGCACCCCCGCGCCCTTGCCCAGGTTGCGGTCGTGCAGGATGAGGCGGACGGTGTTGGCGCCGTTGCCGCCGAGCAGCTCCTGCAAGTCGCTTTGCAGCAGGAATTCGCGGGTGCCATCGACGGAGCAGTCGTCGACAATGATGAGCTCCTTGTGCAGGCTCAGCGGCTGGCGGACCACCTGGCGCAGAAGCTTCATCACGGTACGGCGCTCGTTGTAAACGGGAATGATGACCGACAGGGTGTGGAATTGGGGCAGAACTTCGTCCGAGTCGGGCTGGGCGAGCGCCTGTTCACCGCGTTTGGCAGCGCGAGATCGGGCTTCAGAGACCAGGTAGACCCCCAGGACCAGCAGCTCGGGTTCGATCGGGTGCCGGTAACGCGGCTGCGGGAAGCAGATATAGTAAATCAGCGGATAAAAAACGATGAGGCTGCCGAACAGAAAGGCGCCGTGAAGACGGCGTTTCCACGCCAGCATCCATCCCCAGATGGCCAGCACCGAGGTGGCCAGGAAGAGCGCATTTTTGGTCTCCGCCAGGGCCTGAACCTTCGTGATGCGCGGCAGGCCATCCCAGAAAAAGATGACACGGCGCAGGGTGATCACGGTGAATCGGCCGGGATTTTCCGCGATCCATTCGCGGGCCCGGCGTCCTTGGTCGGCGCAGAAGGCGAGCTCGCCCATGCGCCGGTAACGTTCCCGGACCAGATCGTTCTCGCTGGGATGATAGATGGCCACAAGGGGGCCTTCGGCCAGGGGGTTGTTGGCGACGCGCAGTTCGTTGCCGAAGTTGTCGCGAATGAAGATGAATCTGCCCATGGCGGCGTAATCGCGCGCCAGCCAGGGCATGATGGTCAGCCAGAAGATGACAGCGCCCAGCAGCACCGGTGCGACCAGAGGCTGACGCCGGCGATGCAACTGACAGGCCAGCCAGCCGCCCGCGAAGGGCAGAAATGAGAGCGCGGCAGGATTGGTGAGCGCGGCGATGCCCCAGAGCAGACCGTAGCCAATCCAGGACGCGGGCCTGCGGTCGCCGTCCATTTCCACCGTCAGCATGAACAGCAGGCTCAGAAGGAATGCCGACAGGCTGGTCTCCCAGATCCAGCGCACCGACCAGAAAATGGTGTAGGGAAGCAGCGCCCAGATCCACCCTGACCAGACGGCGACCGTCGGGCTGAAGAGGCGCCGCGCGGTGCGATAGATGGTCCAGCAGGTAAGCGCGGCGAAGAAGCTGTTGAAGGTGAGCAGGGCGAAGGCGGACGCGGGCGAATAACTGCCCAGCAGGCGAAAGGCCAGCGAGACGATCCAGGGATAGACGGGCGCGGTCCAGGCCGAGGGGCCGGTGTTGCCGCCAAAGGGAGAGCTGAAGCCGAGGCCATGCGCCAGCGACCAGGCAATGCGTCCGATCTCCCAGCCAAATCCGAAATTATGTTCGGTGGTGCGAATACGATAGGTATGCGCCAGGGCGATCCACAGCACACGCGCCGCGAAGGCGACCAGCACCATCCAGCGGGGCGAGCGCCAGAGCTTCGCCCAGCGCGATTCTGCGGCAACGCCGGAGTCTGGCGTCGCGGGCATGGCCTGCGCCGGATGGGAATTCAACTTCATTCGGGAACCTGAATTTTACCTCGCGGGAAGAAAACGCCGGGCAGTACATGAGCTGGCGAGCGGTTCGTGTCAGGTACGGATTACACGCTGTGGAACAGCAAGTTCACCTGATGTCATACATCCACAGGGAATGATTGATCACGCGCTCGGGGCGATACGGCCACAACCACCGGTAGCCTTCGGGATCGTCCAGAACCTGGCCGGAGAGCAGGGTAGCGCCGATGACGACCTTGCCCGCCGGTTTTTCTTCAGGCTCAAGCGGGACGACATCGAGGCCGTAAAGCGCGGGATCGACGGTGCCGAAACAGGCGAGGTGAAGGACCTCGCCGGGATGTTGCCGCTGATAATTGCGCAGCGCGATCAGGCCCTGCCCCCAGTCCAGGTTGCTGTCGGTCAGCAGCCGCCAGCTCGCCTGCGGTTTAACGAAGAAGTTGAAGTATGAGAGGTAATCAGGGGCATAACGCATGACGTCGGCGGCATTCAGGCAGAGCGCGAGCACCACGAGCATGGTTGCCGCGCGCGAGCGGCGAGCATGTTCCCAGATCCCACCGGCGATGAGCAGCGCGAAGGGATAAAGCGGCAGGATGTGGCGCTCGCCGATTTCATAGCGTGAAGTGAGGGCAAACAGCAGGTAAAGCAGGGGAAAGGCGAGCAGCAGCAGCAGGTCGCGCGGAGCACGGCCGACTGCCAGGCTCAGCACACAAAGCAGCAACAGGATGGTCGGCCATTTGAGCAGGATGGCGATGGGGTAATACAGGGGTGTGCCGCCCCGGGGATGGATTGTGCCCAGCAACCACGACGGCCGTCCGCGATGGTTGTTGCGAATGACTTCGCGCAGGCCCTCGAAGAACTCGCCGGCCGGCACCAGGGTGCTCACGCGAACGTTCGTCCGCGTCAGATAAGTCCTGACCGGGCGGTTGGGATATGTCACCTGCACCCGACCGTCGCCGACCGTCAGGCGCGAGATGTGGAAGAAATACCCGGCCCAGACGAGCAGGATCGCGATGGCCAGCGCCGCGAGCGCCGGCTTCCAGTTCCACTTCGCGGAGAACAGGCGGTGGCCGCTGCGGTCGAGCAGCAGCATCAGGATGAGCGCGAGGGCGACCAGAGGCGGCGCATAAAATTTCGCGAGCAGCAGTCCGCCAAGAGCGAGCCCCATCAGCAGCGTCTGCGCGGCGGTAGGACGCAGCCGCCAGCGGATGAGCTGGAGCGCAACCAGAAAAACAAAGAGCGCGCCGATGCCATCGGTGGTGGCCAGGGAGAAATGCGCCACGAGCGACGGTGTAAAGGCAAAAAGCGCGAGCGCCACATTGGCAGCGCCCTCGGAGAAGAACCGCCGCGTCGCGAACCACAACGCAATACCCAGCGCCAGGCCGAGAAGCGTATTCAGGGGCCGCGTGCGAAGAGCTAGCCACTCCGGCCCGGGCTGCATGGCCGTGATCCTGAGTTCGCGCTGCCAGGGCTGCTGGGTGTAATCGATTGGGGTCCGCGCGAGAGGCAGCGTCAGCCACAGGCGGCCAAGCGGCGGATGGTCGTTCCAGCGCTCGAATCGTCCGTGCTGCCAGGCGTCGGTGCCGGCGATGATGTGCGCGGGCTCATCATAGGTGAGCGACTGGGTGCGGATGAACCAGATGGATTGCAGGGCAAAGAGCAAAAGCAGCAGGACCGGGATGAAATGCAGCCAAAGGCCGCTGGCCGGGGTGGCACCCGCTGCTTGCGTCTGTTGAGCGGAGGTGATGGAGTTCACGTTTTCCGCGGGCTGAGGCCCGCCCTTGCCGGTGGAGCGGAACCGCGCCCCCTCGGAATACAGGCAGGTCGCTATGGGGCGGCCCGCCAGTCCACGTCGAGAGCCCCCGGCGTTTGCAGGATGCGGTCGACTGCCACGGCGACTCCGAAGCAGAAGAAAAGCAGGGTCACCAGGGCATCGTCGTTCAGGGCGGATTCTACTAGCGAGGGAACGAGAAAGGCAACGAATCCGCTGAGGATGCCGGCGACCACTACAGTGGCAAAGCGATTCTGCCGTCGCGCCCGTGCCAGCAGGCGGAGGAGGTAAACCAGATAAGCCACCACAAACCAGAGCCAGGCTGCGAGGGTCAGAAAGCCGCGCTCGGCGGCAATCTGAACGATGTCGGAATGAAAGTTCCAGTAGACGTGGTAATGGGCGAAGGCGCGGATGTTCCACTGCTGCCAATGGTTCTGGACCGTGCCCATGCCGACGCCGACGAGGGGATGCTGGAGGGCGAGGCGCAGGCCATCCTCCCACATCAGCTGACGATAGCGGGTGCCGGCGTCGCTGCCGCCGATCCAGCCAAGCCCGCGCGAGTGGTGGATCCAGAGATTGGCAGCGACGGCCAGAAGCAGCAGGATGACAATGGCCCATAGCCGCCTGCGCCGGGGAGCCAGCAGCAGGGGGGCAAGCACACACCCCGCCAGGAGCCCGATCATCGCGGCGCGGCTCTGGGTGGCGAAGATGGTTGCGGTCAGCGCCAGAAAGATGACGGCGAAGATGACAGCCGACCAGCGCCGCTGCGGCAGGCTACCAAGGAAGAGCGCCCAGGCGAGACAGCCGATAGGCATCAGCACCTCGGCAAAGATGCCGTAATGACCAAGCGTTCCCTGAGCGCGCAAGGGTGTGGCGCGTGCCATCTGGAGCGATTGCGCGCCCACACCACCCACTGCGATGGGAACGATGAGACTGCGTCTTTGAGTGGGAACACCGCGAAGCAGATTGATGCGCAGCAGGGAGCCGGGTGAAGCCTCGTCCAGCGCCTTCCGCAATTGGTCAGGAGTATGGACAGGCTTTCCATTGACCCTGACGATTACGTCATTGGTGTGGATGCCGGCGCGATAGAGCGGCGTGTGCCAGTCGATGTGCGCGATGCGCACTCCGATGCCGAAGGTGTACTGCCAGGCGGTGAAGCCCGCAGCGGCCGCCGCGGAAAGCACGAGCAGAAAAACCAGGGTGCGCACCTGCGATAGCCGCGTCAGGTTCTGGGCGAACAGGGTGCCGACCAGCGCGATGTAGCACACGAGCTTCATGTCGGCCCAGCTCAGGTAAGGATCGGGCGAGAAGGCAGTCGAAAGGCCGCTCAGCGCGATGAAGGCCAGCATGGGCAGCGCCAGGGGCTGGGCGAACATCCGCCTGCGCTCCAGCAGCAGGGTGGCGAGCCAAATCCAGAAAGCGATCATCCAGGCATGGCGGGCGCCCTTGATGGAGTGCGGCAGCAGGATGACGCAGAGTGCGAGGAAGGCGAAGAGAACGCGGTGAGCGAGGCCGATCCACCTGCTGGATGGGGTGCGCTGGGCAGGCTGCTGCGACGCAGCTACGGCGAGGAACGGCGGGTTGGATGGCATCAATGCGGGCGAGCGGTACGTGATAAGCCCAACAGAATGCTAGCAGAAAACGCGCTGCACGGCGGAGACGCAGCGGAACGCGATGGCCTTGCCGATGAAAGAAGTGGAAGCCGGAATCGCTTATCCGGCGGCGCGCGCCCTGGCGGTGAAATTGAAATTACGGTCGGATTCGATGACGGGGGCTGCCCGGACCAGCCGGTAACGGACATTGTTGCCACATTCCGAACAGA
>DATJAI010000075.1:0-8853 GCA_035516415.1 Binatia bacterium | reverse complement strand
TTTTCAAGGTTGCGTAGACCTCATCTGCCCCTAGCATCTGCCCGGGCATCTGACGTCTGAGATCCTCCAGGTCGAGCCGGGAAGTGGCAGGTGTTGTATCAAAGAGTGCCTTGCCTCGGGAGTAAACGATTCTCTGCTTGTCTTCCGTACAATAAATCTCGTATTGAAGCTGCTCGTCGACGTCAGGAGTCACGGCGATCGAGATCTCTTTCGGCTCAGCCACCTCGATCGGCTTGAGCCACGACACATCGCGCAACACCAGAACGGAGTCGTGGGACGCAGAAGGGGAAGCCAGCGAGATGGCGGCGCGGGCCATCTCGAGCGAGACCGCGGCGGGCAGGATTTTGCGGGGGCTGGAGCCGCCGGGTGCGATGCGATGATCGGCCAGGAAAAACTCCTGGCCCGTGAACACCGAGGTGTAGCGCTGTTCGCCGAGATCGGAGGTGTTGGCATGCAGCAGCGGGTGCAGTACGGGGGTCGCGCCCGCTGACACGACATGAGTGCCCGCCTCGATCCAGTAGCGTTCCTTGGCAAACGGGTAGCCGGGCAGGCTGATGCGCGGCGGCTTGATGCCATCGTACAGGCTGCGCCAGTCCAGCTCCAGACCCTTTACCCACCATTCGAGCAACTGCCCATACTTTTTCTGCGCCATCCATTTGGTCAGCACCGTTTGGCGCAACTCGGCATCCTGCGTGAGAATGCCAATAGAGTCCCGGCCTCGTCTGACCTGCCCCTGGTAGGCATGCTCGATGTTCTGCTGCCCGGCCACGTACGCTTCCAGCTTCGCGGCGAGTTCGTCGAGTGAACGGACCAGGAACGCGGCTCGCTCCTCCATCGGCTCGCGGCCAGTCTGCAAGGTGTAGGCCAGCGCCGCCAGATCCGGCGGCGGCGCCTGAGTGCGCACAAACTCCAGCAACTGGCGCGCCTGCTCCTGCAGTTGTTCCGGCTTGCGCGCCGACAGCGGAATCATGCAACTCGCTTGCGGCTGCAACCCCGTTGCTGGCTGCGCTGCCGCCGCTAACGACGCATACTCACCAATCACCAGGTGCGCATTCGTTCCGCTGAACCCAAACGAGCTGACGGCGGCTTGCCGGCCAGCGGCCCCCTTGGGCTGCCACTCCTGCAGCCGCGTGTTGACATAGAACGGACTCCCGTTCAGATCGATATGCTCGTTCAGCCGCTCGAAGTTGATCGTCGGTGGCAGTTGCCGCCGTTTCAACGCCAGCAGCGTCTTGATCACTCCGGCGATGCCCGCCGCCGTCAGCGAGTGCCCTATGTTGCTCTTCACCGACCCCAGCGCGCAGTAGCCCGTCTCCCGCGTGTATTTGCCGAACGACTGCTTCAGCGCCTCCACCTCAATCGGATCCCCCAGCTTGGTCCCGGTCCCATGCGTCTCAAGCAACTGAATGTTGGCCGGATCGATCTGGTAGCGCTCATAGACTTCCTGCTCCAGCCGGGTCTGCGATTGCGGATTCGGCGCGGTGATGCCGTTGGTCTTGCCGTCCTGGTTCACGCCCCATCCCCGCAGCACTCCATGGATGATGTCGCCGTCCCGCTCGGCGTCCCTCAAACGCTTCAACAGCACGACTCCGACGGCTTCTCCAGGCACGAAACCATTCGCTCTCTGGTCGAAGGTGAAGCACTGGCCCTGGCTCGACAACATGCCCGTTTGCGAAGCCTGAATATGCATCGCCGGCCCCGCCATCACATACACGCCGCCGGCTAAAGCCACATCGCTGGCCCCCGAGTTCAAGCTGTCGCAGGCCTGCGCAATGGCCACCAGCGACGAGGAACACGCCGTGTCGATCGACACACACGGACCTTGTAAATTTAGGAAATAGGATATGCGCGCCGCCAGAATCGAAATGGCATTGCCCGTGAACCCCTGCGCGCTCAACTGATGTTGCCGCGACAACTCGTGGTAGTCTCCGCTGGTACAGCCCACGAACACCCCGCACTTGCTGCCCGACAACGTGCCCGCCGCGTAGCCGCCGTCTTCGATGGCGTGCCAGCAGGCTTGCAAAAACAACCGTTGCTGCGGATCCATACATTCGGCTTCGGTCGGCGAGATGTTGAAGAAGAACGGATCGAAACGATCGTATTCCTGGAGCGCGCCCATCCACTTGCTGTTGGTTTTGCCTTCCGCCGCATCGCCCGCCTGATAATAGGCGGCCACGTCCCAGCGCTGCTCTGAGATCTCGGTGATACAGTTGCGGCCGGCGGCGATATTGCGCCAAAACTCCTCCACATTTTTGGCTTGCGGAAACTGCCCGGCCATGCCGATGACCGCGATCGGTTGTGGGCCCGCGGGCGCCGGCATGGCATGCGCTGGCGCGGAAACCGAACGCGCCGGCGGTGGCTGTATCTCGACCACCGGGGTTCTGACTTCGAGACGAGCTCTAACTACCTCCACAGGCGATTTTCGCGCCGGCTGCACTCCTAACTTCGCCGCCTCATCCTTGACATAACGGCCCAGTTCCGCCAGCGTCGGATAGCTGTACACTTTCGTGGCGGCGATGGATGTTCCGTACTTCTGGTTGATCTTCCGGATCCAACTCACCCCGGCGATCGAGTCCAGCCCCAGATCCAGAAAATTGGTGGTCTCATCGATGTCGCTTTCCCGCATTTGCAGCTCATGCGCCAGCAGTGTTCGCACACCCGCCATCACTTCACCCAGATCGTCGGCAGTGTCGGCCGCCCTGGACTCCGCGTCTGAAAAGCTGCTTTCTATCTGCGCCAACACGGCGGGCTGGCCCACGAACGTCTGGCTGTGCATCGCCAGTTCCTGCTCGTAGGTCTCCTGCAGCCGCTGCTGAACATATGTTGTCCACTGGCTCTTCAGCCCGCGTAACACCCGCCGCGAACTTTGTGCCATCTGCCCTGCCAGCGACATCGCCGCGTCGTACACTTCCCGCCGCGGCAGAATGCGTAATTGCAATCCCCGCTTCCTCAGCTCGCCGCCCGTATACGTGTCGCCCGTCAACAGGCTTTCCCGTCCTAAATCCTGCCCCATCTTCTCCGGCAGGACCCAGGTCGCTCCCACCCCGGGCGTAAAGCCATAGTTCATGTACGGACTCACATAGCGGCTCTCCTCGCCCATCAACACCACGTCCGCCAATAACCCCAGACACAGCCCCGCGCCGATGGCGTGTCCCTCCATGGCCGCAATCACTGGCAGCTTGCAGTTCAGCATCTGTTGAAACACGGGGTTCTCGGTGAACTGCATTGTCCCCGCCTGTACCGCCAGCAACGTTTCCTTCGTTCCTCCCGACGCGAAGTAGTCCTCGTATCCGGTCAGCACCACTACCTTGTATGCCGCCGACCGTTCGATCTGCGCGAACACTTCCTCCAGCCCTGCTATCAACGCATCGGAAAACATGTTCTTCGCTTCCCGGTCCTGCATCCGCACCACGACGATGCCTTCCGGATGAGCCGTCACCGTCACCATCGGCGATTGCAACTTCAGGGAAACCGGCTCTGCTGGCTCATTCTCTTCTGGCGGCCACTCCGGCAACAGCCGCTTCCTGTTCTGCTGGACTGCGGCCACTGTGGCCTGTTTGCATTCCGCCCACACTCCGCGAGGCTGTTTGGCCCACTGCGCCGCCAGCTCCAAGGCCTTCGGCAGAACTTGCTCCCGCGGTTCTGTGCCGGTATACGAGACACCCGTCAGCAAGGCTTCCTGCGCCGCGCTGGTGCCCATCCGCTCCGCCAGCACTGCCGCGGCAACCCGCGCCTGCTCCGCACTCTCGCGCAAGGACCCCACTCCGTACATGCCGCTCTGGCTATATACGCAGGCGTCGCAGCACTGCGCGATCAGCCATGCCTCGCCTGTGGCGTTGCCCGGCAACGCCGCCACGACAGGAATCTGCGATTGCATCAGCAGCCGCTCGAACTCCAGCGTGGCCGTCCAGTCGTTAGCCTCGCCGATGAACTCCGCATCGTCGCTCGTCAGCACGACGGCTCTCGATGCCGCTTCGATCTGTTCCCAAACTGCACGGAACTCTCCCGCCAGTTCCGCCAAGCGAACCTGCCGATTCGCCACACGCAACTCGATCACGCTTACGCCGTCTGCCCGCGTCTCCACATGGATGTGATCTTGCTGCACTACTATCGCGCGCGGCGAATCTTGTTCTGCGACGGACTGCTCTTGCAGTTCCGCCACCAATGTTGCCACTCCGCGCGTCAGGTGCTGTTTCAACAGCCGCATCGCTTCCGGCGGCTTGACGGCCAGAGCGGCCGCCAGTTGTTGCGCCCGCTGTTGCACCTCAGCCGCCGGCACGATCGGGCAGCTCCATCCTTTATCCCGCAGTTGCCGTCCCGTCAGCGATTCCGTGGTTTGAATCAACGCATGCGCCGGCGCCGCGCCGAAACGTTCCCTGAGCAGTGCCGCTTCCGTGCGGCTGGCACCCATGTATCCATAGCTTGCTTCTTCGCTGCAAACCATGAAGTCACAAATCGCTGCCGCCAATAATCCGGCTCCGCTCGCGCCTGCCGGGAGCACTGCGATTGTCGGATACGGAAACTCCGCCAGCGCCCGATACAAGCCTTGCCTCACGGCCTGGTTGTACTCCGCTCGCAGGCCGCCAATCTTCAAAACTCGCAGCGCCGGCTCCTGCCGCGCACGCTCCAAAGCTCGCAACAGCTCCCCGATCGCGTCGCCGCCGCCCACCTCAATCTCGTACACGCCCCCGCCGTTGTCGTAGAGGTTCACTCGACTGTTCCGGCCCAGGCTGACTTTGCCCGCTGCCGTCAGCCGACGATTTTCTAATCTCTCCGGAGCAACCGCCCGGTTCGGCGGCAGAGTAATTTTGCCGCGATGCAGCGGCTGCGGTCGCGGCACATTCACCGGCGCAGGCTCCCGCACAGTGTCGATCCAGTAGCGCTCCCGCGCAAATGGATACGTTGGTAAACTTATGCGGGCTGGTCTTCGATCCCCGTATAGCTTGGCCCAGTCGACGTCTAATCCCTTAACCCAGCGATCAATAAGATTGTGCGTCGTGCGATACTCGCCATCGCTGCTAAAGAGCTGCGAGGCTTCCGTATTCCGCTTCGCTTGGGCCCGATAGACGCCGGAGCTTTCCTCGTCTTTCTCGTAAGCGCGCAGTTTGTCGGCGAGTTCCTCGGCCGAATGGATTATGAATCCCAGCCGCTCCTGCATCGCCTCTCGACCGGTCTGCAGCGTGTAAGCCAGAGACTCCAGATCGAGCCCGGAGCCATTAGCCTGCACATAGCCCAACAGATCGCGCACCTTCTGCCGCAACTGTTCCGCTGTCCGTGCCGACAGCACAATCACAAACTCCGAGCCGTTCGATGAACTCCTCTCACGCTCCGCCCGGTATTCCTCCACGATCAGATGACCGTTGGACCCGCCCGCACCAAACGACGAGATCCCCGCAATCCGCGGCAGCTTGCGGCCGTTCACCTCCGGCTGCTCCCACGCCCGCAAACTCCGATTCACTACAAACGGCGTCTGCCCGAAATCGATGTGCGGGTTCAACTGCTCGGCATGCAGCGACGCTACCACTTCCCCATGCCGCATCTGCAGCAGCACTTTCGTCAGCCCCGCCATCCCCGCCGCCGATTCACAGTGCCCCACGTTGGACTTCGCCGATCCCAGCAGGCAATACCCTCGCTCCTCGCTGCCAAACGCCTGGCTCAGCGCCGCGATCTCGATCGGATCCCCCAGCTTGGTCCCCGTCCCGTGCGCCTCCACATAGCTGATGTGCCGCGCCTCCGTGTGCGACTCCCGCAGCGCCCGCCGGATCACGCTGGCTTGCGCCTGCGGATTCGGAACCGTGTAGCCGTTGGTCTTGCCCCCGTGGTTCACCGCGCTGCCGCGTATCACCCCGTAGATGTGGTCTCCATCCCGCTCGGCTTCCGACAACCTTTTCAGCACTGCCACCCCTACGCCTTCAGCCGGGATGTAGCCGTCTCCTCCTTCCCCAAAACTCTGACAGCGCCCCTCGCTCGAAATGAACTGCCCCGCGCTCAGCATCAGGTACTTGTTGGGGTGAATGCTCACGTTCACTCCGCCTGCAATCGCCAGACTCGTCCGTCCCAGCTTCAGATCCTGGCAGGCCAGATGGATGGCCGTCAGCGATGACGAGCACATGGTGTCCAGTGTCATGCTCGGTCCATGCAGGTTCAGCACATAGGACACTCGATTGGCGATGCTGGCCACCCCGCTCGCTAACCCCATGCGCCGCCCTCTCAGGCTCGCTTCCGCCGCCAGCAGTGGATACTCGCTGTACATCACACCCACGTACACGCCCACTTGCCCCGGCAGGTCCGTTCCATCGGAAACCTGCAATGCCGCCCGCGTATAGCCGGCGTCCTCCAGCGCCATCCAGGCATGTTGCAGAAACAACCGCTCCTGCGGATCGATGGTGTGCGCTTCCTTCGGCGAGATATTGAAGAACAGCGGATCGAACTCATCCACTCCCCTGATGAAGCCGCCCCACTTGCTGTAATGATGTCCCGGCGAGGTGCGGTCTGCGCTGTAGTACTCGCGCCAGTCCCAGCGGGCTTTGGGAACTTCTTCAATGCAATCTTTGCCGGCTCGCAGATTGCTCCAGTACGCCTCCAGATCGTCGGCTTGCGGATAGCGCCCGCTCAGTCCAATGATCGCGATTCGTTCCTCGCTTACCGCGCCCGCCTCCCGCCTCAGTTTTTGAAACCGCGCCCTGGTCACGGGCGGCTTCACCACCACTGCTTGCGGTCGCGGTGTGGGCTCGAGCAGTGACGCTAATCGCTCGGACTGCGAGCGTACGAAGTATGCGGCCAACTCGCGTATCGTTTGATACTCGAAGAACAGCGTCTTGGGCAGCGATCCGAACGTCTCCTCTAACCGGCTGGTCAGCTTCATGGCCAGAATCGAATCGATCCCATACTGCTCCAGCGCGGCCTGCGAATCGATTCTGTCTTTGGGCAGCTTCAAGACCCCCGCCAGTTCCTGCCGCAGAAACTCTTCCGTCTTCTCCTGCAGGCTTCCGGCATCACTTGCCGCCACCGGCTCCGCTTTCCCCGGTTGCGGCGCGTTCACCCCCAGCAGTGCACGATGCAATCGCGACACATCACCTTGTCCAACGAGAACTTGATCGTAGGGCAAACTCAAGATCTGCCGGAAAGCTCTCATCCCCGTCGCTGTCGCAAGCGGCCGCAGACCCGTCGACCTCTCCAGCAGTTCCCGCACCTCAGGCTCGACTCGCATCCCGCCCTCAGCCCAAAGCGGCCAGTTAATCGAGCGCGTCTTACCGTGCCTCTGCCCGGCGGCCACCAAACCGTTCCGATACGCCGCAAACTGGTCCAGAAACCCGTTCGCCGCCGCATAATCGGCCTGCCCGGCGTTCCCCATCGCGCTGGCAATGGAGGAAAACAAGACAAAGTAATCCAGCTCCAGCTCCCGCGTGGCTTCGTCCAGACACTCGGTCCCGATCACCTTCGGCCCCAGCACCTGCCGGAACTCGCGGCTCTCCTTCTTCACGATGTAGTTGTCGGCGATCATTCCCGCACTGTGCAGAATCCCCTGGATGCTCCCGTACTCCTGCTTCACCTCCGCCACCAGCCGCTGCACGTCTTCCAAATCTTCCAGGTCCACCTGGCGGTAGCTCACTCGATCAGCCGGTAACCCTTCCGGCTTTGCTTCCCTTCGCCCCGTCAACACCACTCGCCCAGTCCGCGTCTGCTGCAACACCTCTTTGGCAAACGCCAAACCCAACCCGCCCAGTCCGCCGGTGATCAAATACACGCCGTCTTCGCGGAACGCAGGCGCTATGTCCGATTCTGATTGCTCCTCCACCTCCCGCCACCGCAACACGGTCCGCTGGCCCTGGCGGTAGCGCACTACGACTTCCTCGCTGGCATCGGCCAGCTCTTCCCCACGCATCGACGCCGGCACCAGAATCAATTGCCCGTGGAAGTGCGGGTTCTCCAGATGAGCCGTCTTCAACATTCCAGCCAGTCCGGACAACACGGTGCCTTCCGATTCCTCCGGAACTACAATCTGCAGTACGATGTCGGCTTCCGGTTTCCCCCGCAATACCGCCCGGATCTTCTCAAACACTGCCGTCCCATACTCCCGGTACCGCTCCCCAACACTCCTCCCCGATCCTGCCCCCAACTCCAGCCGCTCCCGCTGCACCTTGTCATTACCCCTCCCCTCCACCGCACTCGCCTCCCATTCCGGCGTGAGCAGAGCGGCATAAGGGGCAACTCGTTTTTGCTTGATCGCTCGGATCCGGTCCAACGCGGCGCCCTTGGATAGTCTGCCGGCAGCTACTTCGGAATAGACCCTTCTCAGTTCTTGTTCGGTTTGCATTAGCTCGCCGCTACAGCGGCCTCGACAGAGATCTCGCCATCGGCGACTCTCGCCAAAAGGTCTTCGTAATTGAAGTCTTCAGGAGACGCGACCACCTTGACCACGCCATTGGCTGATTCACGCGCTTGGCGCGCAATCGGCTCCATAATCCGCAATCTCAGTCCACGCATATTTGCACAGACGTTCCCATCTGAGTCGCAAAGATCGATATCGATGGCCGGCAGTCCATCCTCAGGACCGGATCCGGCGCCATAACGGACCCACGCAACCATCGCACTTGTGCACGCGGACAGGACTCGGAATCGCTCCAGAGCGAAAGCTACAGGCGGCATAGCCGGAACACGCTCCGCATCAATCATCAAACCGACGGTTGCCTGCAGTGTGCTGTCGACAAGCGCAGGATGCAAAACGTACTCGCGAAGGCTGTCTTCAATTGAAACCGGCAACTGCAGCTCCGCTAGAACTTGTCTGTGCCCGACGTAGAGCGCACGTATACCGCGATGACTGCGTCCATACCGAAGGCCCATGTTTTTCAA
>DATJAI010000074.1:0-3120 GCA_035516415.1 Binatia bacterium | reverse complement strand
GGGCGCCCATGGTTTTCAGAACGCGCAAAACAATCAAGTCGAGTGTTCCCTGCAGGACGCTAATCCGGCAGTCTTCACTTGGCATCCAAGTAATCCTCGACATTCAGTATCCATTGGCTTTACTTGATTGTCAAGTGGGAGGGGCGCAGCTGGCGCTCCTATACCGCGATGACAAGACGCTGAAACATTCTCGGCTGCTTCTGTCGGTGACCAAAAAAGTTGTCGAATTTCGCCTCTTTGAGAGGCCTGTCTTTCGGACATTTTCGAAGTGTCACCTAACCATGGCCGAAGATGATCCTTTTTGGCCAGGCAGGACTCATTCTAGCTAGTACGCCGCCGGTGGAGCAGGCGCCAGAGTCTCGCGGAAGTTCCAGGGCATCCAGTTGGCGGGATTCGCCGCCAGTTCCAGGGAGTGTCGCTGCAACTCGATCAGATATTCGAACGAGTTGACATCGCATAGCTGGCAGGTATGGATCAAGCTCATGAACAGATCGCCGACCGCCGCCCCGTTGAGCGTGCGATAGAACAGCGCGTTTTTACGGTGCAGAACCGCCCGTTTCAGGCTTCTTTCCACGATGTTGTTATCGAGCGGAGCCCCGGCTTGCCGCAGGAACAGCGTCAGCGGCCGCCAGTGTCTCAGCAGGTAAGCGATGGCCTTGCCCAGCCCCGAGTTCGGCTCCGTTTTCCGTTCCGCAACCTGCCGCTCCAGCCAGTTGTGCAACTCATCCATGACCGGACCGCTGCGCTCGCGATGAAGCTCCAGCCGCAGTTCCGGGGAGATGCCGCGCTCTCGGGCCTCGGCATCGGTGCCGTAGACCTGACCCAGCATCTCCAGCACATAACGGCACTCATCCGGAAAGTTGCCGGCAACGTCCACAAACTGCCTTCGGCCATGGGCCAGGCAGTTAGCGAGCAGAATCTCCACTCCCGCACTCAGCTTCGGAACGTTACGGGACAGTGCGTCGCACATCTGAATCGGACCCGGCAGTTCGGCGGAGCGATGTTTCAACACGTCAGCCAGGTTCTCGCCGGCGTGCTGACGGCCGGTGAAGTACAAGGCCATATGGTGGCCCTGGCCACTCGACACGATCCCGCTGGTGAATACGCCCGTGCGCTCATCGGTTGGCTCGCGCTCCATGCGCAGCACGCGCATGCCGGTGTCGTCGTTGTGTAGCACTTCGCCCTGCGCTGCCCGACGGATCAACTCCTCGTGCGCCGGCTTGATCGCCTCCGCAGCTTCCTCAACGATCTCCCACTGTGTGGCCGCCGGCAGCGGAATCCCCAACTGCCCCTCCAGACTCTCCAGCCGGTAAAACGGAATACCGCTGCCGTACTTCAGTTGCGCAATCATGGCCGATGCCGTCTCGTCGTACTTCTCCGGCCCCACGCTGGCCGGCTCTTCGGCCGTGAACACTTGCCCGCAGGCGTTGCACCGCAGCCGCTCCAGTTCATACACCGTGGCCTTCAGCGGCGCCTGGCCGACGATCCGCACCAGCGCCTTCGGCTCCTTCTGCGCATAAACGTTGCCGCGGGCACACTCCGGGCAGCGATCGCCATGCGATAGCTGCCCATGGGGGATGTGGACCTTTTCTGCGCCACCATACGCCGCGGCGCCGTTGCGCCCGTGCCCGGACACTGGCCCCGCTTCCGCCCCGGGGTCTTCCGGCGCGGGCGTCTCCGCATCGCCGAAAACAGCGCTGGTCTTCTCTGTTTTAGGGTGAGGCATCAGCCGCTCGGCCAACGCGTGCAGCGCCGTTTTCAGCTTCTGGCTGTCGGCCTCGCTCAGCGGCGCGCTCCGGGCGTCGTCGATGATGCGGTCTAATTCTTCCACATTCACGTCCACACGCCGGCGCGGAGTTCTGCTTTTCATGCCTCCCCCAGCAGATTGCGAAACTTTGAGGTCAGCGGATAGCCGAGCACCTGCTTGATGGAGCGGTTCGGCACATAGCTATTCGATTGCTTCCCCCGTCCGGTGGTCTGACCCATCACCACCCAGTTCGCCGCCCGATAACAGGTTCCGCGGAACCGCTCCGGATCGACGAACGTCTCCAGGAAATAGATCGGGTGCCCGTACATCCGCTGCCAGTCCTCGCTGATCTGCGCCGCCAGCCGCCCCAGGATATGGGATGCCAAGTGTTCCACCCGCACCCACGGCAGAATCAGGAATCGCGTGTTGTAGGCGACCAGGTGGATGTTGCGGCGGCGTGCCTCCGCGTTCCACCCGATGTAGCGGTCCCGGCTGGCCAGATGTCGCGGGGCGCTCGACCACGCCAGACAGGCAATCGGCCGGCGGCCCGCAGTGCACTCCGCCAACACCAGATACTTCAGGTGCTCGCCCACCGGCTGCTCGTAGCCGAGGTAATGATGCTCTTGGATCAGGCTGTTGAACAGAGGCTCCTGGGGGCTGCGCCGCACCTGCTCTACGGCGATCGGCCCGATATCCCTCAGTCGGGCTTCGATCGGGTGCTGGTCCACGGATACCCGCGCTGGCCGCGACCGCTGCGCCAATGGATTGTGGCGCCGGTAGGCGACCGGAGGCAGCGTGATCTCTCCGGCCCGTTCCAGCATCAACAGCAGTCCGCGGCATACCATGTCGCGCAGCGCGCCATTGCTCTGCCGCCAGTCCCAGGCTTCACAAAGACGCGTGGAAAGTTTGCGGCGGCTGTCGGCGGGGTGCTGCTCGATCAGGGCGCGTATAGAGAGGACGTCTTCCGGCCGGATCTCTCGGCCGCGATACCGATGCGTCGCCATCGTCCCGTAGTATGAACCGGTTTCGTTTGGAACGCAAGGGCAAAATGCTATTTCCGCGCGGTCACGCGTCGCCACATCGGGGCCGCCCGCAGGCGGGACAGATCACCTGCCGCCATCAGCAACTGCGCCTCGTAGGCCTCCAGCGGTTTGGCTGGCTCATTCGCTGCGGGCCACCATGTGAACTTTCCTTTGGACAATCGTTTTTGGGCCAGCCAATATCCCTGCCCATCGTAAGTCAGGAGTCGGATCGCCGTACCGCTGCGGCTGCGAAACACGAACACGCATCCGGAGAACGGATCTTCGGCGAGCTTTTCCTGGCACAGGCGCGCCAGAGAATCGATACCCTTTCTTCCGTCCACGGGTTCGATG
>DATJAI010000073.1:0-6633 GCA_035516415.1 Binatia bacterium | reverse complement strand
AACAGCTCGGCGGCCAGTTGGAATTTCTGATTGCTCAGGGCCTGCAGCCCGGCATCGTTCAGATCGTCGGCCGATTCGTTCTCTGCGGCAATGCCTCCCGCGCCAGGGGCCTGGTTCTCCACTGCGACCTCCTGTGCCTGGTCGGCCGCCACCACCCGACGGAAGGCCGCATAGTCCTCCACGCGCTTGCGGGGCACTTCTTCCATCAGCACCTTCAGCGTGCGCCGGCTGCGCAAAACGCCGCCTTCGCAGGTGTACACGGAGTGGTATTCCGCATAGTCGCGCTTCACATCCACCCCGATGGGCGGATGCAGCCGGTATTTTTCCGGCAACGTCAGCTTCTGCTCCTCATAAAGTTCCTGCACCGCCCCAAGCTTGATCGCCTCGCCGGAAGCGCTGTCCTCGTTTTCCTCCTCGTCGTCGTCGGGCAGGCTGATGGTCTGCAGCGGCAATCGGAACCTGGACTCCGCCGCCGACCACTCGAAGTAATTGTTCGCGGTCACGTCAAAGTCCACCTGCAGGGGATTGTCCGTGGCGCTAGGATCGCCGGCTTTCAGGTTCGCGATCTCCGCGCCCCGCATGCCCGAGCGCTGCATCACGTACTCGAAGATGTCTTTCCAGCGGCTGCTGGGTACGCGCCGCATGCCGAAGCGCAACACCATCTCGGAGTCGCCCCGGCCGGTGATCGTCATATGGGCCGTGAGCTTGCCGCTGTCGCTCACCGTTCCCTCCAGCACGCTGCGGTCGAAGGCTTCAAACGGCAGCGTGGTCGGCGTCCACACCAGCTCGGCATTGCCATCCGGCGGAATGGCCAGCGCCTGCTTGCCCCGCAGGTTCGCCGACAACATCCGGAAGGGCGCCACCCCCGGCGTGCTGTCCAGCCATATCTCGTGACCATCCACGGGTACCCGCGTGATCACATGGTCGAACTGCGAGGGCGAGGGGATTTCCGGGTCCAGCTTCCTCTGCGAGCCGATCAGCACCGAAGTCGAATGGAAGCCCTCCGCCGTCAGCAGCGCCGCCAGCAGCGTGTTCTTGTCCTTGCAGTCGCCGTAGCCGTTGGCCAGCACCTCGCCGGACTCGTGCGGCTGAATGCGCCCCAGCCCGAACGACAGGCTCACATAGCGGATGTTGCGCGACACGTAGTCGTAGAGCGCCTTCACCTTCGCCATGTCGTCGGCCTTGCCCTTCACCAGCCCCTCGGCTTCCGCTTTCACCGCGGCATCGGGAATGCGCCGCTCGCGCTCCAGGCTTCCGTACCACGCGCCCAGCTCCTGCCAGCTTTTATAGGTCGTCAGCTCGACGGCTGGGACCTCATCCTCCTTCTTCGGTGTCTTCTTCTTTTTTTTCGTGCCCTGGTCGTCATCGTTCAGCCGCGAACGCGTCCAGCGGTAGATCCGCCGGTCGCCCTCTTCGCTGACCTTGGGCTCGTAGCCGGGCCTGGTCTTCAGCCTGATCTGTCGATCTTTGGGAACGTTGATCTCCAGCCGTTCGTCGAGGACGATTCCCTTCTCGGCAAATTCGTAACTGGTCCAGAACTGCCCGGGCGTCAGTGGGCTCGCGATGGTGCGGATGTAGCGGTACTCCAGTACGTCGTCGGGTCGCAGCGACGGCACGCTGACGTGCTTCTCGTGATAATCGGTGTACACCGGAGCATCGGGAAAGGTCAGGTCCTGGATGGCCGATTCCTGCGCGCTGACCACCGTGCCGTCGGGCTTGTGCACGCGAACGTAGGCGATATCCAGCTTTTCGCTCAGCGCGCTGTAGCCCAGCTTGAGCTGCCCCAGCGCCTGCACCCCGCTCTCGCTCACGATCTTGATCTCCGCGTCGGTCTGCACCACGCCGGTGCCGTCGTTCTCGAAGCGCATCACCTCGCTGAAGTGCTCCACCACGTACGCCTGCTGCGAATAGTCCGGCGCGGTGGGCGCATGGGCTGGTCCGGCCTGGGCGGTGTCTTTCCCGGAACTTTGCGGGCTGGCGTTGTTGGCCGGCGCCTGCGTGGCTTTGCCCGCCTGAGGCGGCGGCGCGCCATTCCTGACCGGCGCCTGTGCGCCAGCCGTTGCAGACCAGAGGAGCAGAAGAAGCAGACCGGCAGGGACAGCTTGGTTCATGATGACCTTGGCTGGATGAACACCCATGTTACGCGAGTCCCAAGTCAACTCCAAAAGCATTTCCCGGTCGGGTAGTGGGTCAGTTTGATTGTCATCCCGATCAAGCTTCTTTCGCGCGGCGAGGGATCTGGGCATCCCGATTCGCGCCCGGTGCGCGAAAGGGAGGCATCCCTATTCAATCTGACGCGCTACCCCGGCTTGCCGGCGGCTCCGCTTCCGCCTTGTTGCCGTTCGCCGCTCACTTGCCTGCGCACCGGCCCTGTGCGAGATTGGGCCGTGCCCCGCTTCAGCTTCTTTATCGGCAAGGGCGGCGTCGGAAAAACCACCGTCTCTTCCGCCTGGGCCCTCGATCGTGCTGCCGCACAGCCGCGCGCCCGCATCCTCCTGCTCTCCACCGATCCCGCGCATTCCCTTGCCGACGTGCTCGAAGTCAGGCTCACCAACTCCGCCACCCGGCTGCGCTGCCCCGGACGCCTCTGGGCGCGGCAGATCGATCCTGACCGCCAGATCGGCAGCTTCCTCCAGCGCGAGCGCGAAGACCTGCTTGCCCTGCTGAACAAAGGCAGCCTCTTCACTGGCGACGAACTGGAGCCGCTGCTCGATACCAGTTTGCCTGGCATGGCGGAGGTTGCGGCGCTGCTCGCCGTCCACGAACTGCTCGACGCCGCCTACGACGAAGTTGTCGTTGACACCGCCCCCATGGGGCATGCCATCCGTCTGTTTCAGATGCCGGAACACTTCGCGCGCTTTCTCGACGTGCTGGAAACCGCTGCCTCCCGCGATGTTGTCCTCGCCGAACACTTCGGAGGGCACGCGCGGCGCGAGCCCGCGCTGGATCGCTGGACCCGTATGGTGCAACAGGTCGAAGAGACTCTCTCCGCGGGCGGCTCCCGCCTCCTGCTGGTCACCACTCCTGAACCTTTCTCGCTGCGGGAAGCCGCGCGTTCGGCTTCGGCGTTTCACGCCGGCGCCCCGCGGGACCGCATCGCCGCGATTGTTCTCAACCGCGTCGTCAGCGCTGCGACAAAGTGTCCGCGCTGCCGGAAGCTCGCCGCGGAAACTGCCGCCGCCCGCAAATTTCTGCGCACACATTTCCCGCAGGCAAAAGTATTTTCCGCAGGCGATCCTGGTTGCCCCATCCTCGGCATCGGCGCGCTGCGTGCCTTCGGCGCGCACTTCTTTGCTGGCAAAAAATTACCGCGGTCGCTGCTGGCCAAACCCGGGAAGGCGGCCAGGGTTCAGCTTCTGCCGGCGGCCTGGCCCCGGCTGGCGACTCCGCTTACGCTGACGCTCGGCAAGGGTGGAGTGGGCAAGACCACTCTGTCGGCGGCGCTGGCCTATCATCAGCGCACTGTGGCGCAACGCGAACGCGTCACCATCTGCTCCATCGATCCTGCGCCGTCGCTGCAGGATGTGTTCTCCGCCACGCTGGGCGACGAGCCCCAGCCGGTGCTCGGCGACCGCAACCTCCTCGCCGCCGAATTCGATGCCATGGCGCAATTCCGCCAGTGGACCGGCCAACTGCGCTCGCGCCTCAACGAGGCCCTGAGCGGCGAGGAGCGCGGCATCCACCTCGACCTCAGCCTCGACCGCCGCTTCCTGCTGGCCCTGCTTGACGTTGTTCCCCCCGGTGTGGACGAAATCTTCGCCACCTTCCGCATCCTCGATCTGCTGGAGGGCGGCGGCCGCGTGCTCATCGACATGGCGCCCACCGGTCACGCGCTGGAGCTGCTGCGGACCCCGGCGCGCGTGCTGGCCTGGGCGCGCCTGCTGTTGAAAACCCTCGCAGCACACCGTACACTACCCTTCGCTCGCGACGCGGCGGTCGAGGTGGCTACGGTGTCGCAGAAGGTCCGCGAGCTGGCATCGATGCTGCGCGATCGCAGGCGCAGCCGCATCGTCGTCGTCACCTTGCCCGAGCCTCTGCCGGACTACGAGACGCGTCGGCTGCTGCGCACCCTTCGGGAATTGCAGGCGCCCATCGGTTCGGTATTTGTCAATCGCGTGTTGACCGGCGCAGGCGGCTGCTCACGCTGCCAACTCGCCGCGCAGTGGCAGGCGGCTTCTCTGGCCACCTTGCGGCGGCAACTTCGCGGGCATCAGATTCTGGTCGCCCGCGAATTCGACGCCCCCATTGCTGGCCAAAGAGCGCTGCGGCAGTTCACGCGCGAATTGTGGCGGCTGAAGTAAAGATTTCGCCGGAGTCTGCGGAGATGGCGCCGCAACCATGAGCCCGAGCCCACGACCATCGCGAAAAGCAAAGAAGGCGCGTCCGCCCCGCCCTCCTGCGCAGGTCCTTTATCTTTACGCTATCTCGCAAATGCCCGCGGGCGTCGCACCCTGCATTGCGGCCGAGGCTATCGACGGTTCCGCCGCTATCGAGGCGCTGCGCTGCGGCGCCTGGCTCTGCTGGATCAGCCGCGTCTCCCGCGACGATTTCGCCGATCGGCTCACCGAGCGCATGCAGGACCTGGAATGGCTGGCCGCCGCCGGCCTGCGACATCAGCGGGCCGTTGCGGAAATCTCGGCCCGCCTTCACTCCCTGCCGGCGCGCTTCGGGACCGTGTTCCTGAGCGAAAGCTCGCTCGCGCAGCATGTAACCGAGCGCCGCCAGGCGCTGCGCAATGCCTTCAGGCGGGTCTCCGGCGCCGACGAGTGGGGCATCAAGGTATTTGCCACCGCCACGCCGGCAAAGCCCGCTGCGGTCAAAATTGCCACTGGTTCCGATTACCTGAAGCGCAAGGCGGAGCTGTTGCAGCCGCGAAAAAGCCGCCGGATCGACCCGGATGTCCGCGCCTTCGTCTCCGCCCTGACCCGGCTTTCCGTGGCGGCATCTCCTGGGGGAAAGGCCAGTGCCGGCCAGCCTGGCCTGCTGTGGCACGGGTCCTTTCTCGTCCGCAGAAAAGACCGCCGCAAGCTGCAATCGGCCCTGGCAAAATACGCGTCGCGATGGAAAGACCTTCGCCGCATCGATTGCAGCGGTCCCTGGCCGCCGTACTCATTCGTGGGGGAGCATGTCCGCTGACTCCGATTCCGCCGCGGCGCTGTCGCTCGAGGGCGGCGAGGATGTTTCGCTGCTCGACATTCTCGATCACGTCCTGAACTCCGGGGTGGTGATTCACGGCAGCATCGTGATCTCGCTGGCCGGTGTGGACCTGGTCTATGTCGGCCTGAACGTCCTGCTGACGTCGGTCGAGACGGCGTTGCGCAACATCAACCGCGGCCCCCAACCGCTGCCGCGTACTCCCCGGCCTTAAGAACTGCTCCCCTCGGGTTGTCGTGCGGCACGGTAGTATTGGGAATGCCCTGCCTGCTTTGCTGTGTTACGCGGCCTGATTCCTCTGTCAGCGTTGCCGCCGTAATCTGCGAGCGGGCCATCCAGTCTCGCGCGCTGCTGGGACTGCGGCTCTACTGGGCCGAACTCGAAAATCCCGAGGCTTGTCTCGCCCCGCCTGAGTCTCTGAAGAAGGCGGCTCTGGAGTTTCATCAGGTGCTGCGTGAGATTCTGGCGGTCACGACGCCGATTCCCTTCCGCTTTCCTACCTTGCTGGAAAGCGAGGACGTCCTGGAGCAGCAGCTCGCGCCCGATCAGCAGCTCTATCGCGACGCGCTGGCCAGAGTCGCCGGCGCGGTGCAATATGACATTGTGGCAACCTGGGCTGACGAGCAGGCCGTGGACCGCGCCACCCCCGTGAGCGGTCGCGAATACCTGAAGCGCCGCCAGCAATCCGCCGGCCGCGTCGCCGCGGTCGAGAGCAAGCTGAAGAGCGTGACTGCCGATTGCGTGCGCGAGTGGCGTGGCCGCCAGGAGCGCCGCGCCCATCGCTGGTTTGCCCTGGTCCCGCGTGAGTGCCGGGAGCGCTTCATCGCTTCCCTGCGCGCCGCCGGCGGCTCGGAAGGCGTTCGCCTGCGGCTCAGCGGGCCCTGGCCTCCGGCGGAATTCGTCGCTCCTCTACCCGACCATGAATAAACCAAAGCAGCTCACGCCGCAGGAAGTCGAGGAGGCCATCGCCGAGGTGCGCCGGCAATTGCAGGAGATCGCGCATCAGCCCGTGGAGCGGATCGACTGCTCGCAGGAAACCATCGAACAGGGTCTGGCAAAACTCGTCCTGGGGCTCATCGAGCTGCTGCGGCGCCTGCTGGAGCGTCAGGCCATCCGTCGCATGGAGGGCGGCTCCCTGACCGACCAGCAGGTCGAGGAGATGGGACTGGCGCTGATGAAGCTGGAAGCGAAGATCGGCGAGCTGGCCAGCCATTTCGGCCTCAGGCCCGAAGACCTCAATCTGGATCTGGGTCCCTTGGGCAACCTTCTGGAATGATGCCGCTTCTAATGGGAAGAGCGCCGTTTTGTCGCTACCAGACTGCGCCAAGCGGAGCACTATGTTGGATCGGACATTCCAGCCAGCCGACGAAGTTCCAGAATCCGGGGTTTACCAGGTACAGCATTACCGTCACCGGCTATATCACGAGGTGACGATGTTCCGTGGCGCCTGCTTTCCCCTCTGTTCGGAATGTGGCAACA
>DATJAI010000072.1:0-25925 GCA_035516415.1 Binatia bacterium | reverse complement strand
GGATCGGAAACATAGCGAAAAGGCTTGCTGCCCTTATGGATCTTGTTCCAGATGCTCTCTGCCAGCTCCAGTACCGTGGTCCGCTTTGCCGTCGAAAGATTGAAATCGTTGTTCATCGCTGCCGGATGTTCGATGCAGATCCTGATGCCCTTCGCCAGATCGCCGCCGTAGGTATAGTGCCGCACCTGTTTGCCGCTGCCCAGGATGTGCAGCGGATCCTGCGCCTTCAGGACCTTCTGCACCAGATCGGGAACCACATGCGACATGGCCAGCTTCACGTTGCCGCTCATGATGTCGCGGTCGGCCAGCGCCCGCTTCTCGCCCACGCCCACGCAGTTGAACGGCCGCGCGATGGTATAGGGCAGCCGGTACTGCTCCCACGCTCCCTGGGCGAAATATTCGGTCGCCAGCTTCTGGAAACCGTAGGTCGAACTGGGCGGCGCCGACCGCCGCTGAGCCCCCTCCGGCGTGGGAAATTCGCTGGTGTTCTCGAAGACCATGCTGGAAGAGATGACCGTGATTTTCTGCAACCGGCCGTGCTTGTGGGCGCGGATGGCAGCGTCGAAGGCGGCGGCGGTAATGCGCTCGTTCTCGGCGATCAGATCGTAGGCAAACTCGTGGAAGTAGCTGATGCCGCCGATCATCGCCGCCGCTGCGACAAAATGATCGCAGTCCTCCAGCAGATCGTTCAGCAGGTCCGTGTCTTTGGCGTCGCCCTGAAACAGCCGGTAGCGCGGATGCAGGTCGTAGCTCTTCTCCAGCTTGCCGTACTTGCTGTAATTGTCCAGGCCCACCACCGAGTGCCCGGCATCCAGCAGCTCCTGGACCAGATAACCATTGATGAACCCGGCCGAGCCGGTGACGAGGATTTTCATGTTCACTATGCCGTTGTCGACGCCATCGCCCGCACCGGGAAAAAGTTCCACGGATCGAGCACCACCTTGCCCTCCGGAATCTCCAGCTCCCGGTACACCGCGTGGGGCGCGCCGACGATCACGATGTCCGCCTTCCGGAGAGCCGTCTCCAGCGGCACCAGCGAGCTGTCCGCGACGTACGGATCGGTGCACAGCACTTCCAGCGCCTCCACCTCCAGCAGCTTCTTCAGCTTGTAGGAAAGGCTGTCGCGGCTGTCATCGGACTCCGCCTTGAAAGCCATGCCCAGGATCGCCACCCGCTTGTTCGCCAGATCGCAAGGCCGAAGCTGTTCCACCAGGAACATCGGCAGCCCTTCGTTGATCAGCATGGCCGCATGCCCCAGGAAAAAATTGTTCTGCGAATATGCCGCCAGTTGCAGCGTGTCCTTCAGTAGGCAGGGTCCGGCGGCGAAGCCCGCCCGGGCGAAGCTGCGCATGCGCGGATAGTCGCGCGTGACCGCATCGTGAATGCGGTAGAAATCCAGCCCGCGGCTCTGTGCCAGCATGTAGAACTGGTTGGAGATGGCAAAATTCGCGTACCGCCAGGCATTGGTGAACAGCTTCGCCACCTCCGCCTCCGGCGGCGTCAGCTCGATCAGGCTTGGGGCGATGGTCCCGAACAGCCGCCTGGCCGCGGCGATTGCCTCCGGCTCAAATCCCGAGACGATCTGCGGTAGCCGGATCAGCTCCTCGATGGCGTTGCCCTCCGCGATGCGCTCCGGACAGAAGGCCAACAGCACGTTGCGCTTCAGCTTGCGCAGCCGCTCGTATACCAGCCTGGTGACCCCGGGGTAAACCGTGCTGCGCAGCACCAGCAGCGTGCCGTCCTGCATGCGATCGAGCAGCGCGTCAATGCTGCGGTAGACCTCGCCCACCGTGGGGTTCAGGTGCCGGTCCACCGGCGTGCCCACCACGGTGATCACCGCATCGGCCTCGTTGATGCAGGCGGCATTGAGCGTCGCGGTCAGCGACCGGCCCGCGACCTCGCGCAACAGCTCGTCGGCGCCGCGCTCCATGAACGGCATCGTCCCCGAGTTCACCTGCTCCACTTTCTTCGGGTCGATATCCAGCAAATCGACCTGCAGACCAGCCTTGCTGGCCAGCACGATGCCCAGCGGCAGGCCGACATGGCCGCATCCGCCTACAATGGTCACCCTCTGTATGGTTTTCATTGCGCACCATTGTAACCGGGAGATTGGTTTTCCAGGGGCGGCAGATCCCGCCACCGGAAACAGCTGCCGAAATGGGCAGCACTCGCTTCCCCGCCGCTCGTAAGTCTTGCGTCCCCGTCTCGCGATTGCATATAGTGATGGTTAACCAGCTCGCATTGCCCATGCCGCCTCAGACCGTCTCGGGGTTTTCGACGTGACCATCACCGAAGCACTGAAGATCACGCAAAGCGCGCCCCGTGATGCGCGCCCCTTCACCGTCACCCTGGCCTGCGGCTTCACGCCTCTGCATCTGCAAACATTTCTGGCCGCACGGCTGCAGCAGGCGCTGCCTGACCGCCGAGTGACCATCGCCCCCGGCCTGTTCGGAGATCTGGCGGGCACTCTGGAAGCCGCTGCCGCCTCCGCGCCTGCCGACGCTCTCGCCATCGCACTGGAATGGTCTGACCTCGATCCGCGCCTCGGTTATCGCAGCGCTGGAGACTGGGGCCCTGCGGCGGCGCATGACATTGTCGCCGGCGCGCGTCTTATGCTGGACCGCGTTGCCGCCGCGCTTGTCCGGATTCCCGCCGGCCCGCGGATCGCGCTCTCGCTTCCCTGCCTGCCTCTGCCGCCGCTTTTCCACACCCCGGGCTGGCTGGCCTCCGGCCACCAGATGCTCCTCGAAACCGATCTTCTCCACTTCGCTGCCGGGCTGGGGCAGACGGGGCGGCTCGCCATCGTCAACCCGCAGCGGCTGGCGGAAGACTCGCCGGCGGCGGAACGCCTCGATCTGAAGAGCGATCTCTACACCGGTTTGCCGTACACCATGCGTCATGCCGACCGGCTGGCTGCGCAGCTCGCGCGCGCCCTGGCGCCGCCCGCGCCCAAGAAGGGCATCATCTCCGACCTCGACGATACCCTCTGGAACGGCATCGTCGGCGAGGTAGGGCCCGAGGCCATCACCTGGGACCTCACCAGTCACGCACAACTGCACGGGCTCTATCAGAAGCTTCTCGCATCGCTCGCGCGGTCGGGCACGCTGATTGCCGCCGCCAGCAAGAACGATCCGGCCGTGGTGGCGAAGGCCTTCGAGCGCAACGACCTGCTGCTCCGGCCCGAGCACGTGTTCCCCGTCGAGGTGCACTGGAAGGCCAAGTCCGGCAGTGTGGCGCGCATTCTGGAGGCCTGGAACATCGCCGCCGACAGCGTCATCTTCGTTGACGACAGCCCCATGGAGCTGGCCGAGGTCGCCGCCGCCCATCCCGGAATCGAATGCGTGCTCTTCCCCAAGGACGACTATCCCGCCGGTCTGGCGATGATGCGCCGGCTGCGCGATCTCTGCGGCAGGGAGCAGGTATCGAAAGACGACGCTCTCCGTCTGGAGAGCATCCGGCGGAGCGCGGCGTTCCACGAGCAGGCTTCCGGCGGAGCCGCGCCGGAGAGCTTTCTGCAGCAGATCGGCGCTACCATTACCTTCGACTTCGCGGCCACCGAGCCGCGGGTGCTCGAACTGGTCAACAAGACCAACCAGTTCAACCTCAACGGCCGGCGCTACACCGAGGCCGACTGGCGCAAGCTGCTGTCCGCTCCGGGCGCCGTCTGGGTCGCCGTCAGCTACGAAGACAGGTTCGGCCCTCTTGGCACTATCGCCGTGGTCGCCGGCCGCCTGCATTCCGATCATCTTGCGGTTGAGAGCTGGGTGATGAGCTGCCGCGCCTTCGCCCGCCGCATCGAGCACCAGACGCTCAGGATGCTCTTCGAAGCCACCGCCGCCGACGCCATTGATTTCAGCTTCACCCCTACGGCCAAGAACGGCCCGCTACGCGAATTCTTCGCCGGCCTGAGCGGCGAGGAGCCGCAGACCGGATTCCGCCTCACACGCTCGCAGTTTGAGGCGAATTGCCCCACGCTTTATCATGAGGTGCGCGAATTGAGGAGAGCAGAGGCGCATGGATGACACCAGAGAACGGCTGATGAACTGCTTCCAGGTGGTATTTCCTGACCTGTCGACGGAGGCGGTCCAGACCGCATCGTCGGCCACGCTGGAGTCGTGGGATTCGGTCGCCGCCATCACCCTGATGAACGTTGTCGAGGAGGAGTTCGGCCTCTCCATGGATCTGGACAATCTGGCTGAACTCGATTCCTTCGAGCACCTCTACTCCCATCTCCAGAAGCGGCTGCAGGCGGTGTGACCCCGGCCACCGAAACCCGATGACCTCCCTGATGCTCCGGATCCGTCGCGGCGAGACGCCCTTTTATCGCGGCCTTCGCACCGTGGCGCAGCGCGTCCGCTCCAGCATGCTTCCCATTCCCCGCTTCCTTCATCCGCTCCTCCGGCTCGGTTTTAACCTGCAGCAGTCCGGTACCGCGGCTGCGGGCTGGCTGTTCAGCTATTTTGTGCGCGAGCCGCTGTTTCGCGGCCGCTGCGAGAGGGTGGGCAGGAACTTCCGCACGGAGCGCATCCCTTACGTCTTCGGCCACACGAAAATCTGCATCGGCGACAACGTCACCTTCTTCGGAAAAGTCCATTTCTTCAGCGGCCGCATCTTCGACGAGCCGCGGGTGGTTCTCGGCAATCGCGTGGAGCTGGGGCACAATGTGATTTTTACCGTGAACCGGGAAATTGTCGTCGAGGACGATGTCAACATCTCCTCCGACGTGCGCCTCATGGACACCGACTCGCATCCGCATGACACCGCGGAGCGCATCGCCGACCTGCCCCCGCGCCCCGAGGAAGTCAAGCCGGTGCGGGTCGGACGCTACGCCTGGATCGGCCAGGGCGCCTTCATCCTGAAAGGCGTCACCATCGGCGAGGGTGCCATCATCGGCGCCAACAGCGTGGTCATCAGCGATATTCCGCCCTACTGTGTTGCCATGGGCAATCCCGCGCGCGTGGTGGTGAAAAACATCAACCAGTCCGCCGCGGCCGCCACAACGCCTGTCTCCGCCCGCGCCGGGAACCCCGCATAACCCGCTTGACCCATCGCCCCATCCGCGTCCTCACCCTGATTGAAAGCAATACCGTCACCGGTCCCGCGCGCAACGTCATCCGGTTCGCCACCATGGCCGCGCGCGCGGAAGGCGAATTGCCGGCCGTCGAAGTCACCATCCTCACCTACCGCCGGGGCCCGGGTGAAAGTCCGCTTGCCGTGGCGGCAGCAGAAGCCGGGCTGTCCGTAATCACGGTCGCCGAGCGCCGCCGATGGGACACCCGGGTCTTGCCGCAGCTAAGGCGGGTCGTGGCGCAGCAGAATCCCGACATCCTCGAAACCCGCAACGTGAAATCGCATTTCCTGGTGCGTCTGCTTGGCCTGCATCGCAGCTATCCCTGGGTCGCCTGGAACCACGGCTACACCACCACCAGCTGGCTCGATCGCGCCTATACCCAGCTGGACCGCTGGTCGCTGCGGGGAGCGTATCGCATGATCACCATGTGCCGTCCCTTCGCCGACGTGCTGGTGGCCCGGGGAGTCAGGCGCGAGCGGATCACCCTCCTGCACAACTGCGTCACGCCCTTCGTGGCTCCGCCGCCGGAGGAGGTCGCCGGCCTTCGCCGCAGCCTCGAACTCGCCGACGATGAAGCGGTCATTCTCGCCGTGGGACGGCTTTCGCGGGAAAAGGGGCACGCCGGGCTGCTCCGCGCCGCCGCTGCGCTCAACAGCATGTCAGGCGTGCCACCCTTTCGCGTGGTACTGGTGGGAGAGGGACCGGAACGCCCGTCGCTGCTTCGCCTCGCATCACAGTTGGCGCTCGGCAACCGCGTCCTCTTCGCCGGCTTCCAGCGCGATCCCCGGCCCTATTACGCGCTCGCCACTCTGGTTGCCGTTCCCTCGCACTCGGAGGGTTCGCCGAACGTCGTGCTGGAATCCATGGCGGCCGCGCGGCCCATTGTGGCCAACGCGGTGGGAGGTATTCCCGAGATTCTGGAAGACGGTGTAACGGGACTGCTGGTCCAGCCAGGAAATCCCGAGGCTATGGCCAGGGCGATCGGGCGCATCCTATCCGATCGCGAGCTTGCCGGCCGGCTTGGCGCGACAGCGCTGGCCCGCGTCGCATCCGGCTACACCCCCGAGAGCTATCGCCGCAAACTGGTCAGTTTCTATCAGGAAACGCTGGCCAACGCGCCGGCTTCGTAAGGCTGCAGCCGCTTACCGCAGCACCACATCCCCCCGCCAGCGGTCCGCCAGCTCCCACCACAAGAATTGCTCCCATTCCTGCAGCACGGTCTTGGCCCACGCGCGGTGCTGCCAGTACTGGTCGGCATAGTGCCAGGGAGAGGACGACGCCGCCACGGACCAGCGATACTGGGGCAGGCGCTTGCGGAAGATGGACAGCGCCCGGCGAGTCTGAAAGTCCGCCGTCACGATAATCGCCGAGCTCGCACCTATCCGCTGAAGGCAGCGCTGTACGTCGGCGGCTTCGGCGAAGGTGCTGTCGGCCACGGTGGGACAGATTTCAGTGGTGCTCTGTTTCGTGCGCCGGAGGAAATCCTCGGCCAGCTCGGCCTCCGTTCTGCCGTAGAACTCGTGGGCCACATCGGCGTCGAGGAGAATTCTCGCCGCATAGCCGTACCGTTGAAGCACCACGGCATGGTCGTATCCCACCGAGCCGCCCTCGTCCTCGAGCGCAACAATCACATCCGACCGCCGGGGTTCATCGATGATGAGGAACGACCCCGCATGCGCCAGCAGGAACAGGGCTAACCCGCCCAGCAGAACGACAAGGACCAGCAGAGCCAGCCTGCGGCGCACCGTCGGCCGCTTCCCCGCCGTCGCCGCCGGCGGCTGAGCCGTGACCTCTATTTCGCCCGGAGGCATGCCGCACCCATTTCAACCTGTTCCGCATGCAGGCGCAACAGTGTCTCTCCCACCGCTGACCAGTCATACTTCGCCCGCGCCAGGCGGCGGGCGTTGGCCGTCAACTGCTGCCATGCAGGACTTCCCGGCTCCACCGATGCGATCGCCTCCGCCATCGCCTCCGGCGAATCCGCAATCAGGATTTCCCTGCCGTGCGTCACCGCGAGTCCCTCAGCGCCGAGCGTCGTCGAAACCACAAGCGTTCCCGCAGCCATGGCCTCCAGCACCTTCAACCGCGTCCCGCCCGCCACCCGCAGCGGCACAACCGACACCAGAGCGCTGCTATACCAGGGACGTACGTCTTCCACGGTGCCGGTCACGACGATGTCCTGCCCGCGCAATGCGAGAATCTGCCGTGGCGGCTGCGCGCCCACGATCGTCAGCCGCAGCTCCGGACGGCGGGCGCGCACCAGCGGCCATACCTTGCGCACGAAATACAGCGCCGCATCGATGTTGGCGTGGTAGTCCATTCGGCCCATGAACAGCACGTCATGGCGGGCGGCGCCCGGCGCGGGAGCCTCCGCGAAAAAGTCGCAGTCCACGCCGTTGCCGGCCACCTCGACGCGCGCTTCCGGGACCCGGCGCAGCAGCACATCGCGCTCGCGCTCGCTGCACACCGTGTGCGCATGGCACAGCCGCAGGAGTTCGTCTTCCACCTCACGCGACAGCCCGGCCGTCCGCCGGGCATACCACGCGCGCAGCCGGTTCGGGTCGTTCTCCGCATAGCGGGCCAGGATTTCGGATTCGATGTTGTGCCAGTCGAGAATCAGGCGCGTGCGCGGCGCCGTCTGGCGAATGCGCCGGGCGTAGGCGATCAGGTGCATGCTCTCGATCTGGGCCACGTCAAAGCTCCGCTCCCGCAGCAGAAGATCGAGTTGCGCCATCACCCGCGGCGAGGTGTAGTTCAGGACGTTAAGCGGCGTTGGCCCGATGAGTCCGCGCACGATATTCGCCGGCCGGTAGCCGCGCTCGCGGCGGATGGCCAGAACTTCGGTTCCGTTCTGCGGCTCCAGCCGCTGCCGTAATTCGTCGGCCTGGGGGCCTGCTTCCTCGTTCACCAGCCCAAGGTAGGTGAGCCTGCCGGCGCGCGCCAGTTGCCGCGCGAAATAGAAGTCGCGCAGGTGGGCGCCGGAAATTGTGGGCCAGCAGATTCGCGGCGAAAAATACAGGACGCGCATGGCTCGGCTCTACGGCAGTGTATCCCATGGCGGTAAGCCTCATTTAGTGTGGAAGCCTGAAATGCTGACGGAGAGAAACTCTGATCAGTCACCGCGGTTTTGAGGGGCGTAGCTTTAGATGCGCCCCTCACGCCCTCCGGCAATTGATCAGCCAGGGCGTGCCAAACCGGTCAACCAGCATGCCGAAGCGCTGCGCCCAGAAAGTCTCCCGCATGGCTATCTGCACCCTTCCACCCTGCGCCAGGGCGTTGAAGATGCGAACGGCTTCCGCCGCGCTGTCCACATTCAGGAATACGGAAAACCCCTGAGGTTTCTCATAATTCTCCGCAGGCACATCACCGCCGGTGATCCGGTACTCGCCCAGCGCGAGCGTGGCGTGGAGAATCCTGTCGCGCCGCGCGGGCTCAGTCTCTCCGGCCATCGGCGATTCGCCATAGGTCATCATCGCCACGATTTTGCCGCCCAGACACCGCTCGTAAAACCTGAATGCCGCCTCGCATTCGCCCTTGAATGTCAGATGGGGATTCACTTGCATCGTGCACTCCACCGTCCATGATGACCGCGTATCAGGCCTGTTTCGAAATTGCTTCCCAGACCAAGACCGGCGCTGCGAATGCTGACCCAAACCGCTCGGTTGATTGCGAATCCAATGCTATACTTGTCCCCGTCTTCCTCCCGCCATCATTCGCATCCTTGGGGATGAAAAAAACGCTCAAATTCTGCCTGCACGCGCTGTTCCTGGCGCTGGCGCTGCCCGCGGCGGCTCTTGCCGGCTTCGGCCACTTCCCCGCGACCTTCGATATCGGCGCCCATGCCGCCGCCATGGTTCCCGGTATCCTCGGCGACTACTTCCGGATCGCCTTCTACAAACTCACGCTGAAGCGGTGTTCGCTCTACAGCCGTGTGTCCTTTGGCTCGTTTTTCGCCCATCCCGATGCCGTACTGGGACGCGGCGTCTATGTCGGCTCGTACTGCATTCTGGGACGCTGCTCCGTCGGCGACCGGACGCAGATTGCCTCCCAGGTGCAGGTCCTCAGCGGACGCCACCAGCATGCCCGCGATACCATAGGGGGAATCACCGGTTCCGATGAGGGAGAATTCCGGTGGATCGACATAGGTTCTGATTGCTGGATTGGGGCTTCTTCCATCATAATGGCTGCCATTGGTTCCGGCACCACCATCGGCGCCGGTTCCGTCGTCGTCCGGCCAATTGCTGCGCAGGTCGTAGCCGTGGGCAATCCCGCACGAATCGTCAAGGAATTATCGCCAGAGCTGGAGAATAACGGGGTAACCAGGTGAACATGTCCACGTATCAGGCAATGACGCCGGCAGTCACGGACGACTTAGCAATCTACCCGAGCGCAGTGGCCGTGGAGCCGCCAGCGCCGCCCAAGGCCGAATCCCGCTTCAGGAGTGTGCGCCGGCAGAAGGGACCGCAGTTCTACAAGCCTTTCCACTATCTGCTGCTGGTCTACCTGTTCTTTTACTGCAGCCGCATTCCGGAGATGGTGCCCTGGCTGCACATCGGTCTGGTCCTTCAGCCCATTCTGCTGGTCGGGATGTTCATGACCGGCATGGAAAAAGCCCTCTTCCGCACCGACATTGGCCGGCTGATGACCGCCTTCACCGTCTGGGTGGCCATTTGCGTCCCATTCAGCGTATGGAAGGGCGGCAGCTTTCAGACTCTCCAGTTGGCCGTCCAGGCGCTGGCGCTGCTGTTCTTCATGGCGGCTTTTGTGCGCACCCTGGACGACTGCTATCGGGTCATCGTGGTTGCGGCGCTGGCAATGGCCGCGGTCGGAATTCTGTCGGTCACCATGGGCGGCGGCAGGATGGGCGACCCCCGCCTGGGGCTGGGGGCCAACAAGGTCGATACTCTCTCCGACGCAAACTTTCTGGCGTTGTACCTCGTGCTGGGACTGCCGTTGCTCTGGTTCGCCTCGAGCATGAAGTCGGGCATCATGAAATTTGGTCTGCTGTTCCTCATGATTCCGGTGCTGGTCGGGGCCTCGCGCACCGGTTCACGCATGGGCCTGCTTGCCATGGCCATCGGTGTGCTTTTCTTCTTCATCCACGCCACCTCCAGCCAGCGGGCCACTCTGGTGATGGGAGGCACGCTGTTCCTCATCCTCGCGGCTTTTCTGCTACCGCAGAGAATTACCGAACGCTTCACAACGTTCTTTGAGCCCCAGTCGGCGGCCTCGGTAGAAGCCGCCCAGTCGGCGGAAGCCCGCAAGTTCATGCTGATCCGCAGTCTCGAGTTGACCGCGGAGCATCCGCTGTTTGGCGTCGGCCCGGGCGAATTCATGGATGCCGAAGCGGGCGAGGCCCTGGCCGCCGGAAAGCGCCCCTCATGGCACTACACCCATAATTCCTTCACCGAGCTCTCCAGCGAAACCGGCCTGCTCGGCCTGGCGCTGTTCCTTATTCCCTTTTATCGCTGTTTCAGGGGCCTGACGCCGGTGCGAGACCGCTTTCCCAGCCTGCGCGTGCGCCGCGCCGCCATGTTCGTGCAGATGACCGTACTCATCGCCGGCGTGGGCGCCTTCTTCCTGAGCATTGCCTATAGCGGGATCCTGTACGTCATCATGGGGCTTTCCTGCGCGCTGCAGTTGGCCGCCATGCAGGAGTACCGGCGGCTGGAGGCCGCGGAGGCGGCGCTGCAGGGCCAAGAAGCCCTTGCATGAGCCAGCCGCATGTCCAGTCCCAGCCGGCCTCGCTACTCGGAGTGATCGCCGGTTCCCTGCTGTCGCGCAACTCCGCCGAGCGTCATCTGGAACTCGTCCGGACCTGGGCACATCTCGGCCGCTATCGCTCCTTGGCATTGTGCCGGCTGCCGGCGCGCATTCGCGAACGCGCCGATCTGCCGCGCATCGCCAGGCTGGGGGCGGAAATGGCCGATGCCCGGCGCGCCGACCCCGCCTGCGCCGCCAAGTACGCCGACTACCGCTTCTGGATCCCGTTTAACGTCGCCCGCATCGGCGCGCTCTCGCTGCATCGTTCCCCGCCCCTGCGCATTCTGGACATCGGCTGCGGGCCGGGATATTTTCTCGCTGCCGCTCTGGCCTGCGGGCACGAATGCCACGGGGTCGACGCTCCCCCGGCGGCGCTCACCAGCGTGGAAGCACGGGTCTACGGCGAAATGCTGGCGGCGCTGTCGTGCGCCAGCCGCGTCTCCCCGCTGCTCATCGAGCGCTTCGTGCCCATGTCGCTTCCCTTCCGCGATCTCGACCTGATTACCGCCTTCTGGATATGCTTCAACCGCCATCAGCAGCCGGACGAGTGGGGCGCCTCCGAATGGCGCTTCTTTGTCGACGATGCTACCTCCCATCTTCGCGACGGCGGCACCCTGCACCTGGAGCTGAACTCCAATCCGCAGCGCTACGGCCGGCTGGAATGGTATGACACCGATACCCTGGACTTCTTCCGCTCGGTGGGCGCCGTCGAACGCAATGTGGTCCGCATTACCAAAGGGAAACCTCAGGCATGGGAACAAGCTCGCAGCCAGGCCTGAAGGCGGCGGGCGACCGTATCCGCGTCTGCCTGCTATCCGACACTGTAGGACTCGACGCCGGCACCGAACGGCAGGTCGTCGAAACTGCGAAGCGGCTCGACAGCAACCGGTTTGGCGTTCACACGTGTTGTCTGGAAGACAGTCCGCAATTGCGGACCCTGGAAGGAATCTGCCAGATCGCGGTTTTCCCTACCCCGAGCGTCAACTCCTGGAGCGGTCTGGTGCAGCTCGGGCGCTTCCGCCGCTATCTCCGGCAGAACGGTATCCAGATCGTCCACGCGTACATGAACAAGACCGCGGCCTTTGCGGTGTTGTCGTCGCTCGCCTCGGACCGCATTGTTATCACCAGCCGTCTCAATACCGGATACTGGTACACGCCCCTTCTCCGGTCGATGTTTCGTCTGCTGAATCTGCGCACCGACGGCATCATGGCAAATTCTCAGGAAGCCAAACGGATTGCCGTCGAGACCGAACAGCTTGAACCCGGCCGCGTGCAGGTCGTCTATCAGGGTGTGGACATGACGAAGTTCAGCCGCGGTCTGGGAAATCCTTCCGCCTGCGAGCGCCTCGGGATACCGCGCGGCTCGCGCATCGTCGGCATTGTGGCGAACCTTCGTCCGGTAAAGGATCACGCGCTGTTCCTGCGCGCCGCGAAGCTTGTGGCCGCCGCAGTCAACGATGCAGTCTTTCTGCTGGTCGGCCGCGGCGAGCTGTATCAGGAGCTTCGCGGTCTGGCCGGCGAGCTGGGCATAGGCGAGCGCGTGTTCTTCACCCAGGGCGAAGGAGCGGTCATGGACTATCTCTCGCGCATGTGCGTCGGCTGTCTGACCTCCTTCAGCGAGGGATTTTCCAACGCCATCATCGAATACATGGCTGCCGGAATTCCCACCGTCGCCATCGATGTTGGCGGCAATCGCGACGCCATTGTTGACGGCGAAACGGGTTTTCTGGTGCGCGAGCGCTCGCCGGAAGCGGTTGCCGGCCCGATCATTGCGCTGTTACGCGATGAGGAGCTGCGGGCCGTTATGGGAGCGAAAGCGTTTCAAAGATGCGCCGAGCTGTTCGAGGTGGGCAAGACCATCAGCCAGCTGGAGCAGTTCTACGCGTCGCTGCTGGCCGCACGGACCTGAAGCTGCCAACTCATGAACTGGATCAACGGAAAACTGGCCATCGCCAGGGCGATTCATCTCGACCTCACCCATCCGCAGGTGCTTTACGGCCGCGCGCTGCGGCGCTACGTCCGTCCGGGAGTGAAATGGCTGGATGTCGGCTGCGGCTACCAGATTCTGCCGGACTGGGCGATGCCGCTGGAGGAGCAGCGGCAACTCGTAAGCTCCGCGGCCATGCTGACGGGCGCCGATGTCGACATCCGCATCAAGGACCACCCGCTGCTGACCTACCGCGTCGAAGCCCTGGGAGGCGCACTGCCCTTCCGCGACCAGAGCTTCGATCTCGTCACCGCGAATATGGTGGTGGAGCACGTCGAGGACGCGCGCAGCTTCCTTGCCGACATTCACCGGGTGCTGCGTCCCGGTGGACGCTTCCTCTTTCACACCCCCAACATTCTCTTCTGGCTGATGCTCCTGGCCTACATAACTCCGGAGTTCGTCAAGAAGCCGATCATCTGGAAGGTGGAACAGCGCGCCCCGGAAGATGTGTTTCCCACCCGTTACCGGATGAACACGCCATGGCGGATCGAGCGTCTTGCCCGCGAGGCGGGCTTCACCGTGGAGGAACTCACCATGGCCGGCTCCAGCCGCATCTTCGATCGCCTCGGCCCCATCGGATGGGCCGAATGCCTTGTGCAGAAGGGAATGGCCGCTTTCCTTGGCGGCCGGCTGAACTCCAACATCATTGCCGCCCTGAAGCGCACCTGACCGCGCCGGCAGGCTAATGGTAGTGCTGCGCGATCCAGTCCGAATAGCGGTATTTCAGCATGTACAGCGCCCAGGCTGCCTGTACCGTCGAGTGCCCGAAATCCTGGTCTTTCAGCCTGAACTCAAGCACGCCGCGGCACCACCCGTACCAGCAGTAGTTCCAGGAACCATCCGGGTGCTGATGATCGAGGATTCGGTCGATCCAGCGGCTGCGGACAAGATCCGGCCTGTTGGCCGCAAGAAGCACCGCGCTGCGCTGGTAGTAGGCGTCGCCCACGCGAAAGTCCCAGTAGGCATCGGAGTGAGCTACCGCTTCGGCAACAGGATTAATGGCGCCGTCCAGCTCCGCTGAGGTGCCATTGAAGCGGCGGTACATGTCAAGGGCCAGCAGCTGGAAATGGACCCTGATTCCCCAGCTGTACTTCGTCGGCGAGAACAGGTTCGCGTGATCCTGTTCCGTGATCTTTACTTTGTTGGGCGCACTTGCGTACGCGAACCAGCGGTTCTGCCAGCCCAACTCCGGCAACATGAACTTTGGAATCTCGGGGACCGGCAAGCGGGGGTCCGCCCAGCGGGCCCAGTAGAATGTAATCGGGCGTCCCGGAATATTGACGCGGCTGCTCCCCAGATAGCTCTCCACGAACTGGTGCAAACGTGGATCGCCCGACATCTCAGCCATGTCTGCCACCATGTACATCAGCGGGGGATTTCCCTGCACCTCGGGATGCGTCAGTATCCACTGTGTAGAAGTTTCGATGGCGTGGTCCAGTTGCGCGGAGAACGCGGCGCGGGAGGGTTCACCAAGGGAATAGTTGTTGTTCAGGATGGCCACTGCCACCAGAGCCAGGAGACAGACCAAAATCGTGAGGCCCCACCTGAGGAGAGGATGACCGGGTCTGATTGTGTGTTTTTTGGCGGCAGCAGGCATCATAAGGGGAACCTATGGCCGCGACGCGTCTCTCCATCGCCGAAATGGCACACCTGTCTCAGCGGTAGTGCTGGTCGATCCATTGCGAGTACCGGTACTTCAGCATGTAGAGGGCCCATGTCGCCTGCACCGTGGCATGTCCAGGATCGCTGTCCTGCATGCGGAATTCGAATATTCCGCGACACCACCCATACCAGCAGTAGCTCCACGAGCCATCCGCCTTCTGATAATCGAGGATGCGTTCAATCCAGCGGCGCCTGATGAGCTCGGGGCGACCCGCGCCAAGCACAAACGCGCTGCGCTGGTAATAGGCGTCGGTCACACGGAAGTCCCAGTGTGCGTCCCGCGCCACCCCCTCGCTCACCGGTCCGATCGCCTGATCCAGTTCGGCCGACTGTCCGTTAAAATGCCGGTAAATGTCCAGCGCCAGGAGCTGGTGATCTCTCCGCCCCCAGATGTACTTTGTCGGCGAGAACATGTCAGCGCGATCGGCCGGGTTCAACAGCATCCGGTCGGGAGCCGTGGCCCAGGTGTCCCATTGGAGTTCCCAGCCTACCCCGCTTTGCTCGGCCGAAATCATTGGAACCCGCGCCTGTGGGTCCACCAGCCGCGCATAATACCAGGTAATCGGCCGGCCCGGAATGCGCACCCGGTTGCTGGCGACATAGTTCTCCACGAACTGACGAAGCCGCGGATCCAGTGACATATCGGCCATGTCCCCTACCATGAACATGAGCGAGGGATTGCCGTACGTATCGGGATGCTGCACGATCCACTGGGTGGAAGCTTCGATGGCCCGGTCGAGTTGCGCGTTGAACTGTGCGCGCGACCTTTTCCCTGGCGAATAGTTGTTATTCAGTACTGCCACTGCGAACAGAACCACAACCAAGACCACGAACGCCAGCCCCCACGCGAGGAGCCGGCGAGCCAGCGTCCTCCGTGGTTTTACAACGGCGGTAGTGACTTGAGGTGAGGAGGCCATTGGGAAGCTCTCGCCGCCGGTCACGCACCACTTCGGGCGAGCTTTGCGGCGCTGGCTTCGTTGCTCACGCCGGTGTCGGCCTCGACCATCATGCGAACCAGACCTTTGAAGTCAACTTCCGGCTGCCAGTTCAGCATCCGCCGGGCCAGGCTGGCGTCGCCGCGCAGATCGTGAATTTCCCCGGTACGGAAGAGCTTGGGATCGACCTCCACGTACTCGTTGACGACATCCGCGACGTTGACTCCGGCGGGAACCTGGTCCAGGCAGCGCAGCACCTCGACGACGAATTCATAGACGCTGTGCGACTCGCCGGTAGCGACCACGTAGTCCACCGGCTTGTCCTGCTGCAGCATGGCATGCATGGCGCGCACGTAATCGCCGGCAAATCCCCAGTCGCGGCGGGCCTGCATGTTGCCCAATTTCACCTTGTTCTTCCGCCCCCAGGCCCAGTCGGCGGCGGCCAGCGTAATCTTGCGCGTCACCATCTCCGGTCCGCGGCGCGGCGACTCGTGGTTGAACAGGATTCCACCGACGGCGAAAATCCCCCGCGCACGGTAAACCTCGCACAGCCGGTGGGCGGCGGTCTTGGAGGTCCCGTACGGCGAAGTCGGCTCCAGCGCCGTCTCTTCGTTGCGGAGGCCGTTCAGATTGCCGTACATCTCCGAACTGGAAGCCTGATACACGCGCGTGTCAGGCTTCAGACGCTCCACGATATTCAGCAGCCGTGCCAGGCCGCCCACGTTGATGTCGAAGGTCTCGGCGGGAAGGTGCCAGCTGGTGGGTACGAAGACCTGCCCCGCGAGGTTGTAGACCTCGTCCGGCGAAGCCTTGGCAAAGGCAACTTCCAGCGAGACGGTGTCCCTCATGTCGCCGTACAGCAGCTCAACCCGGTTCTCGAGGTTGCGCAGCCAGCGCATGCTTGCGGGCTCGCGCCGTATCAGTCCGTAAACGCTGTATCCCAGCTCCAGCAGGTACTCGGCAAGATAGCTGCCATCCTGGCCGGAAATGCCTGTAATCAAAGCCTTCTTCATAAGACGATGTTCTCCCGACGGTAGCGAGGCGCCCCGAACGTTGCTGAGGATTTGTCCTTACAGGATAGCATCTGCCGGCGCCCCATCAGGGGCTAGCGGCCGCCTCTGCCCAGCAGCAGGATCTTGATGGTCGAGAACATGATGAACAGGTCGAGCCCGAGCGATACGTTCTTTATATAGAAGAGGTCGAAGGCCAGCTTCTCGCGGTTGTCTTCCAGGGTGACGTTGTAGCCGCGATTGATCTGCGCCCAGCCCGTCGCGCCGGGTTTCACCAGCCAGCGCTCGCGGTAGAACGGGATCCTGGCCGCGCAGTCTTCTTCCTGTTCGGGAACAAAGGGCCGCGGTCCCACAAACGCCATGTCTCCCTTTACGATGTTGAACAGTTGCGGCAGCTCATCGATACGCGTGCGCCGCAACCACTTGCCCACGCGGGTGATACGCTCGTCGTCGTGCTCGGCCGGCGTCAGACTCCGGTGCTCGGAGCCGTCGTACATCGACCTGAACTTGTAAACCGTGAACAGCCGGCCGTGCTCGCCCACGCGTTTCTGGCGAAAAATGGCCGGCCCGCGCGAGTCCAGGCGAATGGCAATGGCCGCCAGCAGCATGATCGGCGAGGTCACCAGAATCGCGAGACTGCCCAGCAGCAGCGAAAACAGCCGCTTGTAGAGTCGCAGCCCGGTGCGCACATGAAAGCCGGGAGAAAACAGCAGCCAGCTCAGCCGCAGCGACTCCAGCGGAATCTTTCCCGTGATGCCTTCGTAATACTCCGGGCCGTCCTGGATGCGCACACCCTGGGTTTTCAGCTTCAGCAGTTTTTCCACATTCAGCTTGCCCCGCCGGTCGCCCATGGTAACGACGATCCGCTGTACGTTCCTTTCCTGCACCAGGTCCAGCAGGTCGTCGTCGGCCAGGCGCGGAATGCCGTGCGACGTGGGTGTGCCCTGCCCCACGAAGCCGACCACGCGCACTCCCAGGTCGGGACGGACGGAGATTTCCTCCATCAGTGGTGCGGCAAGCGGGCCGTCCCCATAGAGAATGGCGCGTTCGGAAAACCGGGCAGAGCGGTTCAGAACGAAGAACAGTTTGCGCCAGGCGGGGACCGTGACCCCGACGATGGCGACTCCGCTCCACAGCGCCGTACCCACAAGGCTGATCTCGGGAAAGGCGTAATACAGCACCGAGAGGGTGACAAACGAGCAGCCGAGTACGCCTACCAGCCGGGTAACCACCTCGCGGCGGTTCGACAGCACCATGGAATCATACAGGTCGAAGTAGTACATCAGCAGCAGAAAGACGCCCACCACCAGGCCGATGCGGCCGAAACCATTCTCGTACAGGAGGTAGATGTTGGCGTCCGTCGCCGTTCCTGCCCAGAACACCACCGCGATCACAAAGCCGAGCGTGACCAGTAATGCCTCGGTCACCGTCAACAGCAGTGTGCGGGTGGGAAAGTAGGCATTGAACAGGCGAATCATGCCGAGGCCGCTTTGACCTGTTTCTCTTCCTTCTTCGCTTCCTTCTTCGCTTCCTTTTTCGCGTCCTTCTTTGACTTGCCGGAGGAGGTGTAGGCGCCGTAGTAATGGTCGTAGTTGATGTTCAGCATGGAGGCTTCGTTGAAGACCACGCCCACCAGCTTCGACTTTTCCACCGAGGCCAGCGCCTTGTTCAGCACCTTGCGGCGGGTGACGCCGTCGCGCACCACCACCAGCACGCCATCGCACAGCCGCGACAGCGAGGTGGAATCTGCCATGGGCAGCATGGGAGTGGCATCCAGCAGCACCCAGTCGAAGCTCGACGACACGCTCTCCAGCATTTCGGCGAAGCGGTCCGATTCCAGCAGGGGCAGCGGTTCGTCAATGGGATGACCGGCGGAAAGGAACCACAGCGGCAGGTCCCGGATCTGGTAAAGCGCATCCTCCAGGGCGAGCTTGCCCGCGCTCCACTCGGTAATGCCGCGGAGGGGAGAAGCGGAGAACAGCGAGCTGACCGCCGGGCGGCGCAGATCGGCTTCAATCAGCAGCACGCGTTCGTTGGGCCGCCGCGCCAGGGTCAGGGCCAGATTCACGCAGACCACCGACTTGCCTTCGTCCAGCACCGAGCTGGTGACCAGCAGCTTCTGCAGCTGGCGCTTGTGCTGCATGTGCGCCAGACGCGTCGCCAGCACCCGGAACATTTCCGCCCCGGTGCCGTCCGGCTCGCTGATGGAAACCAGTCGCTGCTCCGGAGTGGGCACCGGATGCAGGATACGATTGGCGGGCACCTTCAGCCACTTGCCCTCCACCGGTTCCACGGCGGCCAGGCCGGCGCCGGATCCGGCCATGGCGGTAGCATAGGCCGGTACTGGCGATCCAACCACCGACGCGAAGGAAGGAGCCGCCGGCGCGGGCGCGGCCGTGAACACGGGAGTGGGCGGTGGTGGTGATGCCGCTGCTGCCGTGGGGGCGGCGCCTGCCGACGCCACCGGCACAGGCTCCGGCTGCTCTGGAACCACGGGCGAGGCACTCGGAGTTTCACCCTGGGACTTCTGCAACGCTTCGAACACTCGGCTCATGGTCTAGATTCTCCTCCCTGCGGTGGCTTGTATCGGTTTTTCGGCTGGCAATGGCTGGTTGTCCATGGTGCGCAACAGGCGCAGGAAGGAGCGCAGCAGGCTGTCGCTGGCCTCCTGCCGGGCCGGAGCGGACGACGGAAGCTCGTCGGGCAGCGCCGGAGTGAGCAGCCGGAAATCGGCGGCCACTTCCGCGATCAGCTCGCCGCCGACCGGACGCTGCTCCCGCGCAAACGCGTTCACCATGGCGTTCTCGCAAAGGTTGTTGACGATGCGCGGAATGCCGCGCGAATACTCGAAGACCCGGCTCAGGGCTTCTTCGGAGAAGATGGGAGGCTGGGCAGCGGCTCCCGCGCGCTCCAGCCGCGACAGGACATAGCCGCGGGTCTGGCCTTCATCCAGCGGCAGCAGCTGGCAGCGCAACGCCACTCGCTGTTTCAACTGCCGCAACTGGGCCGAATCCAGAAGTGTCTCCAGCTCCGGCTGTCCCATCATCACGATCTGCAGCAGCTTCTGCTGTGAGGTTTCAAGATTGGTCAACAGCCGTATCTCCTCCAGCAGCTCCGGCGGCAGCGCCTGGGCCTCATCCACCACGAGGGCGGTAATCAGGCCGCGCGCATGGCGCTGGATGAGGAACCGGTTGAGGTCAAGCAGCATTTCGGTCTTGGTGCGCCCCGAGTACGGCAGGCCGAGGTCGGCCATGATGTACTGGAAGAACTCCACGACCGGCAGGAGGGGATTGAACAGATATCCGAAGGCAATATTGTTCTTGCGGAGCTCTGCCAGCAGGCAGCGCACCAGCAGGGTCTTGCCGGTTCCCACCTCGCCGGTGATGACGATAAAGCCCTTTCTCCGACCGACTCCATAATGCAGGTTGGCCAGGGCTTCGTTGTGGCGCGGCGTCGGATGATAGAAATACGGGTCGGGGCTGATCTCGAAGGGATTGCGCGCCAACCCGAAGAACTGTTTGTACATTTACGAGCTCCAGAAGTAGGCGTAAGCGACGCCGCTCGGCAGCAGGATCACGATCACGACGGTGGCCGCCACGGCCAGCCACGGTGACCAGCGCGCCCGCCGGATCTCCTTCTCCGTCGCCAGGGCCGGAATTTCCGCCAGGATGGGCAGGTCGGTCGCTTCCGTCAGCGCCTGCTCGCCACGGATGCGGTCGTCCATGAATTCGGAACCGAATCCGAACAGGATGGCCAGGGCAAAGCCGGCGCCAATCGCGCCCAGCGAGAACTTGAAGCGGTCCGGGAAGTACGGCTTGTCCGGCAGGCTGGGCGGATCGATGATGCGGAACTGCGCGCCCTGCTGCTGCTTCTCCAGACTGGTGGCCAGGGCCGACTGCTGCTTCTTGGCCAGCAGCTCCTGGTATTCCTTCTTCATGTTGCCGAAATCGCGGACCATATCGCCCATCTCGGCTTCCACCGCCGGCGTGGCATTCAACCGCGCCTGATAGACCTGGCCGGTCTGCTCCAGACGCTGGATCTTCTGGTTGATCTCCTGAATCTCGATGTTGTTGATCTTCATCTGGGTCTTCAGTTGCACCAGCGGCATGCCTGCCTGCACCTGCGCCGGCGTGGCATTTTCCGTCTCCATGTTGTTTCGCGCCTCGTTGGCCATGTCCTTTTTCAGCTTCTCCAGCGAGGCGATGGTCTCCTTCAGTTTCCTCACGTCAGGATGGTCGTCGGTGTACCTGGCCTGCAGGGCGGCCAGACTCGCGCGCGCGCTGTCGAGCTGCTGATCGATGCTGGTGGGAACGATGGCCGAGTCGCTCATGTTCTGGTACTGGCTCTGCACCGACGACAGGTAGGTCTGCTGCTGGATGGCGCGTTCGCGGGCCGCTTCGGCCGCCTGCAGCTGCTGCTGGATTCCGTTCAGGATCTGGATATTGCTCTGCAGCTGCTGCGGCAGCGATCCGTCGTGCTGCGCCTCAAACGCCCGCACCTTGGCCTCTTCATCCGCCAGCTGCTGCCCCAGCGCCCTCACCTGCGAATCCAGGAACAGGGTGGTCGCTTCCGACTGCTCCTGGCTGGCGCGCACGTTCTCATCCACGAAGAACGAGGTCAGGGCAATGGTCACCTTCTGCGCGATGTCCTGCGAGGGCGCCTTGTAGGTGATCTTGAAGGCCACCAGCTCCGGCTTGTTGACGTTCGGGTTCTCCGCCTGGATCAGGTCCATCTTGATGTCGTCGCGCATCTTTTCGACCTGCTTGTCGGGTGACCAGGCGTAGCCGGGATACAGGTTGAAGCGCACGATGAGGTTCAGCAGACGAGTGCGGCTCAGCACCTGCGTGCTCATGCTCTGCACCCGATCGGCCAGATCGACCTCCACGTTGGGCGCCACCAGGTTGCTGGGCACCTTCGGCGGCTCCACCAAGATCGTGCTTTCCGAGGCATAACGCGGCGGCAGAAACCAGGCGGAGGCGAACACCACCAGCCAGCCGAAGAAGAGCGGCCCCAGGATCCACCACCGGCGGCGGAGCACGATCGCCCAATACTCGTCAAATCCCTGCGCTGTTTTCTGATCGTCGAATTCCTGAATCATAGTCACCGTCCAAAGGGGTGGTCCCAGACATACCGCAGCGTGAAGCCCAGCCCGCTGGTGGTCAGGGTCGCCGGCAGTCCGAAGTAGTTCTGTGATTGGTGAATGAACGCGTAGTAGGCGTTCAGGGTCCAGGCATCATTGAAGACCCGCCGGCTGACGCCGACGGTTCCCTGGCTTCCGTACAGATACTGGTCGGCGCGGAAGCCCGATACCGAGAGGCTGCTGCTGTACACGTAGCCCGCGCCCAGGCTCCATGCCCGGGTAAGCGGCCGGGAATAGGTTGCCGCCACCTGATAGTAGTTCACCGCGCCGAGAACTCCTCCGCCGTTGGTGACCTGGTGGCTGAAATCGAGGCCGAAGGAGTTGCTCGACGAAGCCTGCCAGCGGAAGGTTGCGCCCTCGGCCAGATTGACAAAGTGGTTGTGCAGGATCTCATAAAGACAGCCATTGCCCAGGCAGAAAATCGGCACCGCGTCCTTGGTGTTCGTCAACTCGGGGCCGACCCAGCCGGAAAGCGTCGTCCGCGGGCTGAAGCTGTAGGCCGCGAAGCCCTCCAACATCTGCACACCCGCACGCGACGCTCCATGGCCGAAATCCAGGGCGGTGAAGGTATAACCGCCGCCGGCCGCCAGCCGCGCGCTGAAATTATGCTGGTAAAACGCGCCCCCCGTATAGGTAGTCGAGTTCCACAGGCTGGAAGGCGCTCCCCTCAGATAGTGCTGGAAGCTTTCCCCGCCGATAAAGTTCAGCGTGTCGTGCTTGCCCAGCAGGTACGTCAGGTCCACATCCCCCTGGTTTTGCTCCAGCACGTTCTGCGGAAGGTAAATGGCCGGGTTCGGATTGTTGGGAGCCGGATTACCCAGGTATGTCAGAAACGGCTGGAAGGGATCGTCGGAATAAAGAAAGCTGTCCTTGATGCGCAATTGCCAGCGCTTGGCGAACCTCCAGACGATTCTGGCGGCGGCAAACTGGTTCAGGTTCGAGTAGTTGTAGCTGGCTGCGGTAGACTGGCTCAGCCCGCCCGTATAGGTCAAGTTCCATACCAGATCGGAGCGGCTCTGGAAGATGTTCACCCCTGCGCTTGCCGAGGAGAGATTGCTCCAGTAGCGGCTGTAACCCGAGCCGCCGGAGTTGTATTGCACCAGATCGCCCACGGTCGTATTGAAGGTGACGCCGGTATGGGAAGTGACTTCGCGGAACAGATTCAGCGGCGGCAGCTGTTCCGGATGGGTAAACAGCTCCTGCGGCCCGCTGGAACCCTGCTGCGAGCTGTCCTGCGGGTTGTCCTGCGATCCGTTCTGTGCCGAATAGGTCGCCAGCGGTTGCGGTCCAGCCGGCAAGCCGTTCTGTTGCGAATCGCCGGGCGGGTTCAGCGCCGAGTTGGTAAAGCTCTGCGACCATGCCATGGGCCCACACAACAGTGCCACTGTGGCCAAAATCAGCCCGTGTTGCCGTTTCATCGCATCCTCCCGCTGCTCCCGCGCCACCCGCTCCTCATGGGACCACGAGCGTATCGCGAGGCTGAATCAGGATATTCTGCTGCATGTTCCTGCCCTTGATCACATCCTTGTAGTTGAACCTTATCTTCTGCTGCTTGCCATCGGCGGAAGTGCGGAGAATGTAGATCTTCTTCTCCTTGGCGAAATCGCGGAAACCGCCGCTGAGCGCGATGGCGTCGAGCACCGTAATCGGCTTGGTCAGGGGATAATAGCCTGGCTTGTACACCTCGCCCATGATGTTAAAGCTGAGGCTGTTTACCGACACCACGATGACCGTGACCTGGGGATCGGAGACGACTTTGGTCAACGACGCCGTGAGCTGGTTCTGCAACTGCACGGGAGTCAGACCCACAGCCTTGATTTCGCCTACCAGCGGCAGGCTGATCATCCCATCGGGGCGGACGGCGATCGTCTTTGACAGCTCGGGCTCTCTCCACACGCTCACGTCCAGGCCGTCACCGATACCGATGACGTAACTCTCGGGCTGGATCGCCGCTACCCGCGAACTCGGAACATCGGTGGGGGGCAGCGGCGTTGCCCGCGCAACGTCCTTGGCGCCGCCATTGGCCTCCGAAGATGCTGGCAGAACGGGTTGCGCCACGGTGGTGGAAACGGCGCCCGGCTGGGGGGCACTGTCCTGTGCATACGAGTTCGCTCCCCCGGCGGCCAGCAGCGCGGCTGACGCCAGCATCAGGATGCGTTTTGCCCATGTCGCTCTTCGCGAATACATTTTCACCTCACCTCGATTACTCGGCCTTGCCTTCCTCGTGTTTGGCGCCGGAACTGGAGCGCCGTTGCGGTATTCCGACTTCCTTCAGCTTGTAGAGCAGGGCGCGATAGCTGATGTCCAGCGAGCGGGCCGCCTTCTTGCGGTTCCAGTTGTTGGCGTGCAGTGCGTTGAGAATGATGCGGGCCTCCAGCTTGCGCACCGTCTGCCTCGTCAGCTTCTTCAGCGAGACCGGCCCCTCGAACAACAGGCTGTCGACCGGATCGCGCTCGTTGGGCTCCAGCAATTCGCTCAGGATGACGTCCTCGGTGCCCATCACCACATAGCGCTTCACCAGGTTCTCCAGCTGCCGGATGTTGCCCGGCCAGGAGTAACGCTGCATCTTCGCCATCAGCGCCGGACGCACCATCGCCGCCCGGCCATTCAGCCTTTCGTTGTAGTGCTGCAGCAGGTAATCGCACAGAATGGGCAGGTCCACCACGCGCTCCCGCAAGGGCGGCAGGTGGATCGTCATGGTGGCGATGCGATAGAACAGGTCGACACGAAAATTTCCCTGCTCGATCTCCTCATGCAGCTCGCGGTTGGTGGAGCACACCACCCGCACTTCCACTTTCTTGTCTTCCTGCGCGCCAATGCGGCTGAACTGGCCATCCTGCAGCAGCTGGAGAAGCTTAGCCTGGAGGAGGGCGTCAAGCTCGGCGATCTCATCGAGAAAAAGCGTGCCGCGGTGCGCCATCTCCACCCGGCCCGGCTTGGGATTGTAGGCGCCGGTAAACGCTCCTTTCTCGTAGCCGAACAGCTCGCTCTCCAGCAGCGTGCCTGGAATGGCGGGACAGTTCACCTTTACAAACGGACCCGACGACCAGGGGGAATAGAGATGCAGCAGCCGCGCCACAATGTCCTTGCCCGTGCCGCTCTCGCCCGAGATCAGGACCGAGAGGTTGGCGCCGGCCACCCGCTCCAGCTTCTGGCGGACGTCCCGCATGGCCGCAGTCTGGCCAAAGATCACCAGCTCCGGAGGAAGCTGTTGCACCGAGATCGCGCTCTCATTGTTCGGGCCAGCCAGCAAGGGCATCTCGTCCCCGTCTCGCCTGGGGTGACGGTACAACTAATTGCATTTCTTGCGCCAAGTTCCTGCACATCGCAAACAAATGCGCATATTGGTTGTAAGTTGCTGGATTTCAGGATCTTACTTCTATTGAATGCCAGCCATCCGCAGCCGCCCAGCAGGCCAAAGAGAAGGGTGTTGCGTCAAACAATGTGAAAACATTTTCACTTGGAGGAACTCAGTTTCCCTGCCGAGCGTGTCTTGCCGCTTTCGGCTACGTCCTGCGCACTCAAGAGCGGTTCCTGGAACTGCAAGCCCAGCAGAAAATACTGCCGGTCCGCCGTACATCGCAGCACCGTCGCCTGCAGAAGTGACACTGAGTGAGGGAGTTGGGCCTTGTTGACCAGGGACACGGGAACCTCCAGCGAGATTTGCGTCCCCGGTTCCAGATAACGGCGGCTCGCCAGTAGCACGCCCCCGGCAGACAGATTCAGCGCAGTGGCAAATTCAAGAAATTCCTCGCCGGAAGCATTCTTTCCGCGGACAAAAAAGGGAATGGAGATAGGAAGCCGCTCCCAGCTGCGGCGCTCGGCCACGGGTACCGTTCGACGCACTGCGATCTCCTACATTACAGGCTTGTAACGCACACCGATAACCAAATCCCGATCGCTCCCAACCATCTTTGTTTCTTGCATATAGCCTGTTTACCGAAAGTGTTCCCAGGAGCTTCGGGGTGCAATCTCTTGCGGTTGAGAAGAAGAGGAATACCAGTCCCCAGTGAAAAATCTTTCCTGAAAAGATACCTTGTTTGCTCATTTGCAGTGAAAATTAATCAGTTTGCCGTTGACAATATATAGAGTTGCGGTAATATCAGACCTCCCCCTGTAGAGTGTTTCCACTCTTCTTTCCCGAGGAAACGGCAACTGACAAGGCCCAAGGCCCACGTGGTAGCGAATATGCCTGTGGAGAAAAGGTCGGCGGGTATTCCTGCGAACGGCCAAGAATCAGCCCATTATTCCCGAAGCGGGAAGACAGTGGCGCAGATGCCATTGGCCAAGGTGAGGCAGCACATTGAGCCCGCCACCGAAGCGCACTGCAGCTGTTGCCGCGATGCGCTGGCGACGG
>DATJAI010000071.1:0-7683 GCA_035516415.1 Binatia bacterium | reverse complement strand
GAGATGCGGCAGCGCAAGCTGCTCAAGCGGTTCATCGCAACGCCAATGCGGCGCTCGGACTTCCTGCTCGCACTGGCCAGCAGCCGCCTGGTGCTGATGATCGTCGAAGTCGGACTGCTGCTGATCTTCGGCGTGATCGTCTTTCACGTGCGGGTGGAGGGCAACCTTCTATCGATTCTGCTGATCGGCGCGCTGGGTGCCGTGTCGTTCGGCGGTATTGGACTGCTGACCGCCAGCCGCGCGCAGAAGATCGAGAGCGTCAGCGGACTGATCAACGTGGTCATGATGCCGATGTGGATCTTCTCTGGAGTGTTTTTCTCCTACGAGCGCTTTCCAAGAGTCTTCCTGCCCGCGATCAGGGCTTTGCCGCTTACCGCGCTGAACGACGCGCTGCGGGCCGTCATTCTTCAGGGAAACTCCCTCGCCTCACAGCTCAGCCGGATTGCCGTGCTGGTGATCTGGGGAGGCTTATGCTTCGTGCTCGCGTTGCGCTGGTTCCGCTGGAGCTAGGGGCCACGCCGCATGAACCACCTGCGATAGCGGCCTGCTTACGCCGTGAGGAGGCCCCGGGGCGGAGCAATCGCCGCAGTTGCTAAAATCGCCCGATGACTTGTTCCCGTCTGGAGCGCGTGCAACTGCAGCTCCGGCTCTATGAGCATCCGCTGGTCGAGTTCCGCGCGCGCGCGAAGGGCGATGGGGTGGAGCTGATCATCGAACCACGATTCAGCCAGCCGCCGGTGCACACGTATTACTTCGACCTGCATCCCCGCGATCTCGACGATCCGCAGTTCGAGTGGACCTTCCAGCGCCAGCTCTTCGACTGCCTGCACGACTATCTGGTCGAGATGTTCATCCGGACCCCGCAGCACAGAAAAGAGCACCAGCAGATGGAGCGCGAGGGGAAGCTGTGACCGCTGAGGACAGCGAGGCCAGCCCTCCGCAGCCAGAACTGCGGGAGCGGATTGCCGGCGAGATCCGCCGCCATGGCCCCATTCCTTTTTCCCGCTATATGGAGCTTTGCCTGTACGAGCCCGAACTTGGCTACTATTCCCGCCCCCGCGAACGCTTCGGCAAGGCGGGAGACTTCTACACCTCCAGCGACGTTCACGCGGTATTCGGGCGCCTGCTGGCGCGGCAGTTCGAGGAGATGTGGCGCGCGCTGGATTCGCCGGCGTGCCTCGAACTGATCGAGCTTGGCCCGGGACGGGGACTGTTCGCGCGCGATGTGCTCGACTGGTCAGCCGGACAGTTCCCTGAATTCTCGCGTGCGCTGCATTATTCGCTGGTGGAACAGTCGGCGCACCTGCGCGCGCAGTTGACCGAGCGCCTGGCTGAGCACATCGGGGCAGGGAAGTGCGCAGTGTCTGATTCTCCTGAGGCAGCCGTCCGCAGCGCCGGGGGACACATCATCGCGCTTGCCAATGAATTCTTCGATGCGCTTCCCGTGGAAGTCATCGATCATCGCGGCGCCCTGCGCGTCGGGTTTGCGGCAGGACAGTTCACCGAAAGCTTCGTTCCTCCTTCCGCCGCTGAAAACGAATTTCTCGATCGATACGGCGTTCATCCCGAGGACGGCGAGCGTGTCGAGGTACCGCTGGCGTCGCTTGCCTGGATGGATCGCATCGCTGATCTTTTCCGGGCGCGCCGGGGATTCGCCCTGTTCATCGACTATGGCTATACGCGTGAGGAGCAGCTTGCCGGCCGTCACCGCGACACCATCATGAGCTACCGCCGGCATACCGCCAGCGCTTCCCCGTATGAGGCTCCCGGCGAGCAGGACATCACCGCGCATGTGAACTTTACGGCGCTGCGCGCCCGTGCGGTTGAGCGCGCCCTGGAACCTCTCGCGCTGCTCACCCAGTCGCAATTTCTCCTCGGCATTGGAGAAGAGACGCAATTCGCCGACGCCTTTGAGGAATGCCGGATGCCGCAGGAGCGCGCCAAAGTAGCGCTGCAGCTGAAACATCTCATCTCACCGGCAGGGATGGGCGAGACCTTCCAGGTACTGGTGATGTCGTACAACGTGGAAAAGGACAGGGCCGCCCGGATGAGCGGGCTCAAACTGGCGCATTAGACCACGTTATTCACCCGGTTTGTCACTGCTCTGGGGCTGATACGGCGTCTGAAGATACTTGCGGGCAGTGTCGAGAGCGTTCTGCGTATTGTCGTTGGTCTGCAACGCCTGGCGGTACTCGTTGGTGGCACGCTCACGCTGCCCGGTCAGGTCGAAGATCATGCCCAACTGGATGTGGCTCCAGACCTCGGTCCAGCGCGGCTCGCCGTCGCCATTGAGTGCCGCGCGATAGGAGTTCGCCGCCGACTGATAATTGTGCTGCAGGAAGAAAACCTCGGCGATGCGATAGTGCGCCAGCGAGCTGTTCCTGTTGACGTCGAGCGCCTTCTGGAACTCCTTCAGCGCTTCCGTCAGGTCGCCCTGCTGAACGTCCTGCTGCCCGCGCATGATGGAGGTCCGTACCTGCAGGTCCTGTGAATTCTGCAGCACCTGATTGTTGGGATCGATGCTGATGCGACGCGGCTTGCCGAAGGTATCCACCGAGTAGGCCGAATTGGTGCCCTGAACTTCGATACGTTTTGTTTCGGTCTTCCCGTCGGTATCGATTCGCAGCTCGATAGGCATGCGGAACAGATCCATGTCCTGGGAGATTTCGCCGACCACGCGGAATCCCTTCTGCGTGCGGTAGACGGTGTACTTGTTCCTGAACTCAGGGGCGCCAGTGGAGTCCAGCCACTGGGTGAAGAACCAGGTGAGCTGCTGTCCGGAAGCCTGCTCGGCGACCTTGCGGAAATCGTCGACGCTGGCGGATTTGCCGGAGTATTGCGACATGAATGTCCGCATCGTTTTGTCGAAAGCTTCCTCACCGATGACCCAGCGCAGCATGGCCATGATCATGCCGCCCTTGTCGGTGACCAGCGACTGGAACTCGGGCGAGAAGGTGTCCAGCCTGCCCACGTCAGCCAGAGGCACCGAAACGTAAGCCAGGGCGCCGACGGACATGTCCTTGGTCACTTCCTGGAAGCCGGCTTCACCCGCGACATGCTCGACGTAGAGCGCTTCGGAATAGCGGGTGCCTCCATCGTTGAGCCACCAATCGTTTTTGGTAGCAGGACTCACCATGGTGCCGAACCACTGGTGCGCAATGGTGTTGGCTAACAGACGGTAGTTTCCTTTTTGATTGAAGTTGCGGCCGGCCAGGGCGGCTATCTGCGGAGCCCAGGCCGAAGGAACGGTACCGTCCGGCAACTCCACGACGTTCAGGTTCTGGTCGAAGGGCGGGCCATACAGGGTTGTGAAGAAGAAAAACTCTTTGGTCGCGTTGTCGGCGAACTGATCGGCTGCGGCCTTGTGGCTCGCTGTCGTGTACACGTTGATATTCAGGCCACCCTCGCTGCTCTTGGTCTGCACAAAATTTCCGATGAGAATCGTCCCGGGGAAGCTGGGCCGGTCCCCATAGGTGAAGGTCACGGTACGCCCGCCAGCCGGAGTCGGCAGGCGGCTGAGAGCGCCTTGCGAAGCTGCCTTGTGCGCAGCCGGCGAGCCTTCCTCCACTTCCGGGCCGGGCGCAGCGCTTTGCTTTCCACTGCCGATCACCGTATAGCCCGCGGGCACGCTCACGCTGATGGTAGCGGTAAAGCGGTTGGTGCCGTACCCCACCATGGGAAACCAGCGGCCCGCATACAGGAGGTATGTAATCGGGTCGCCGATATACGCAAGCTTCAGGCCGGGCACCGGGCTGTCATCGGCTGACTGTAGGGCGCCCTCATATTCGAAGATCAGCGTGTCGGATGTACCTTTGGTAAGCGTGGTGGGGAGCGAGATGCGGACCGTCGAATCCTGACTGACCCGCTCGACCGAGAGCGCCTGGCCGTTGGCATCCAGCACCCGGGTTGGCCGCAGCGCGTTGTGCAGCTCGAATGTCGCGATGTTGATATCGTCCAGAGCGGTGAATTTGACCCGCGCCTGGGCTTTCAGTTGATGTGTCTGCGGCGTGACGGCCACATGGATGACGTAGTCGCTGACCTGAATGCGCGGCTTCTCCGCCGCAAAGCAGGTCGAAACGAGGGTTACGAGAATGGCCGCCAGAAAGCGTCCAGGACTTGCCGCATTGCGCATCGGGGAGAGAACTCCTGCTCTGCTGGTCACTATAAATGATGAACAAATCGGCACGAAAGATGCGCTGCTCGCGTGCGCCGGCAGTCGCCACGGCGGTGCCACGACCATGCAGAAGGTTGAATCGGCGTGCCAACTACACCGGCTGCCGCATGACGGACAGCACCGCCCGCGCTGCCCGGTCGGATGCGCTCCTGTCTGCATGAACCGGCTGCAGTCGCCGTCTGACTTCGCAAAAACCCTCCACCATGGCCTCGCGCACGGCTCCGGCCGGAATGATCCGGCGAAGCTCGTCACGGAGGCTTTCCGGCGTGAACTCCGACTGCACCAGCTCATGAACCACGTCCCGCTCGGCAATCAGGTTCACCATGGCGAAGCGGTCCACCTTTATCAGACGCCGCCCCGCCGCCCAGGTGAGCGGCGCGACCCGATACACCATCACGAAAGGCGTACCGATCAGCGCGGCTTCAAGCGTGGCCGTGCCGCTGGCAACGGCGGCTGCCGTGGCGTGCCGCAGAGTGGCCCGTGCATCGTGGGTAAGCGTTATCGGCAAATGGGGATAGCGACGCAGGAACGAAGCCATCCAGGCCGGGTTGAGGGTCGAGGCGACCGGTACGGTGTAAACGTAGTCCGGACCGAGAAGTTGCGCGGCTGCGAGCAGCACGGGAAAGATGCGCGACACTTCGGCGCGGCGGCTTCCCGGCAGCAGCGCAATCCATTGGCGTCCGGGGTCGAGTTGGTATGCCCCGGCGAACTCTTCGCGGCTGATGGCGGGCTGCGGCCGGTCGGCCAGTGGATGGCCCACAAATGTCGCCGCAACGCCGCACTCGCGATAGAACTTCTCTTCGAAGGGAAAAATCACCACCATCTGGCGGACGTACCTGCGCACGCGCTCGACGCGCCGCTGCTTCCACGCCCACAGTTGCGGACTGACGTAGTAGACAACCGGTACCCTGAGCCTGTGCAGTTCGCGTGCCAGCCGCAGATTGAAGTCAGGAAAGTCGATGAGCACGGCGGCATCGGGACGGCGCTGCCGGGCCTCCCGCACCACCTGGCGGAAGCGGCGATAGATGATGGGAATGTGCCGGATGACTTCTACGATGCCAACCTCAGCGATCTCGCGCGCATCGGCGAGCAGTTCGCATCCGGCATTGCGCATCTGCTCTCCACCGACCCCGAAAAACTCGATATTTTCCCCATGGAGGTCTTCTGCTGCCTGTCGGCGCAGGGCCTTCATCAGCTCTGCGCCATAGAATTCGCCGGAAGCTTCTCCCGCGGAGATCAGAACGCGCACGTCTGAATTATGACAGGTAGAGGGAAGCGGCAGGCCATCCGTCTGAGCGCGTCAGCTATCGGCGCGATCTGGAGAACCGCAGCGCTCCGAGGGACACGCCTCCGGCAAGTACCAGGGCGGCGATTCCTGCCCGTCGCATGGAGCGGTGCTGCGCGTCCAATCGTGGTGCGACGAAGTGTTTTTCCGGATACATGCCGTCAGGGCCGTGCATGCCATTGCGAAGGGCCAGCGCCATCACTTGAGCCAGGTGCAGCGCGTGACGCGGCGTCTCCTGCTCGATCTGCTCCTTGCAGCTGAAGCCGTCGGCAATGATCAACGTTGACACTCCGGCCTTGCGTACCGCGGGAAGCAGTACGCGCTCGCCGCATTTGACGGAGATGTCGTACTTGTCGGCTTCGTAGCCGAACGACCCCGCCATCCCGCAGCATCCGGATTCGGGCATCTGGAAGTCGAGGCCCATTTTCTTCATGACCGCCTCCTCGTCATAGAGGCGCATGATCGCCTTGTGATGGCAATGGCCCTGTACGAGCGCCTTACGCCTGAGCCGAGGCGGCTTGAAGTTCTCGACCTTTTTTTCCAGAAATTCGGAAAACGCGAATGTGTTCTCCATCAACCGGTGGGCGCGCGGCGAGTCCGGCATCAGGCCATTGATTTCGTCCCGGAAGACCGAACAGCAGCTTGGCTCCAGCACCACCATCGGAGTGCCGGCGTCGATCTCGGGAGCCAGTGCGTCAAGAACATTCGTCAGGTACGCTTTTGCACGATCCAGAAAACCGTAGTCATACAAAGGCCGGCCGCAACACAGGTGCTGCCTCGGCACCTGCACCTGAAAGCCGAAGTGTTCGAGCACCTCGACAGCCGCCTGTGCCGTCTCGGGGAAGAAGTAATTGTTGAAGGTGTCCGGCCATAGCAGAACTTTGCAGCCTCCCGGGTTGCGTACGCCACGCTTGCGGAACCAGTCCCGGAACGTTTCCGGAGCGAAGGCCGGGATCTGCCGTTGCAGTGGCATACCCGCTGCTTTCTTTGCGATGGTGCTGAGCACGGGAAGTTGGGTAAACAGGTTCACGAATCCTGGAGCAATCGAGGCCAGTCTTGCCCATTGATCGATCAGCCCGAAGGCATAGGCGTGGCGCGGACGCAGCCGTCCCTGCCAATAGTGGGAGAGGAACTCGGCCTTGTAGGTGGCCATGTCCACATTTACCGGACAATCACCTTTGCAGCCCTTGCAAGCCAGGCAGAGGTTCAGAGCTTCCTTGACGTTCTCATCGCGCCAGCCGTCGGCGATGACATTGCCATTCAGCATCTCCCAGAGATGGTGGGCGCGGCCGCGAGTGGTGTGCCGCTCCTCATGCGTCACCATGAAGCTGGGGCACATGGTGTCATCCCCGGCATTCTTGCCTTCCTTCCTGCGGCATTTGCCGATGCCGACGCAACGCAGAGTGGCATGTGCGAAGCTGCCACCGTCCTCAGGCCACCGGAAATGGGTTTGCGGCTCCCATGGATAATAGTCCGCGCCCAGGCGCAGATTCTCGTCCATACGATTGGGATCGATCACTTTTCCGGGATTCATCTTCCACTCGGGATCCCAGATCGATTTGAATTCGCGGAACGCCTGGATGAGTTCCTCGCCAAACATCTTGTACAGGAATTCCGCGCGTGCCTGGCCATCGCCATGCTCACCGCTCAGGCTGCCGCCGTACTTCACGCAGAGATCGGTCGCCTCTTCCATGAAAGAGCGCCACTTCCTGATGCCGGCCTCGCTGGTGACGTCAAAATCCACGCGGCAATGGACGCAGGCCTGTCCGAAGTGCCCGTAGAGCGAGGGATTGTACTCGTATTTGTTGTACAGCGCGCGTAACTCGCGCAGGTAATCGCCCAGCTTTTCCGGAGGAACGGCCGAGTCCTCCCATCCCGGCCAGGTGTCGGGATCGCCGGGGACGAAGGCGGTTGCTCCCAGCCCGGATTCGCGCACCGCCCAGATGTGGTCCATATCCTCCTTCTCGGTATACAGCCGCATGTTGGGCGCGCCGGGCTTGCCCTTCAGCTTCTCCATAACCTCATGGGCAAGGTCAAGCGCGTCCTGCCTGCGATCGGCGCCAAATTCGGCCAGCAGCCAGCCTTTCCCCTCAGGCAACAGCCCCAAAAACCTGCGGTGCGGGCCGCCCTTTTTCTCAATGTTTTCGTACAGCCGATAATCCAGGCCTTCAAGCGCGGTAGGCTGGGATGGGTCGATGTCCATCACATGGTCGGCCGCCTCATA
>DATJAI010000070.1:0-3918 GCA_035516415.1 Binatia bacterium | reverse complement strand
AGGAGCATTCTGATTGATGTCAGCCCCGGCGCGACATAACTGCGAAGACCTGAAACGGCTCATCCGCGAAGTTCCCGATTTCCCCAAGCCCGGCATTCTCTTCTATGACATCACCACCCTGCTGAAGGACCGCCTCGGCTTTGCCCGCCTCATCGACGCGCTCACCGAGCATTACATCAGTTGCGATGTCGATCTGGTGCTCGGCATCGAGGCGCGCGGCTTCATCTTCGGTCCTGCCCTCGCCTATCGCCTCAACGCCGGCTTTGTCCCCGTGCGCAAGCCGAAGAAGCTGCCTGCCGAGGTCCTGCAATGGAAGTACGACCTGGAATACGGTAAGGACACGCTGGAAATCCACCGTGATGCCATCCAGCCCGGCCAGCGCATCATCATCTGCGACGACCTGCTGGCTACCGGCGGCACGGCCAAAGCCACCGCCGATATGGTCAGGCAACTGGGCGGCAACATCTGCGGCATGGGATTCGTGGTGGAACTCGACGCCCTGAAGGGCCGCGAAAAGCTGAAGGAATACGACGTCTTCTCGCTGCTGCACTACGAAATATGAATCCGGTTCCAACCCGGGAAAAAGTCACAGGAGACGCTCGTTTTCTGCTTTCGCCAGCTTCAGCTGACGTGTAAGTTGAAGCTGCTCCGTGTCCCCGGACAAAGTACCATGCCGCCATCATTTCTGTCGGGTTCCTTTCGCTCTATAGCTCTTCTGCCGCTATTCTTCCTGGTTTTTCCTGCCTTCAGCTCCGACGCAAAGCAGATCGCTGAGGCGCAGGCGCTCATCGACCGGGCGGAGAGGGTCTCGAGCCTTACCGGTCCCGACGCCGTCCCTTTTTTCCTCCAGCTGCGGTTCGATCGCACTCCGTCTTCGCTGAACGGCAAAGGAGGAACCTATACGCTCTGGTGGTCTGCGCATAACAAATGGCGGGCCCAGGCGGAATCCGGTCAGCTACGGGAGATTGAGCTCCGCAACGATCAGGGGCTTTGGCTGCGCGAGGACACTGACCCGAGGCTCAATGCTATTTTTTCCGGTGCTCGCAGGTTCCCCTTCGGCGGCAATCTGCTTGCCTGGAACGAAAAGATCGTGGGACTGAGAGAGCGCAAGCTCCACGGCGTAAAGCTCTCCTGCGTCGCCACCGAGAAGCTGGACGTGCAACGCGAACTCTGTTTCGACCGCCAGGCCGGAGCGCTGATTCAGGACAGCTCGCAGGTGCCTGTTCAAAGCAGTTATGTAGTGCGGCAATTCGAACCGATGGAGTTCCTCACCGAGTACCGCGACTATACCGGCGTCGGCGACAGGATCGTTCCTGGCGAGATCCGCACGTCGACCAACGGACAAGTCACCGCCTCTATCCGGCTTGTCAGCGTCGCTCTTCAGCCAAAAGCTCCGTTTTCCCCCGACATGTTCGTCGCGGGGCAGGGTTACCGGCTCTGGCCAGGCTGCGACCAGTACCAGGCTGCGAAGTTCAACAGGAATTTCTGGCGGCAGGCCCCTGGCGTGTTGCAGCGTGATTGGTTCACAAGCGGCGGCCGCGTTGCCGACGGAGTACGCATCGTAGTCGGCGCCGACGGCAAGCCGCAGAGTGTGGAACTCATCAATCCGGTGGGTCGGCCTTCAAAACAGGTGCAATCCACGTTCATGAGTCAGACATACGAACCTGCCATCTGCGATGGGAAACCGGTGGTGGGAATGCTGCAGATGGAATTCCAGCAGAAATAGCAGCACTATGGAAGACGTCGCCTCACTGGAATCTTCAATTCAGGGTTGTGTAACGCCGCGCTTCAATCCGCTGCTTCTTCAACCTCAACCTCAGCCTCCGCCCCCACCCGATGCTGCAGGTGCGACCAGATGAAGTAGAGGACTCCCAGCACGATTACGCCCAGAATCACCGCGTCCAGACGATGGAACCACATCTTCAGGCGCGGGTCGGTCTCCCAGCGCTCGCCCAGCCGCATGCCGATGTAGGCCAGGGCGAAACACCACGGCCACGAACCGACGAAGGTGTAGATGTGGAACTTGAGCCGCGGCATGCGCGCGATGCCGGCGGGCAGCGCGATGAAGGTGCGGACCACCGGCAGCAGGCGCGCGATCAGCACCGCGATTGCGCCCCGCCGCTCGAAGAAGCGGTCGGCAATCGCCAGCTCGCGGCGGCTCAGGAAAATGTAGCGCCCGTAGCGCTCCACCAGCGGACGCCCGCCGAAGTAGCCGATCTCGTAGGCCAGCACCGATCCCAGGTTGCAGCCCAGCGCTCCCCAGGTCGCCACCGCAATCAGCGAGAAACGGCCGCTGTACACCAGATATCCCGAAAACGGCATGATGATTTCCGACGGCAGCGGAATACACGCCGACTCGATGGCCATCAGCAGCATCACGCCGGGATAGCTTCCCGCCGAGATCACGCCGATAATCCACGCTCCGACAATTTCAAGAATGTGAGCAATCATGTAGTTGAGAAAAGAACCGCCAACTGCCGGCTGCTAGCTGCTGACCCCCAGCCATTCGCCCAGCTTCTGCACCGGCAGGCGCACGCCGACAAAGAACTGCCCGAAAGCAGCATACACCGCGCTCACTTCGTCGAAGCGCATCTCGTAGATCAGCTTCTTGAAGATGAGCGGCTCGGAGGCGAACAGGTCCACGCCCCACTCCCAGTCGTCAAAGCCGATGGAGCCGGTAATGATCTGCTGCACCTTGCCGGCGTAGCGGCGGCCCACCAGGCCGTGCTCCTCCATCTGCCGCTGCCGCTCCCCGATGGGCAGCGTGTACCAGTTCTTCTCCTCGCCGCGCTTGCGATCCATGGGATAGAAGCACACGTAACGGCTGTCGGGAACTTTCGGATACAGCCGCGGCCGCATCGCCTGGCGCTGCCGTTCCATCGTCTCTTCCAACTCCCGGTTCCACTCCTCCGAAAATGGAACCACGCCCCGCTCGCCAAGCTGGCGGTAGAGCTTCACGCTGGAGTCGTACAGACCCAACTCGATCACGGAAAGATAGGAGTGCGTCGGCTCCAGAAATTCCTGCAGCGCCGTGCGGTTCAGCTGCAGCTCGGCGGCGTTCAGCTCCTCGAACGAGTCGCGGAAGTGCACCAGCATCAGGTCCGCTTTGTGCCCCAGCATCGAATAAATCGCGCTCAGCCCGGCTTCTTCGGGGCTCGTGAGTGTGGCAACGGCTTCGCGCACGATCTCCTGCTGGCGCGACTGGCCCAGAATGCGCCACTCCGGCCAGCGGAAGCGGAACATCTGATGCAGCACGCTCAGTCCTTCGATGGTGAGCGGGACCGCGGGCTGCTCCGCGGAGGCAGTCTGTATGGCCGGATTGCCGGAAGGCATGCGGAAACCTCCAGGTTTCAGGGATGCAGGTGCCGTTGCCCCATTGTAATCAACCTGGGGCCATCCGGCAGCCGGGCAAACTCACAGGATGTATCGCGACAGGTCCTGGTCCTTTACGATATCGGAGAGCGTCCGGCGCACATAGTCGGCATCGACCACCACGTGCTTCTCCTTCATGTCGGGCGCCTCGAAACTGATGATGTCCAGCACCTTCTCCATGATTGTGTGCAGGCGGCGCGCCCCGATGTTCTCCGTGCCCTCGTTCACCCGGAAGGCGAAGTGCGCCACTTCCTGCAGCGCTTCGGAAGTGAACTCCAGCCGCAGTCCTTCAGTATCGAGCAGCGCCGTGTACTGCTTCACCAGAGACGACTTCGGCTCGGTGAGGATCTTGATGAAATCCTCGATGCTGAGCGATTGCAGCTCGACGCGGATGGGAAAGCGGCCCTGCAGTTCGGGAATCAGGTCGCTCGGCTTCGAGACGTGAAACGCGCCGGCCGCAATGAACAGGACGTGGTCGGTGCGCACCATGCCGTAGCGCGTGTTCACCGTGGTGCCTTCAACGATGGGCAGAATGTCGCGCTGCAC
>DATJAI010000069.1:0-29299 GCA_035516415.1 Binatia bacterium | reverse complement strand
AACTCCAGCTTGCGCGGCTTCAGTTCGGAAACGTGAAAGCTCGCAGCCTCTTCGGAGATGGCGACGATACCCCGTCGCACCAGCGTCTGCAAGGTTGTGCGCGGCACCGGCAGTTCACGCAAAGCGTCAATCGGAGCGCGTTGACCTTCCTGCCGACGCAGCCAGTCCACAATGGTCTGCTGGTTCGCGTTGAGTCTGCCCTCCACCTGTTTCAACATGGCGATGCGTACGGTGCGGCTGGCGTCGCGTATATCGCTGAGGTCCTCGCGCGCGATCCATTTCCTGCGAGCCATGCCCTGCAGCATGGCGCCTGAGGCTCCGGCAGCGGAACGCAGGGTCGCTTCGCGAACAACTTCTCCATCAGCAAGTCGATTGAGCACGGCATATTCCAGCATCTGGCGCTCCGGCGGTTTACGGGACCGCAGCGAAGAGCCCATGGTGGAGGCGGCGTGCAGCGCTTCGAGACCTTTATCGGTGATGCGGTATCCAATAACGCGCCGGAACTCGGCGGAGAGCGGCAGCATGGCGCGGAAGACTTCGCCAAGGGGCGCGATGTAGTACTGCTCGATCCAGCGGCCCAATTGCAGCAACTCCGGCGTGAGCGCCGGGGTGGAGTCGAGAACCTGCCCCAGGCGGCGGGTGGCGAATTTCGGTTCGCGGTCGTGCAGTTCGGTCACGACGCCGCACAGCCGCTTCTCGCGAAAAGGAACGATGACCCGTCCGCCGATGCAGGGCTCGGGCGGATTTTCCGGGATGCGATAGGTGAAGGTGGCGTCGAGCGGGACCGGCACGGCCACATCGCAGAAACGGGGCATCGCGGGCTAGGTGCCCTCAGGCGCGCGACGTGGTGCGCTCAGGCCGACATAGCGCATGACCATCTGCAGATCTTTCCACGCCTCTTTCTTCTGGCGAGGGTCGCGCAGCAGGAACGCGGGATGGTAGGTTACCGCCAGCTTGCATTCGAATGGCTGATCAGTATCGGTGAGCGTTCGCGGAGGCGAGAAATCATAAAAGCGGCCGCGCATCGAGGCCATGGAATCATTCACGCCCAGCAGGTTCTTCGCCGCTGTGGCTCCCAGAGCAACGATGACTTTTGGCCGGATCACCCGAATCTGGCGTATCAGGAAGGGCGAACAGGTGTCGCATTCGTCGCGCTCCGGCGTCCGGTTGCCCGGCGGGCGGCACTTCACGATGTTGGCGATGTATACCTGCTCGCGCTTCAGGCCCATGGCGGCGATCATGTTGTTCAGCAGTTGTCCGGCGCGGCCAACAAACGGCAATCCCTGCTCGTCTTCGTCGGCGCCCGGGCCTTCGCCAATGAACATCAGCTCGGCATGCGGATCACCGGTGCCGAAGACAATCTGCCTGCGGCCCAGCCCGGCGAGCTTGCAGCGCTGACAGTCGGGACCGATGTCGTCGAGGATTTCGCGCAGCAGAGCGTCGCGGTCCTGGGTCGCAGTAGAGGGGAGATGGGCCTCCTGTGCCGCGTGCTCTGCCGCCGGCGCGAGCCGATCCGCCACTTCGCCGACTTCGTCAGGCAAGTGCATGTCTGAATCAGCGCTACCGGTCTCACGCCGGTAAAGCGGGCCGATACCCAGTTCGCGGTAGAACTGCAGGCGCTGGCGAAGCACATCCCTGGAATCTGGATCGAGGGTCATTTGGCGCCGGTGGATGCCGATGTGCTCACGAGTTGTTCCCGGCGCAGACGGAGCGCAGCGTCGAGTATCTTCTGCGCTACATCCAGCTTGCTGGACTCAGGCACTGCGATGACATCGGTTGCCGTCACGATGGTAACTTCATTGTGCTCGCTATTGAAGCCGATGTCCGGGCGCGAAACGTCGTTAAGCACGATGCCGTCCACGCGCTTGCCCGCCAGCTTGGCACGGGCGTTCTCCAGCAGGTTCTGCGTCTCGGCGGCAAAGCCGATGAGGAGCGGCGACTGCTTCCCCCTGGCGATGCGCAGGCTGCCGAGGTCGGCGAGAATGTCGGGGTTGGGCTCAAGCTGGAGCACCCTCGGGCCCGTGCGCCTCATCTTCTCCGGCGAGACGTTCTTGACGTGGAAATCGGCAACCGCGGCCGCCATGATGATGAGGCTGGCGTGCTCCCAACGGTCGAGCACTGCGGTACGCATCTGCTGGGCGGTTTCGACGAAAATCGTTTCGGCGGCGCCCGGCGGCTGCAGCGCCGTCGGGCCGCTCACCAGGATGACCTTTGCTCCGCGCCGCAACGCAGCTTCGGCCAGCGCATATCCCATTTTTCCGCTGGACCGGTTGCCGAGATAGCGAACAGGGTCGATTGGCTCATGTGTGGGGCCGGCCGTGATGAGCACAGTCTCACCCGCAAAATCCTGGTTCATCCCCAGCCGTTCCAGGGTGGCTGCCACGATGGTCTCCGGCTCGGCTAATCGCCCGGGGCCGACCATTCCACAGGCGAGGTATCCGCTGCCCGGTTCGACGATCTGCACGCCGCGACGGCGGAGGACCTCCAGGTTGGCCTGGGTGGCAGGATGCTGCCACATGTTCACGTTCATGGCGGGAGCGACAATCACCGGCGCGGTGGTGGCGAGATAAAGCGTGCTGAGAAAATCGTTGGCGATGCCCTGTGCGAATCTGGCGATCACGTCGGCCGTGGCGGGCGCGACCAACAGACAGTCCATCGACTGCGCGACGGATATGTGCTCCACCGCGGAGTCCAGGTTGGGAGCTTCCGCCGGGGAGCCGAACATGCTGGTGATGACTTTCTCGCCGGAGAGCGCCGCGAAGGTCAGGGGGCGCACGAATTCCTGCGCCGCGGCGGTCATGACCACCTGCACGCGCACACCACGTTCCTGCAACTGGCGAACGATTTCCGCGGCTTTATAGGCGGCGATACCGCCGCTCACGCCCAAAACGATTTTCATCTTCTACCCGATTATTGCAGATTGGCGCTTACGCCGGCGAACACGTTCCGCCGGGGAGGACGAAGCTCGCACACCGGCCGAATGTGTCCGGCAGAGCCATGGGGAAGGTCAATCGTCTCCGTCCGGCTCCGACGGCGGCTGCGCCACCTCGGCATTGCTGGCGGCCGGTGCCGCAATGGGCGGGATTTCCCATTTCACCTTGCCGGCCTGGAGCTCTTCTTCCGCGATGCGGCAGGGTTTGCGCGAATGGGTCTCGACGACGGGGCGCGCGCCGTTCTGGATCTGGCGGGCCCGGCGCGCCGCCACCAGCACATACCGATAGTTGCTATCGAAGCCTTCAACCAGTTTCATAACCTACTCCGTGACGGTGGGAAAAGGGGAAAGAGCAAATGTTGCCAGAATCGCCCGGACCTGTTCGATCATGCGCTGTCTCCGGGCGCGCTCGGCAACCGACAGGACCTGCAGGTCCGCGGCGCCCGGAGCCGCGCCGGAGCGTTTCAGCCGCTCGGCTTCCACGACCGACTTGAGCATGTCGATGGACTCCTCCAGCCGATCGTTGACCAAAATATAGTCGTACTGGCAGAAATTCTCAATCTCGCGCGAGGCGGTCTGCAGGCGCCGCTGGATGATGGATTCGGTATTGAAAGGCCGCGCGCCGCTGCCCATGAGCTGCCGCTGCAGACGGTCATCGGCCTCGGCACGGCGCCGCAGCCGCCGCTCCAGTTCGTCGCGGGAGGGCGGCAGGACGAAGATACTCACCGCATCCGGCTGTTTCTGCTTCACCTGGGCCGCTCCCTGCACGTCGATATCGAGCAGCAGATCGTGACCGCGCGCCGCCGCCTCGCGCAGGAAACGTCCTGCCGTGCCATAGTAATTGCCAAAGACTTCGGCCCATTCGAGGAATTCGTCTTCGCGGATCATGCGTTGGAATTCTTCGCGCGTCACGAAGAAATACTCGCGCCCCGACTGTTCGCTGCCGCGCGGCGGACGGGTGGTGTAGCTGATGGAGAACTCCAGATCGGGCACAATACGGCGGAGTTCATTGGTCAGCGTCGATTTGCCCGAACCCGACGGCGCCGAAATGATGAAAGTGATTCCGCTCATTGCCTGCTATTCCAGGTTCTGCACCTGCTCGCGGGCTTTCTCGATCTCCGACTTCATGGCCAGCCCCAGCTCGGTGATGCGCAGCGCCTCACCCGCAACCCCGGTGGTCTTCGACATCAGTGTGTTGGCTTCGCGGTTCATCTCCTGCAGCAGGAAATCGAGCCGCTTGCCCACCTCGCCTCCGCCATCGAGCAGCGCCAGGAAGTGCTGGATGTGGCTCTTCATGCGCACCAGCTCTTCCTGGATGTCGGTGCGCTCGGCCAGCATGGCGGCTTCCTGCAGCAGGCGGTCGTGGTCCACATGCGAGCCCAGCAGTTCCTGCATTCGGCCATGCAGCTTCTCCTGATACGCCCGCAGCACACGATTGCGCAGCTGATCCACCTCGTGCGTCGCCGAGGAGAGGTGAGTCATACGGTTGCGCAACTCCAGAGCCGCGCCGCGACCCTCCTCCTCGCGCATGCGGTTCAGGCGCTCGATGCAATCCTCGAGCGCCGCGGTCACGTGCTTCTCAAGGCGGGCGATGGCATCGCCATCTCCGGACACGTTCAGGGCGCCGGGCATCTTCAGAACCGCATTCAGGTCGGGCTCGGCGCTGACCCCGAACTCTTCGGCGACTTCCCGGAAGGTCCGCAGATACCCGCCGACAAGATCGCGATTCACGGCGAAGGCCGCGCCGCCACTGCGCTCCAGACTCATGGTGACTTCCAGATGCCCCCGATGCAGGTGCTCCTTGAGCAGGCGCCGGATCTTTATCTCCAGCGGGTCCAGCTCGGACGGCAGCCGCAGGTGCAGGTCGAGAAAGCGGTGGTTGACCGACTTGATGCTCAGGCTCAGCGTGAACTCATCGCCGGCGTGGGACTTCACCTGAGCGTAACCAGTCATGGAGCGGACGTTCATGGCGCGGGATCACTCCGTTCCTGAAGCTGCCTCGATGTCCTCGAACTGCAGGTCGTACAGCCGGCGATAGGTGCCGGTACGAGAGATCAGGCGCTCGTGCGGACCCTCGTCGGCGATGGTGCCGTTCTCCAGAACCAGAATACGGTCGGCGCGCCGTACGGTGGAGAGCCGGTGGGCGATGACAAACACGGTGCGGCCGGCGATCAGGTTCTGCAGCGCCGATTGCACCAGGGCTTCGCTTTCCGTGTCGAGCGCCGACGTCGCCTCGTCCAGAATCAGAATGGGTGCGTCCTTCAGGATGGCGCGGGCAATGGCCAGGCGCTGGCGCTCGCCGCCGCTCAGGCGCAGGCCGCGCTCGCCGACCACCGCGTCATAGCCGTCCGGCAGGGCGGTGATGAAGTCGTGCGCCAGGGCGGCGCGCGCCGCATCCTCGACCCGCTGCCGCGGCACATGCGGCTGGCCGTAGGCGATGTTGTTGCGCACCGTGTCGTTGAACAGGATCGTGTCCTGGGTGACGATGGCGATCTGCGAGCGCAGCGAAGGGATGGTTACGTCGCGCACATCGTGGCCGTCGATGAGCAGGCGTCCGCGGGTCACGTCGAAGAAGCGCGGCAGCAGATGCACCAGCGTGGTCTTGCCCGCGCCGCTGGAGCCGACAATCGCCACCACCTCGCCGGGCGTCACCTCCAGATTGATGTCGCGCAGCACTTCGCGTTCCTCCTCCGGCTGCGCATAGCTGAAGCTGACGTGCTCAAAACGAATTCCGCGATGAAACGGCGCCAGCCTGACGGCCTCCGGCTTCTCGCGCACCTCATCGCGGGCGTCGAGAAAGCGGAAAATCTGCTCGGAGGCTCCCAGGGCCTGCTGGAAATTGTTATGGAACTGCCCGAACTTGCGCACCGGCTCATAGAGCTTGAAGACGGCAATGATGAACGCCAGGAAGACGCCCTCGGTGAAGGCCCCATGCTTGATGTACTCGCGCCCGAGGAGGATCAGCATGGCAACGGCGACGGCGCCGAAGATATCCATGAGCGGTGAACTGACGGCAAAAGCCGCGGCCGAGCGCAGGTTGGCCTTGAACAGCCGCCGGGCGGCTTCGCGAAAGCGCCCCGTCTCCCAGGCCTCCATGCAGAAGGCCTTCACCACGCGCACTCCGGTAATGGTTTCGTGCAGGATATTCTGGATGTCGGCCAGCTTGTCCTGACCTTTGCGGGTGGTGGAACGGACGCGGTCTCCTACTCGCCGCGCAGAGGCGATGACGAAGGGCACGAAGATGAGCAGCACCCAGGCCAGGCGCCCGCCCAGCCCGATGACCACCAGCGCGGTGAAGATGAAGGTGAAAAGCTGCTGGAGAAACTCGGCCAGCACGCTCGACATGGCGAACTGGACGCGCTCGACGTCGTTGATGATGGCAGACAACAGCGTGCCGGTGGAATATTGCTGGAAGAAAGCGACCGAGCGCCGCAGGGTTGCCGTGTAGAGGTCATTGCGCAGGTCGGTGATCATGCCGTAACCGGCGTAGTTCACCAGCCAGGTGCCGCCGTAATCGAAGATGCCCTTCAGCACGGTGGAGGCCACCAGCGCAAAGGCGACGATCGTCCACACGTTGTGGAAGTGCTCCGGGACGAACCAGCCGAGCTCAAGGGTGCGGGTGGTAAGCGGAATGCGGATGAGCGGCAGGTTGTGACCCTGGGCCGACGGATTGAGCACGCGATCGAAGATGGGCCCGATCAGCAGCAGCCGGAATGCGTCAAACAGCCCCACCAGCGCCATCGATATGACGGACGCCAGCAGTTGGAACCAGTAGGGTCGCACGTACCGGAGCAGGCGATTCAGTCGACGCATAGTCTCCGCGGTTTGCGGCAGGGCGCGGGCCGGAACGCATTCAGGCGAATCGGGTTCAAAGGTCGATTCTAATGGATTTGCCGACACGATGGAACGGCGGACATTCAGCGGAACGTGGCGTGGAAGGGCCGGCTACGCCTCAGCCGGCGAATCCCGGTGCACCACCTTCACGTTGTACCCAGCCTTGCCCAGTCGCTTCTTCACATCTTCGGCGATCATTACCGAGCGATGCTTGCCGCCGGTGCAACCGAAGGCGATCGTCAGGTAGCTCTTGCCTTCCTCGATGTAGTGCGGAATCAGGTAAATCAGCAGCTCCGAGATGCGGCGGATGAATTCCCTGGTCTGGGGAAAGGACCGGATGTAGCGGGCCACCGCGGGATGGCGTCCGGTAAACGGCCGGAACTTGGGAATGAAGTGCGGGTTAGGCAGGAAGCGCACGTCGAAGACCAGGTCGGCGTCATCGGGCACGCCTTCGCGATATCCGAAGCTCACGCAGGAAATCAGGATGTTCCTCTCGCGGTTGCCACGCTGGAAGCGTTCGGTCAGCAGCGCCCGGAGCTCATGAACATTGAACCTGCTGGTGTCGATGACGAGGTCAGCCAGCGCCTTCACCGGTTGCAGGCGGCGGCGTTCGGCCGCCAGCGATGCCTTGACGGAAACATCGCGACCTAGCGGATGCGGCCGGCGAGTCTCGCTGTAGCGGCGCAGCAGGGCCTCCTCATCGGCTTCCAGAAACAGCACTGTGGTCTTCACCAGGCGGCGCAGCGTGCGCAGGATCTGCGGCAGCTTGTCCAGGCGCGCCCCCTCGCGGATATCGACCACCAGGGCAGCACGCTGGATCTCCACGCTGTCCAGCACCAGCTCGGCGAATTTGGTGATCAGCCCGACAGGAAGGTTGTCGACGCAGTAATAGCCCAGGTCCTCAAAGCTCTTCAGCGCCGAGGCTTTGCCCGCGCCGCTCATGCCGGAGATGATGACCAGCTCGTGCTGGCCTCCCCCGCGCGGCGAGGCAGCGGGCTTCTCTGCAACCGCAACTTTCTCCCGATTCCGTTGTGTACCGTTCCTGGCGGTTGGCATCGGTTTACGGACTTCCTGTGCGGCGAGAGTACCAGAGTTCGCCGCCGGCCGAAAAGCTCGGCAGCGATTTTGATGTTGGAGGCACAGTTTCGGTTCGACCGGGCGCCGCTGGACACGAAGACCCGCGATGGCGTACAAGCGGGCTATGGCTGCTGCGAAGCGAATCCCTCCGGCTGTCCTGGCCCTCGTGCTGGGTTGCATTTTCGCGCTGGCCGCGGATTTCCAATGGGACTGGCATAACCAGGAGGTAATCGGCCGCAATGACCCCGGCCTCGGCAACACCTCGAAACTGACCGAGCCGGAGCGCAACGCCCTGCTCGACGCGGTCATCGTGCGCCTGCTGAAACCGATGACCGAACAGGGTTATGACGACGCCCGCATCCGCGAGATCGCCCTGACCACGCGGCTGCGCTTCCTCGATTTGGGCGAAGACAAGCCGGTGATCATGGCGACCTCGCTGGGTCTGGAAGGCGGCTGCGATGCGCTGGTGAACTGCCCCTTCTGGATCTTCCGCCACACGCCGGATGGTTACGTCTCGCTGCTCGAAACCAGGGCCGCCAGCTACACCATCCAGCCGACCAGCAGCAACGGCTGGTCCGACCTGGTGATCTCGCGGCATAACTCGCCGCAGGAGAGCCGCCTGACGCTGTACAAGTTCGACGGCAGCAAGTATGCCGATGCGGGATGCTACACCGCGACCTGGCCGCCAGCGAAAGACGGCGAGATCCAGGAGCCGGCGATCGCGCCGTGCCAAGCCGAGCAGCGGCAATAAGGATGCGTGCACCTGGAGCTGAGCCGCATTCCTTTACCGAAGCAGACCGCGTTATCACCCTCCCGGGTGATTGCAGTCACGGACTTCCTTCCGCTTCCTGCCGTAGATGTGAAGATGAGCGCTACGGCATGCCCACTGCCCGACTGACCGTACCTGGAAAGAGGGTCGAGCCATGCAATTGCTTCTCAATACAGCCGAATTGAATATAGTTGCGGATGTGCTGCTGACGGAGCAGTCGAGCCGGGCTTCAGCAGCGGCGGGCGAGGCGGCTGGCATTCAGGCACAGCGGGAGATGGCGCAGAGGTCTCGCGCCGACGACGAGCTTCTGAACAAGATCCTGGTCAGGGATTTGCGGTTGGACTCGGGCGAACTGCTGCGGCTCGGCGATCTGCTGGCAACGCGCAAGCGTGAACTCAAGGATGAAATAGCTCGCGCCCAAGACTCGCCGGCGGCGCCCGGGCTGCGGCAGAAGCTGGGCATATTGGAACGCGCGCTGGAAAAGATCAACGAAGCTTGCGTCATGTTCTGAGGAGAGCTGGCGGAGAGTCACGAAAGGGAACATCTCCTTCCTGGCTCTCGTTGCTTTTGGGCCCTCCCGTTTCTCCACCAGTTTCAGGGGGAAACCCGCTCATTGCGGGGGAGCGACTGCCAGACCGACCGCATTGGCGAACATGTGCGGCGAATCGGGCGCCAGGGTCAGGTTCTGGCCATCGAAGTTGTAGATATAGAGCGGCGATATGACCAGGCCGTTTCGGCAGCAAACGGCGTCGCCCCAGGCGTAGAGATGGCCGGCGTTATCCCACTGCACCTGGTCCAATCTGTCCGTGGATGCAATGGTGACCATGTCGCCGACCGGCGTCAGCCTGCTATCACTTTGTAACTTGTAAATCTGGAGCGCAGCGTGCCCCTCACAGTTGCCTTGGCCGAGGCACCCTGCAATGGCCAGATAACTCCCGCTGGGATCGAAGGCCATGCTGATTTCCAGGACTTGGGGAGTGAAGCCGGTATTTGGTACGAGCTCCAGGTAGCCGTTGGCTCCAACGGTGTAGGTACCCATCACGTATCCGGTGTTGAAGTCGTCGCACCAGTACTGGCTGCCCCACCAAACCATGGCCACATATCCGGTGGAGGACGAAGCGACGTCGCCGGGATAGCAGACCTGGTTCTCCTGCCAGTTCTGCGTCACCGGTTGTTGCGGTAGCGGCCAACTGTACAGTCCGGTCAGGGAACCGTCCGGATTATGCCGCAGAGTAGTGAACTCTCCCCAACCATTCGTGTAAGCGTAATCGTCGGCGGGCGAGAAGAAGAACACGCCATCCCACTTGGCGGGGCCACCGGGTGGCAGCGGGCCGCCAACAAACGACAACTGCCCATCGCTTCCAATTGCGAACGACAGGATATAGCTATTGCAGGAACCGCAACTGATGACCGTGTTGAGCACCTGTCCGGCCCGGTCGGGATTCAAAGCGTACATGTTCATCCCTTCACCCTGCGGAGCATATTGGTACTCGTCTACCGTGGAAGTCTCACGCAGCGAGCCGTCGCTGCCGCGCGTATAGCTGGTGACGTGATGCAAGCCGTCGTCGCCAATGATGAAGTTGCGTACCGCGACCAGCCCGAAGCTTGGGCCGCCGACAGGGAATCCGGGCAAAGGCTGGATGCTGCCGTCGGCGGCGACGGCGTAACCGGACACATATTCGGCGAAGTTCGGCCATTGGCCGAGATACCAGCCGACGTACATGTAGGCTGAGGTGGGCGCGGCGTAGCAAAGCGCGGGAAGCAGCAGCAGGGCCGCAATCATCAGGCCGGTGAACTTCCTGGCGGTGAAGTTGGAAGTGACAGAACCAAAGCGACGCATGGCGCAGATACCTCCCATTCAGGGTCTCTGCTGCCGTGAGATTCGCAGCCTTCTGCAAAGGTTTGCTGCTGCTGAATTGGGGCGCCACATGATGGCGCGGGGGCGCACAGCAGGTTCCCTGACCGTCGCCAAAGGCGCACTCGTCGCTCCGGGATCTGGCGCACCCCGCTCCCGCAAAGTGGTACAACCTTAGAACGTAATCCGCCGATCTGGCTGCCTTTCCTGGTAGAATTGGAGCAGCATAGGATGGCGGGCGTTACGATAACAGGTTTTGCATCAGGGCACGGCTTCAGCCGTGCCGTCACAACGCACAATACCTTGGACTTTAGCCCCTGCAAGCCGAGCGCCCTCAGGGGCTGAAGCCCGTCCGGTTTTCTGATTGTTGCGGCATGACTTGAAGTCATGCCCTGATACAAAGCTGAACAAAGGCTTTGATGGGTAGCAGGTCCTCATGCCATTAATCGGAAGTTTTGCGCTTCTGCTGGCCCTCGCGCTGGCCGCCTATTCGTTCATTGCGGGCGCGCTGGCCCTGTCCCGCAAGGATGAACGCCTGGGCGAGACCGCCCGGCGTGCCGGCATTGCCTCCTGGGTTGCGGTCACCATTGCCGGCCTGGCGCTGGTCATGGCCGCGCTCGGGAACGACTTCTCCGTCGCCTACATCCTGCACCACAGCAATCGCGATCTGCCTGTCGCCTACAAATTCGCCGCGCTCTGGTCCGGACAGGAAGGCTCGCTGCTTTTCTGGGCGTGGTTGCTCTCCACCTACGCGCTGGTGCTGCGGATGCGCTATAAGGTCGATCCGCAACTGTTCGCCCATGCCTCGGCCATCATCGCCGCCGTGCAGGTTTTCTTCCTGCTGCTGGTGAACTTCGCCGCCAACCCATTCGGCCTGGTCAGCGGGACCATCCCTGCCGACGGCAACGGGCTGAATCCGCTTCTGCAGTATCCCGAGATGGTCATCCATCCGCCGATGCTCTACCTCGGTTATGTGGGCGTCACCGTACCGTTCGCCTTCGCGCTGGGAGCGCTCATCATGAAGTATCCCGGCGAAAAGTGGATCCACATTACGCGCCGCTGGACCATGGTGGCCTGGCTGTTTCTGACCTGCGGCATCTTCCTCGGAGCGCATTGGGCCTACGAAGTGCTGGGCTGGGGCGGCTACTGGGGATGGGACCCGGTGGAGAACGCTTCCCTGCTGCCGTGGCTTACCATGACCGCCTTCCTGCACTCGGTGATGATGCAGGAAAAGCGCGGCATGATGAAGATGTGGAACATGTGGCTGATCTTCACCACCTTCCTGCTGGCCATCTTCGGCACATTTCTGACGCGTAGCGGCGTGGTCAGCTCGGTGCACGCGTTCGCGCAGTCGAGCATCGGCACCTGGTTCGTGTGGTTTCTGGCGATCAGCTTCGCCAGCTGCGTGTTCTTCTTCGTGCGTAACCGCGAGACGCTGAAGAGCGAACACCGGCTGGAGTCGCTGGTGTCGCGCGAGTCCAGCTTCCTGTTCAATAACCTGGTGCTGCTGGTCTCGTGTTTCGCAGTGCTGTGGGGCACGCTGTTTCCGGTGCTGTCGGAGGCGGTGACGGGCTCGAAGGTCACGGTCGGGCCGCCGTTCTTCAATCGCGTTAACGTGCCGATTGGAATTTTCCTTGTGCTGCTGACCGGCGTCGGGCCGCTGCTGGCGTGGCGCAAGACCTCGCTCGATAGCCTGAAGCGCAACTTCCTGTGGCCGGCGGTGCTGACCGTGCTCACCGCAATCGCGCTCATTGCCGGCGGGATGAGGCCGTGGAACGATTCCGCCTACTTCTACTCGCTGATGGCGATTGCGCTCTCGGTATTCGTCGCCTCAACCGTGTTTGGCGAGTTCTGGCGCGGTGGGCGCGTCATCGCGCGGCAGACCGGCGTCAATATCGCCCAGGGCATGCTGACAATCACGCGCCGCAACACGCGCCGTTACGGCGGATATCTGATTCACCTCGGCGTGGTGCTCATCATTATCGGCTTTGCCGGGCTGCCGTTCAATCAGGACAAAGAGCAGGAGATGGGCTTCGGCGACAAGATGCAGATCGGCCACTACACGCTGCTCTGCCAGTCCTACACGCAGGACGACAAGCCGAACTACAGCAGCGAGTGGGCCGTCATCGACGTGTACCGGAACGGCAGGAAGATCGACACCATGTTCCCCGAGCGTCGCTTCTACAAGGCCAGCGAGCAGACGGCGACCATGGTGGCCAATCGCTCGCGCCCGAACGAAGATCTATATCTGGTGTACACCGGGCGCAATCAGGACACCGGCAAGCCGATCATCAAGGCGCACGTGAATCCGCTGGTGATGTGGATTTGGATTGGGGTACATGTGGTGCTGATTGGGACGATCATTGCGCTCTTCCCCAACATGAAGCCGGGGAAGGTCGCGGTGAAGGAGAAGGAGCGCGCGACGACGGAGGCCGTGCAGCGAGGCGCTGTGGGGGTCGGGGGAGATTGAGGGTGGAGCGTGGAACAGCACGAGAAGCCGCTTTGGTACAAGGTCGTGACAGCGTTAGTCGTTGTCGTTTTCTGCGTAGGACCGATCGGCTGGATCTACTCGGGAAATCTCTGGTACGTGTACCAGCGCACGCTGCCGCGGTCACCCGATGTCAGCAGCGGTAGTGTTTACCCACTCAACGTGCACGGTATTGTCGTATTTCAGACTCGTGCTCAGCGTGATCGGCTAAATCGATGGGAGTGGTGGACAAGCACAATGTCTTTCGGCGCGGTAATCGTGGGCCTTGTCGCGCAGAAGCCGTCAGGTGAGAAAGCGGCCCCATTTAAGCGCTTGCGCGAAAGATACGGTCGCGTGCCAAACGGTTTTCGCCAGGCAGGACGTAGTCCCGCGGAGCGGGACGGCACAAAATGCAGGTCCCTCGGCTACGCGCCCGCCCCACTCTCACCCCATCGCGCGAAAACCGCGCGCCGTGGGGACCCCGACTCGCAAGAGAAGCGAGTCGGAAAAGCAAGGCGGGCGCTCCGCTCGGGATGACAAAATGAAATTGGGGCAATGCGGCGCGGCTGAAGTCGCGCCCCTTCAAAGATCGTCGGGGAAATGAAACGATTCGCTGCCGCATTGATCGTCCTGGTCGTTGCCGGCGTCATGTGGCGGCGGGCGCTGGCTGCCGGCGGCGATCAAGCCGGCACGATCCACGTCGGAGGCCGGACGCGCTCGTACATCATTCACCTGCCGGCGAATCACGGGAGCTCCCCGATGCCGCTGATCATTGTGCTGCACGGAGCGACGCAGGGTGCGGCCAACGTGGAGCGCATGTCGGGTATGAGCGGGCTGGCGGACAGGAATGGCTTCATCGCCCTGTATCCGGAGGGTAACGGCCGGCTGCCGACGTGGAACGCGGGCAACTGCTGCGGCTATGCGCAGAACAACCATGTCGATGATGTGCAGTTTCTGCGGGTGCTCGTCAGCAAGCTGGAAAAGGAGTACAGGATCGATACGCAACGCATTTACGTCACTGGGATTTCGAATGGCGCCATGATGTCGTATCGCGTGGCCTGCGAGATGGCCGATGTGGTCGCGGCGGTGGCGCCGGTGGAAGGTGCGCAAAATCTGCCGTGCAAACCGTCGGCGCCGGTTTCGGTGATCGTGTTTCACGGCACGGCCGATCGCCTCGTCCCAATCAACGGCGGCTCGACGCCGTACCAGATCGGACCGCGCCGGACTGACAGCGCGGTCGCCGATACAGTCGCGTTCTGGGTGAAGCAGGACGGCTGCACACCCACGCCGCATCACAAAGAATCGAACGAGGTACGCATCGACACGTACTCAGGGTGCAAAGACGGCTCCGCCGTTGCGGTCTATGTAATCCCAGGTGGACATCACCTGTGGCCCGGAACCGCGATCAGCGGCGTGAAGCTGTCTGCGACCGAGGTGATGTGGAAGTTCTTCGCCGCACACCCGAAAGCGTGAGGATGAAAACCGATGAAGCTCAAGAACACTTATATGATCTTATGCGTGCTCGGATTCGTGCTGCCGTACTGGCAGTTTGTCCCCTGGGTGGCTGCCAACGGTCTGAACCTGCGTTTGTTCATTGAGCAACTCTTTGCCAACCGCATCGGCGGCTTTTTTGGAATGGATGTGTTGGTGTCGACAATCGGATTGCTCGTATTTGTCCGCAGCGAACGCTCGCGGTTAAAGCCGTCGCAGCGCTGGCTGCCGCTGGCGGCTGTGCTGACGGTGGGGGTCTCGCTGGCGCTGCCGCTGTTTCTGTACCTGCGAGAACGCAATCTGGAAGTAGGAACGCCCGGCATGCGGACCGCTGCGGCGTGATGTGGTGGTAATGAAACTGGAAACCCGAAACTGGGAACTTCGCTTCGCCCAGCTCGCGCTCGTTGCGCTACTGGCCATGCTCTTTCTGGGCGCCGACTCGGACGCCCGCTTCAACCGCCTGGGGCACCAGCTCATGTGCATGTGCGGCTGCAACCAGATCCTGCTGGAATGCAATCATGTCGGCTGCACCTACTCCGACCGTATGCGCAACGAACTGGAGGCCGGCATCGCGCGTGGCGACAGCGATTCCCTTGTGCTGCAGGCCTTCGTGCAGAAGTACGGCAACACCGTGCTGGCCGCCCCGACTTCGACCGGCTTCAATCGCGTTGCCTGGATCATGCCGTTCGCCGTCTTTGTGGCCGCGGTATTCGTGACGGTGTGGCTGGTGCGTCTGTGGAAGTCGCGCGCGGTGGCGCAGCCCGTGCCGCGTCCCGCGCTGAAGGCGGAGGAATTAGACGAGCTTCGCAAGAAGGCTCGTGAGGAGACGGAATTCTGATGTTCGCAATGTTCGTAGTGGGCCAGGAAACGGTATTCGCCCTGTTCGGCTGCGCGCTGTTCGCTGCCGCCCTGTTCGTCTATGTTTTCTATCAGCCCGGTGAGATCGAGGCCGGGGAGGAGAAGACGCGCTACATGTATCTCGAGGAGCGCAAGGCAGCGACCTACGAAAATCTGCGCGATCTCAACTTCGAGTACAAGGCCGGCAAGCTGAGCGAGCAGGACTATGCGGTCCAGCGCGCCTCGCTGGAAGATGAAGCCGCCGCCATTCTCGCCGAACTGGAATCCATCGAGAAGGCGCGGTCGATTGTCCGCAGGGGCACGCGGCCCGCGGGCGTGCGGCCGAAGGAAGACCGCGCATGAGCGGAAAAACTGCCCGGGCCTTCAGGCCAAAAGGCGTGTCGCAGGCAAAGCTTGCAGTCCTGACGGCGCTATTTGCGGTCGCCTCCTGTGTTTTCGCCGCCGCCCAGAACATCACCGGCACGGTCAGCAACGGCACCACCGGCAAGCCTGCCGCCGCAGACGAAGTGACGCTGCTCTCGCTCTCGCAGGGGATGCAGGAAATCGGCAGCGCGAAAACTGACGCGCAGGGCCGCTTCTCCTTCCCCGCTCCCGGGGACGCGCAGGCGCCACACATAGTGCGCGTCACGCATCAGGGCGTCAGCTATTTCCCGCCGGGCGGCCCGCTGATGCCTGGCAGCAACACCGCCCAGCTCACGGTCTACGATTCGGCCAGGGAGGTGGACGGCCTCAGCCAGACCGTCGAGGTTGATCGCCTGCAGAGTGAAGGCCAGCAGCTCCAGGGCGTCATGCTCTATGCCCTCAGCAATCAATCGCAGCCGCCGCGCACGCTTGCCAATGATAGGGGAACATTCGAGGTCGTTCTGCCCGAGGGCGCCGAAATCGAATCTGCCCAGGCCAAAGGTCCCGGCGGGCAGCCGATCGCGACTGAAGCCACGGCGGCCGCGCAGAAGAACCATTACATGCTCAGTTACCCGTTGCGGCCCGGCGAGACGCAGTTCCAGATCGTCTACCACATGCCGTACAGCGGGAAGGCGAATTTTTCGCCCAGGTTGCTGCGTAACGTGCAGCATTTCGTCGTCATGATGCCGAAGAGCATGAGCTTCACCGCGAAAACCACGCAGCAGTTCCAGCCGATGGCGGATCCGCAGTCGACGATCATGGTAGCCACCAACGTAAAGCCCGGTCAGGACCTCAGTTTCTCCGTTGCGGGCAACGGAATTTTTCCGGCTGAAAATCAGCAGGGAGAAGGCGGAGGAGCAGCCATGGGCGGCTCCCAGTCCGCAGCCAACGATAACCGGCCCGGAGGAGGTCTGGGAGCTCCCATCGATGCTCCCGACCCGCTGCACGAATATCGCGCCTATATCCTCGGCGCTTTCGCGCTGGTGCTGGTCATGGGAGGCGCTTGGTTCGTCGCGCGATCCAATCGCCCGCAGCCGGTAATGGCCGCCGCTTCCGGCAACGTGCGGGCCGGCTCTCCCGAAGCGGCGGCTGCCGTTGCCGGCGAAATTGAGCTCACTGCGCCGTCGCACAAACCGGGGCTGCCGGCCACTCCCGCCGTTGCACCTGCCGGGATGAGGGATCGCAACGCGCTGCTGCTGGAAGCCATGAAGGAAGAGCTGTTCCAGCTTGAAATCGATCGCCAGGAGGGCAGGATCGATCCCGAGGAGTACGCCAAAGCCAAGCTGGCGCTCGACGAGACGCTCAGGCGCGCGCTGGCCAGAAGCACGGGTACCTAGGAGCTGCCAACTTGCACCGCGGGCGGCTCAGCCCGTGAACGCCTTCGCCAGAAAGCGCGAGATGTGCCAGGCGTCCATGTACTTGTAGGGTGTCTCGCCAAGCGAATAATGGCCGCAGGGCAGGGCCTTGATGGTCGTGTCCAGACCGCGCCTCAGAAACTCGCCCGCGGCCTGGACGGAGAACTCCGGCAGAAAGGTCAGATCGTAGCGGCCGTAGATCATCAGCGACTTCTTGGGCCAGCGCTCGAACTTGTTGAAGTACACGATCGGGCTGATGCACATCCAGACACGGCGCAGCTCCTCCTGGCTCAGCACCGCCTCAACCCCCTTGCGGATGTGCTGCGTTGATTGCCCGGTCCATACCACGTCCCCGAACGCTGTGGAAGCGTGGTTGAAGACGTTCACCCGGATGCGCGGATCGTGCGCGCTCGCGAGAAAGGCGTAGCATGACCCCAGGCTGGTGCCCACGATACCCAGACGCGAGTAGCCGCGCTGCTGCAGCCAGTCCAGGCAGGAGCGGATGTCGGCGATGCCCTGGCGCGTGGCGTCGATGGTGCGCCCGACGTTGGCTGAGACAGCATAGTCGGCACGCGTAATGCCTGCGGGGCGGCGGATGTCGTGGTAGGGCATGCTGAGGCGCAGCGCCGCAATCCCCAGCAGGTTGAAGATGCGGCACAGCGCATTGTGACTGACGGCATCGGCGTTCCACTGCGGCAGCACAACCACGGCGCGGTGCCCTTTTGCGGGGAACCATCGCGCGTTCACACAGTTGTTCTCGGGATAGGGCGACGCCACCGCCGAGGTGAAACGCAGGAACCTGCCCCATTCATCCCGGGGCTGCCTCCTGGGAACCTCGCTGCCGGTGTGAAACAGTTCCACCTTGCGATGCTCGATGCGGAAGTCCGCGGGCGTCGTGTAGCGGAAGAACTCATCGCTGTTCTGCACCAGCAGATCGCTGGCCCGTGCCATATATGCAAGCATCGCCTCATGATCGCTCTGGTCGGACGGCGCGGGCAGCCGCTCGACTCCGGGCCAGCCGCCTGTCCATTCCAGGCCCCACTCGAACGGGCGCACCACGCGGTTGTTATCGCGCGAGGTCATGCGCGACTCCCAGTCGTGGATCCAGCGGCGATAGCGTTCTCGCATTGGTTTGATGGTATCGCACGATGCGGGCAGCACGGCAGGAACGGCCAATGAAAGCCTGCCGTTACGCGCTGAATGGCAATATCGGCAGGTCGAGCGGAACAGGAATTCCTGGCCCTACCCGCTGTACTCGCTCTCCTCGGCCAGGTTCTCGAAGCGCGTATAGCGCTTGATGAACGCCATCCGGATGGTGGCGGTCGGGCCGTTGCGCTGTTTGGCGACGATGATCTCCGCGATGCCGTCGAGGTCGGGATCGTCCTTCTTGTACATCTCCTCGCGGAAGATGAACGCGACCACGTCGGCGTCCTGCTCGATGGAGCCGGATTCCCGCAGGTCCGAGAGCTGCGGGCGATGGTCGCCGCCGCGGCTTTCCGGGGCGCGGCTGAGCTGCGAGAGCGCCAACACCGGCACGCGCAGTTCCTTGGCCAGCGACTTCAGCCCGCGCGAGATGGCCGACACTTCCTGGGTGCGGTTCTCAAAACGCTTGCCGCCGATGGGCACCGCCGACATCAGTTGCAGATAATCAATCACCAGCAGGTCAAGTCCGTTCTCTTTTCGTTTGAGCTGCCGCGCCTTGGCGCGCATCTCGCTTACCGAAATCCCCGGCGTGTCGTCGATATACAGCCTGGAACGCGTAAGCTCTTCCGTGGCCTGGGTCAGCTTGCGCATATCGTCTTTGGTAAGGAAGCCCTGGCGCAAGTTCTTCGAATCGACCTGCGCGTGGGAGGCGAGCATGCGCATCAGCAGGGCCTCCCGCGACATCTCCAGCGAGAAGACGCCCACCACCTTGCCGTCGCGAACCGCGGCGTTCTCCGCGATGTTCATGGCGAAAGCGGTTTTGCCCACCGAAGGCCGCGCCGCGACGATGATCAGGTCCGAGGGCTGCAGTCCGCTGGTCAGCTTGTCGAGAAGGGCATAGTGCGTCGCCAGCCCGGTGATCTCCTGGCCGCGCGCGTACAGCTCCTCCAGTGAACCGAACGAACCCCGGATGATCTCCGGGATGTTCATGAATCCCTGGCCAATGCGGTTTTCCGAGAGCTGAAAGATCGCCTGCTCGGCGCGCCCGATGACCTCGTCGGCTTCGTCGGAGTGCTCGATCGCCTCCGCGATGGCGTTTTGCGCGACGTTGATCAGACCGCGGAGCAGCGCCTTGTTGCGGACAATGCGGACGTAGTGCTCGATGGAAGGCCGCTCGGGGACGCCGTCGATCAGGCTGGAGAGGTAGGCGACGCCGCCGATGGCTTCGACCTCCTTGCGCCGGTCCAGTTCCTCGACCAGCGTGATCATATCGACGGGACGGCCGGTCTCCTGCAACTCCCGCATCCGGCTGTAGATGCGGCGGTGCGCGTCGAGTGAGAAGTCGTCGGCGGTGAGGTGTTCTGCGGCCTGATCGTAGAGCGAATTGTCCAGCAGGACCGCGCCCAGAATCGAGCGCTCGGCCTCCATACTTACCGGGAGTCCGCGTTCCAGACTGTAGTCGGTGGTCGCCATCGCCTGCCGATCAATTTAGACATCGGCGGCAAGCAGCGGTCAATGACGAAGGTGGTTCAGGAGCGCACCCATCGTGGATTTCCCGGAGATTTCTGTGCGTGCCTGTGCAAGACGGGTGGCATATTGCGAAGCGCGCCGGTTCCAACTAGCCGCGCGGACATTTTTCCGGGTTCAGGCGATGTGCCCTGATCTTTCGGCCATCTTTGAGTGTTACGTATATGTCTTTGCCTCTTTCAGCGATTTGGACGGCCTGGCCGCGGCTTTCGATGAGATCGTGCGCCTCGGTGGCGTCGATGGTGATGATTTCCCCGCACCAGGTTTGCTGCGAGTCGCGGACCGCGAAGTCGACCGTGTACTCGCGCACCAGCAGCCAGCGGCCGCTCTGCACCACGCGCCTGTCAGAATGCAGATCCGCGAGCGTGCCGGCTCCGGAAATATCCTCTGTCGGCGTCTGAGGTGAAACTGACGACGTACCGACCAGGCACAGAAACAGAAGAAGCAGAAGGATGGGATATCGACGGACAAGCGGCTGTGTGACAGAAACTCCGTCCTCCGTCATCGATGCCTCGGTTTGCGACGAAGCCAGTGTAGCCCCTGCCGATATATATTAACCTGTATATATTAACCTGACTCGCCCAGACCAAGCCCTTTACAGGTTGCACGATGTTGGCGCAGCATAGCGCTATCAGCCTGGGAGATGCGGGGAGCGGGGCGGCAAGGCCGCGCCCGGGTGCGGCGTTCTACACGGGTGGCAAGGGTGAACAAGTCGTATTGCTCGTCGTCAACGAGATCACACTCGTCATTGAAGAAGAACATTCTTTCATCTCGAATTCTCTAGCCCTTCTACGATTCCCTTGCTGACTCAATTTTACTCCTGCGCGAGACTTCGGTGCGGAACCCTGTTTTCCGACACACACCCGCTCTAAGTACCACAAAATAAAGAATAACACTAACTGCTAAAGGTCCCGTCAGGCAGGCATTTCTCTTCCTCAGAGGAGCTGCGTTAGCTGAACTCCGCCGGGCTGCCATCATTTCTCGATCAGGCAGTACTCCCCCAATTTCTGGTCGGATGCCGGGTTGGCCCCAGCCGGGAACAGATCCACATTGGCGCAATCGTACATGCCCCAGTTCTTGGGCAAACGAACCATAATGTAGCTTCCCGGCTCCGGCGCCTTGCAGGACGAAGCGCCCTTATTGCAGTGCAGTTCGTATGACACCTTCGCTTTATCGGCCGTCGCCGCCTGCGTGATCGTCACGATAACCACGCCATTGTTGACTTCCGAACTCTTGACCGTGATCGTCGACTGGTCCTGCGCCGCCAGCTGAGCTCCGACAACAAGCATGGCCAGAATGATTGCTTTTTTCATGAAAGTAGGCCTCCTCACCTGAAGGTCTTTCAGCCAGCCTCAGGGCATGCCGCAGCCTGGCGTGCGGCGTTCCACCTGGCTGTCCATAAAGCCATTCTGATTCCCGAACTTCCCATTGTCTGTGACGGCTGACGCAGGCCCACTGTGCGGAATTACCAATGAGGTGAGGGTGCCGACAGGCGTCCCAAATCGGCGCCGGAGGTGAGACAGGCGTCCCGGTCCGGCAGTTCTGCTAACCGACAGGGCTGCGCAGCGTCTCACCAGTATTAGGCAGTAGTAAGATAAACTTAATCACTGCTGTGGTGTAGAGGCCGATTTCTGCAACCGAAGGAGCGGGCAGAGCATGGCTTGCATCGCGGCCAAATTGAGTTTCGGTAGTGGGAAGGGCAGAATGCGACGGGTGACATCTTTCGCCAGCCTGGCTGCGGCATTTTCAGCGCTTATCCTGTTCGGCAGTTGCAACGGGTTTTTTCCCTCGTCCGACGAGATCACCTCCCTCTCTTTATCTCCAACCAGCGCGTGGATCCTGCCGACCAAGACACAACAGTTCACGGCAACCGCTGTTTTCGGCAATAACACCAGCGGCGACGTCACGTCTCAGGTGACCTGGTCGTCCTCCGCCACCAATATTGCAACCATCGACGGCACCGGGCTCGCCACGGCAGTGGCAATCGGTAACACAACGATCACCGCGAAATCCAATAACAGCAGCGTGACCGCGACCGCCCCCATGACGGTCAGCAACAAGACCATCTCCAGCATCACGGTGAATCCGCAGAACATAACCCTGAGCCTGTCGGCCGGTCAGCAACAGCAATACACCGCGTCGGCCACGTTTTCTGACGGCTCGGTGGGAAACGTGACCAGTTCCGCAGGTTGGAACTCCAGCGCCCCTTCCATTGCGACCATCAGCGCCTCTGGATTGGCCACCCCCGTTTCCATAGGAACCACCACCATCAGCGCCTCCCTGGGGGGAACCGCCGGAACAACCTCGCTGATGGTAACCCAGTAAAGTAGCCATCGCAGTCACCCGCCAGGGTCTGACTGCCGTCCTTGCGCCTTACCGTTGAAGATTTTGCGGCGTGATCCGGACGATGTTGTGCGCCACTTCGACCTGCTGGTCAGGGTAGTTCGCGTGTAGCGAAGCGATCAGGTCCTCCAGCCTCGGCGCGCCGGCTTCCCCGTTCAGGCCATCGGCATCGTCCATCAGGATTACATGCCTGTGCAGGGTATCGGAGAGAATCGCAGTCAGTTCGGAGCCGAGCCGGCCGGGGTCGCCGAAGCGCCCGGCCCAGCCGTAGTAGCCCGCATCAAGCCACCAGAGACAAGGTTCATGGAGCCGTTGCAGCAGCCCGGGTACGGCACTCTGGCTATCCCCTTCGATGATTTCAACGCCCGTGTAGCGCCGGAAACGCTTTTGGGCCTGTCTGGCAAGATGCGGATCGAGTTCGATCGAGTAGATTCGCCGGAAGCTCGAGGCAACCGCGGCGATCATCTCCCCGTAATAGGTCCCAGTCTCCACGAGGGTGGTGAGTCCGAACGCCCGGGCATATTGAATGACGGTCCGCTGTTTGACCAGATGTGGAACACGACGGGGCTCGCCGCGCAGCTTCCACCACCAGTAATCGGGGAAATGGCCCAGCTGCTTGAAGAGCGGGTAGATGGGCATCCGCCTCAGCAGCGAGCGGATGGGATGCGAAGCGGCCCTCGGCGGCGGCATACCTGAATGTCAGGGTAGCAGACGGGCTAAAAACCCATCAGATTCGGTTCGGGCTTCCTATAGCCGTGCTCCGCAGCCCAGAGATCGAGCGGCACGGCCGCCACTTCGTCCACCAGCGGTACGGCGCGACCGTCCACCGTCAGATCAATGGACTTGAGGTAGAAATGGCAGGAATCGCAGGCCTCCACACGCAAAGCCTCCACATCCTCGGCGGAGTAGCGGGGCAGTCTCTGGTGGTCCTCTTCCCCGCAGACGGGGCACAGGATGCGCCGGAACTCCCACTCTGCCAGGCACCGGCAACAGAGCAGAAATCGTTTTCCGCCTTCGCCTTCGGGCCGGAGCACTGCGGCCTGTGGCCGTCCCCCGCATACCGGACAGAGCAATTCCTGCGAGCTCTTTGCCTGAGCAGGAAAGGATTTGGCCAACCATTCCGCGTATGGCTGGAGGACAGCGCGGGCAAAAAACCTATGCGAGACCGCCTCGTCATCGGTTAGGAATGACCGCAGTATCCCGCATCGTTGGCCCTCATCCATGGCGCTTAGGTCCTTGGCTTCCTGGGCCAGCTTCGGCGTGCCTGCCTCCTCTACCAGCGACAGCAGTTCCGGCAGGAAGCCTGCCGCGAGCCCTAGGTCCAGCCGTTCGAGAAAGACCCCGGTTGCGGTCGCAGCCGACGAAGCCTGGCGGGAAACGCCTTCGTAAACCCTCTTCTGAAACTCGAGGATTTTCCCGTAAAACCCCAGAATCTCGGCCGCAAACGCGAATCGCTGCCGCAGTTCGGCGGCGCGCCGGATGCGTTCGTCCCATTGCGAGCCCTTCGCCGGCGCTGCCGGACCCCGATCACCGTAGTGCATGGTTCACGATCTGCTGGGCTTCATCCACGATGGCTTCCAGATGAGATTCGTCCCGGAAGCTCTCCGCGTAAATTTTATAAATGTTTTCCGTGCCCGACGGCCTGGCGGCGAACCATCCCTTCGCCGTAACCACCTTCAGCCCGCCGATGGGCGCGCCATTTCCCGGCGCTCGCGTAAGCTTTGCCGTAATCGCATCGCCGGCCAGCCGTGACTCCTTCACCGCATCGGGAGAAAGTTCGGCCAGTTTGGCCTTCTGCTCGGGAGTGGCAGGCGCATCAATTCGCGCGTAGTACGGCATGCCAAACTCGTCGGCCAGAGCGCGGAAGTGCTCGCCGGGGTCCTTGCCGGTGCAAGCCGTAATCTCGGCCGCCAGCAGGTCCATGATGATGCCATCCTTGTCGGTGGTCCAGACCGTTCCGTCGTCGCGCAGGAAGCTCGCCCCGGCGCTCTCTTCCCCGCCAAAGCAGCAGGTGCCATCGAACAGGCCTGGCGCGAACCATTTGAAGCCGACCGGCACCTCCGAGAGCCGCCGCCCCAGCTTTCCGACCACGCAGTCAATCATGCTGCTGCTGACCAGCGTCTTGCCGACGACCGCGCCCGATTTCCAGTGCTCACGATGCGTGAGCAGATACTGGATCGCGACCGCCAGATAGTGGTTCGGATTCATCAGGCCCGCCGAGGGCGTCACAATGCCATGCCGGTCCGCGTCGGTATCGTTGGCGAACGCCACCTGATACTGCTCTTTCAGGCCCACCATCCGCGCCATCGCATACGGGCTGGAACAGTCCATGCGAATCCTGCCGTCATGGTCCACGGTCATAAAAGAAAAAGTGGGGTCGATTGCGGGATTGGTAATCGTGATCTGCAGCCCATAAAGCGAGTTGATTGGCTCCCAGTAGGGTTGCGACGCGCCGCCCAGGGGATCGACCGCCAGCTTCAGGCCTGCCGAGCGGATCGCCGCCAGGTCAACGACGCTCTTCAGGTCGCTGACATAGGGGAGCACGAAATCTTCCTGGCGCGTGGTGCTCGCCTTCATCGCCTGCGACAGCGGAATCCGTCTTACGCCAGCGTTGTCCGCCTTCAGCAGTTCGTTGGCGCGGTCTTCGATCCAGCCGGTAACGTCGGTGTCAGCCGGGCCGCCGTTTGTCGGGTTGTATTTGAAGCCGCCATCCTCGGGCGGATTGTGCGAGGGCGTGATGACGATACCGTCCGCCAGATGCTGGTGACGGTCGCGGTTGTAAACCAGGATGGCATGCGAAATGACCGGGGTAGGCGTGAAGCCGTCATCGCGCTGGATGACTGTCTCCACGTTGTTCGCCCCAAGCACTTCCAGAGCGCTGCGCTGTGCCGGAGCCGACAGCGCATGCGTATCCTTGCCCATGTAAAGTGGCCCGCCGGTACCCTCCTGACGGCGGTAGTCGCAAATGGCCTGCGTGATGGCCAGTATATGGGCCTCGGTAAACGTCCCCCGGAGCGACGAGCCGCGGTGACCGCTGGTGCCGAAGCTGACCAGTTGATTGGGATCGCTCACGTCGGGGTGGTTCTCGTAGTACGCGCGCTCTAGGCGGCCGAGGTCCACCAGCAGCTTCTTCGGTGCCGGTTTGCCGGCGAGCGGCGACAGGTGAACCTGGGTCTTCAGATCAGTCGTCATGGAATGATTCCCGAATTCGATGCTTGCCTGATGTTGGATGCGCGCGCGCTCCCTGATGCACTCTGACGCTCCCAGGACAACGGCGTTTCAGCAGTCCCTGGAACCGGCAAGATGACTGCAGCTTCGGAGGGCCCCGCCCCGCTCTGTGCCATCAGCATTGTCCTACAACTCATCCGGGAAAGCATTCAGGTTTATCTCGGAGCACGACTTTCGATCGTGTGGGCCGCTGCGGTCACTCTCGGGGTGAGGAATCGTATACAGTAACAGACATCAGGGGGTGGCGGATGGATATCGCGCGAGCTTGGTCCTGTTCCGATGGCGGGTATCTGCCGGAGTTGCCGTACGACTCATGGAAAGACACTCTGGCGACCTTGCACATGTGGACGCAGGTTATCGGCAAAATCCGCCTGCGCCTGTGTCCGCTGGTCAATCACTGGTGGAACGTGCCTCTGTACGTCAGCGCGCGCGGTCTCACCACCTCGCCGATGCCTTACGGCGACAGCACGCTGGAGATTGTGTTCGATTTCATTTCGCATAACCTGGTGTTTGAGACCAGCAACGGCGACATCCGCGAAGTGGCGCTTGAAGCGCAAAGCGTTGCCGACTTTTACGGCACGGTGATGGCCATCCTGTCGGAACTCGGAATGCCGGTGAAGATCTGGACCACCCCCTGCGAGGTGCCGGATCCCGTGCCGTTCGAAAAGGACCGGGTTCACCATTCCTACGATGCGAACGCGGTGCACAGGTTCTGGCAGACACTTGTCTGGGCGGATGGCATCTTCAAGAAGTTTCGGGCTTCCTTCCTGGGCAAAGTCAGCCCGGTACACTTCTTCTGGGGCAGCTTCGACCTGGCGGTCACGCGTTTTTCCGGAAGACGGGCGCCGGAGCGGCCCGATGCCGACCCCATTACCCGCGAAGCCTATTCGCACGAAGTAAGCAGCGCCGGGTTCTGGCCCGGAGGCGGCGACATCGCAGGGCTGGCGTTCTACTCGTATGCGGCGCCGGAACCGGAGGGTTTTGCTCACGCGACGATGCGTCCGCAGGCCGCCTTCTACCATCCGCAGCTCAGGGAATTTCTCCTGATGTATGACGATGTGCGAAAAGCCCATTCTCCCAGGGCCGCGCTGCTGGGCTTTCTCCACAGCACGTATGACGCGGCCGCCAACTTTGGCCACTGGGACCGCAAGGCGCTGGAGCGCTGAGGGGGAGACAATGGCAGCGCGGTGCACCCATCTGGATTCCATCAAAGTTGCCCAGACCGATATTCATGTCTGCCCGGAGTGCGTGGAACTGGGCGATCGCTGGGTGCACCTTCGACTGTGCCTCGAGTGCGGACACGTGGGCTGCTGCGACTCCTCGAAGAACAAGCACGCCACGAAACATTTTCACAGGCTCGGGCATCCTCTCATCCGCTCGATAGAGCCGGGAGAGACCTGGATGTGGTGCTACGTGGATGAGCTTTCACCCGGCGAGCTGCCCTCCTGAAAATCCTGAGTTTACAGGCTCTGTGGTCAGGGGTGGTGAAGACCTCCTGGCTGCGAGCTATCAACTGTGATCGTCGAATTGCGCTACTCCGGATTCTCGTGTACTTTGCGATCATTATGGTCTGGCCTGCGCCTCGAGCTTCGATCCTGCTGATTCTTGCCTTGTTGATGGGAGGAGCTCTCCGTTCCACCGCAGGCGACAAAAAATCCTCTGACGTAATGACCTCGCTGCGAAGAGACCAGGCTTTGCAGATGCTCAAAGAGGTCCACGACAAGGTATACAAGGAGTATTACGACCCTACCTTTCACGGACTGGACTTCGAAGCCCGATACAGGGAAGCCATTCAGAAAATTCATGCGGTGGACTCGGTCAGCGATGCGCTGGGCGTAATTGCCTGGATGCTGGATGGATTGAAGGATTCTCACACTTTCTTCCTTCCCCCGCCGCGGCCGTTTCTGGTGCAGGACGGATGGGAAACATCGTTTATCGGCGACAACTGCTTCGTAACGGCAGTCAAGGAAGGATCGGATGCCGCGGCGAAGGGTCTCAAGCCTGGAGATCAGGTGCTCGCCATCGAGGGCTTCCGTCCCACTCGTGCGAACTGGTGGAAGCTGAACTACGCCTTTCACACGCTCTCGCCGCGCTCCGGCATGAAGCTGGCCGTAGTCAGCCCCGAGGGGCAGGCGCGCGAGCTTACCGTAATGTCGCAGGTTCGCCAACTCCCCAGGACATACAACTTCAGCAATGGTTTCGACATTTGGGATGTCGTACGCGAGTCGGAAAATGAGGAAGAACGCAATCGGCCTCGCATGCTCGAACGCGGTGATGTCCTCATCTGGAAGCTGCCGCGCTTCATGCTGAGCGATGACCAGATCGATTCCTTCCTTCACAAGGCAAGTGCCTATAAGTCACTTATCGTCGACCTTCGCGGTAATCCCGGCGGAGCGGAAGAAAACCTCTCACGTCTGCTGGGCGGCGTCTTCGATCATGACGTCAAGATCGGCGACCGCACGGAAAGAAAGCAGTCGAAGCCCTTCACGGCCAAATCGCGGGGAGGACATGCTTTTTCGGGCAAAGTAATCGTGCTGATCGATAGCCGCTCGGCTTCAGCCGCTGAACTGTTTGCCCGTGTCGTGCAGTTGGAGAAACGTGGAACCGTGATCGGAGACCGATCGGCCGGTGCGGTGATGGAAGCTCGAGCATTTCCGTTTACACAGGGCGCTCTCCTCGGCACCGAGCTGCCTTATGGCGTTGAGGTGACGATGGCCGATCTTAAGATGACCGACGGTAACAGCCTTGAAAACCACGGCGTTATACCGGATGAGATTCTGCTTCCCAGCCCGGAGGAGTTAGCGGCGGGCGCCGATCCCCAATTGGCGCGAGCACTGCAGCTTGCCGGGGTTCCGATGTCCTCTGCTGCTGCCGGGCAGCTTTTTCCGGTTCGCTGGCGCTAGTTTCGGCGCCGAAACGCGATCCGTCCGATTGCATTCATCAAGGAGGACACCGTGAGCCGCCCGGCACCAGATTGTCGCCTCGCTGCTTCCTTAAGCCAATCGACGGAAGCCCTGCCGTCGTGCCTGGCAACAGCACCACTGCTCGTGATCGCGCCGCTGATGCCGCAGGCGGCGCAGGCCTGAAGGCCTGCTCTACCTGATTTCCTTTCTCAACAGCCAAGCGAAGGCCCTTCGTACCGCCATGGAAATCCCGACTGCCGACTTTACAACACTTAACAAGCGCACAGCAGAGTTGCCCGTCACACTCAACGGAGAGAGTTCGGCAACGCTTTGGTGCCGGGAAAGGAGTCAGCCTTGAACTGGAAGCGAATCGCAGCAGTTGTCACGCTGGTGTTGACGTCGGCCGTGGGTGGTTATCAGCTGAAGGCCCACGCGCAGCAGGACTTCCCTCCACCGTGTAGGGTGGTGATTCCGGCTGAATGGGGCAAATATAAGGGAGACTCCAATGGGAGCGGTCTGGTATTTGAGGACAGAAACGGTACTCTGCGGATCATCCAGCAGCTTCCGTGCACCCTGGACGGCACTCCGAACGGGCCGCCGCGTGTGATTGCGGAAATCCGCCGGAGATGACGGTGTTGGCAGACCGGTTGGTCATCTCCATGTCGTCGCTGAACGCGGCTAGAATAGGTCCGCGACTTATTGCAATGAAGGTTGGGCCATCCGCCACCCGGCAATCTGCCCTCACGGAGTGATCTGGAAAATGACATTGGACTGGTTGGCCCCATAGATACTGCCGTTCGCATCAATGACCAGTGGGCCATAGGGATATCCTCCATCAGTTCCGTCGATAAACTCGTGGAGACCGGTAAAGATCCAGGTGCCATTCGAAGGAGTCAGCTCCAATACAAATCCGAAATTGTTCGCACCTCTATAGGGGTCCGCTGCGTAGACATTCCCCGACTGGTCCAGAACCACGCCGCCCGCCGGACCATCCTCGTTGCCTCGGACTCCTGTACCAGAGAAAAGCACGTTGAGTTGGCCAGTGGAAGGATCAAACTGGAAAACGCCGCCATTGCCGTTCGGGCCATCCTCCAGAAGAGTGCCGTAGAGGTTGC
>DATJAI010000068.1:0-15715 GCA_035516415.1 Binatia bacterium | reverse complement strand
CTTCTTTGCCCTACACGCCAAGACCGCGGTGTACGATGGCGGCGCGCCCGCGAAAGTCACCCCCTCCACCGCTTCCCGGCTCTGGGTGAGCGGCCAGAAGCTGGAAATTCCGCCCTCATTCGATCCGGCCGGATTATTCTTCATGGCCGTGTTGTTGGTGTTTGGGCTGTACCTCCGTCGCGACCCTGGCCTGCAAGCGTCTCTGGTAACTCCCCGGCCCCGCGATTTTCTCCTCCGGCATCTGCATCGATTCTTGCGGCCCCCTCCCGTGCGGGAGTAGCTTTTCCCCATCTGATTTTTATACCCGACTTCCGCCCGTTCATTCTTCTGGTAATCCTTCGGGCACATCGGGCGGGTCCTGACAGAGCGAACACTTCACTGGAATAGAGGAATGCATGCAAGTTCGGCGTTGGCACAAGTTCCTTGTGTTAGGCGTTGCAGTTTTGTGCCTGGTGATTGCGGCGGTAGTGGCCAGGCGGGCGCGGGCAGATGGGCCTGTCAACGCGTCGGCCGCCCGGGCGAACATACCGTTCGCGGCGGTCGTCCCGGTGAAGCGCGAGACGATCGCCACATCTCTCGCCATTGCGGGCCAGTTCGTTCCCTACCAGAACGTCGAGCTGCACGCCAAGGTGGCCGGCTACATCCGCAACATTTACGTCGATATCGGCGACCGGGTCCACAGGGGACAGGTGCTGGCAGTGCTGGAGATCCCCGAGCTGATCGCCCAGGTGGATGAGGCGAAGGCGGCGGTACATCACGCGGAAGAGGAGATCCAGCGGGCGCAGAGTGACGTGGCGCGGGCCCAGGCGGACAATGTCGCCCTGCACGCGAATGCGGTGCGGCTGGTGAATACCGACAAGGCGCGTCCAGGCCTGATCGCGCAACAGGAACTGGACGATGCCACGGCGAAAGACCGCGCTTCCGAGGCGCAGGTGGAGGCCGCCAAATCGGCGCTGGCCGCGGCGAAGCAGCAACTGGCAGTCGCTCAGGCCAACCAGCAGCACTACGCCGCTCTAAGCGATTATGCGAAGATCATGGCTCCTTACGACGGCGTCGTCACCTGGCGCTTTTCCGATACCGGCGCGCTGGTGCAGGCCGGAACCTCCAATACCAGCGGTCTGCCCGTGGTCACCCTGGCGCAGGTCGACGTTCTGCGCCTGCGCATTCCCGTACCGGAATCGCTGGCGGCGAAGATCCGCATCGGCGATTCCGCGGATGTGCATGTGCAGGCCACCGGCGAACACTTCACCGGCAAGGTCACGCGCTTCACTGGCGCGCTGGATCCCTCCACCCGAACCATGCAGGTGGAGATTGACGTTCCCAATCCCAACTACCATCTGCAGCCGGGCATGTATGCCGATGTGAATCTGCTTTCCAACAGAAAGTCCAACGCCCTGACAGTGCCGATTGAGGCCATCCGCCGCGGAGACAACAGGACCAGCGTGCTGGTCGTCGATCCCCAGGACCGGGTGCAATCCCGGGATGTTCAGCTTGGCGTGCAGAGCTCGAACGATGTTGAAATCCTGGCCGGGCTGGGGGAAGGCGAGAGGGTAATTGTGGGCAATCTCGGCAGCTATCAGCCGGGCGAGTTGGTCAGGCCCAAGCAGGCGGTATTCGCGGCCGGGTCTGCAATCTCGGGATCGGAGTAGTGGTTGCTGTCCGGTTTCGCCTTCCAGAATCTTTTCTTTGTCCCGATGCTCCGGAGAGCTATCCCCGGACGTTCACGCAGGGAGCTTTTGTATGTCCAGTTTCGCGATCCGTTATCCGTTTTTCATCCTCATGCTGTGTCTGGCGGTCATCGTCGTCGGGGCGACCACCATCTTCCGCATGCCGATCGACCTGTTTCCACAGATCCAGATTCCGGTCGTGGTGGTGGCGACCTTCTACAGCGGCATGCCGCCGCAGCAGATCGAGGCCGACATCACCGACACCTTCGAGCGCTTCTTCACGCTGGGCAGCAATATCGATCACATCGAATCGCGCTCCCTGACCGGCGTAAGCCTGATCCGGATTTACTTCCAGCCCGGCACCGATCCCGATGCCGCAACCAGCGAAATCGCCAATCTGGCCATGGCTGACCTGCGCAGGCTGCCGCAGGGAACGCTGCCGCCGGTGGTGCTCAAGTTCGACGCCTCGAGCCTGCCCGTGTGTCTGGTAACGCTGAAAGGGCAGGGACTGAACGAGACCCAGCTGCATGACCTCGGACAGTTCGATGTGCGCAACCAGATCGCCAACGTTCCCGGGGCGTCGGTGCCTCAGCCGTATGGAGGCAAGTACCGGCAAATCCAGTTCTATGTCGATCCGGTGAAGCTGGAGGCGGCGCAACTGAGCCCGATGGACGTGGTTCGCATCGTCAACGATGCCAATAAGATTCTGCCGGCCGGCGATGTGCGCATCGGTCCCCGTGATTACAACATTTACAGCAACAGCCAACTGCCCGATGTGAGGGAGATGAACGATGTGCCGCTGAAAGCCATCGGCAACAACGTTCTGCGCTTCGGCGATATCGGCCATGCGGAAGACTCATCCGCCATCCAGTACAACATCGTGCGCGTGGACGGGCAGAAATCGGTTTATCTGCCCATCCTGAAGCAGGGCGGCAACAGCAATACCATTCAGATCGTCGATGGCGTACGTGACCGCATCAAAAAGCTGCTCGACGTCCCCAGGTCGCTGGTGGCCACGGTGGTATTCGATCAGTCCCAGTACGTGAAGACCGCCGTTTTCAATGTGCTGCGCGAAGGCGGTATGGGACTGGTGCTGACCGCGTTGATGATCCTGGTCTTCCTAGGATCGATGCGCGGCACCATCTCGGTGCTGTTTTCCATTCCGATCTCCTGCCTAGCGGCCTTTCTGCTGCTAAACGCCACCGGTAGCACGATCAATACGATGGTGCTGGGCGGACTGGCCCTGGTGCTCTCGCGACTGATCGACAACTCAGTTGTAGTGCTGGAAAACATCTTCCGCCACCTGGAGGAAGGAGAAGACGCGGTCACGGCCGCCGAGCGTGGCGGCAAGGAGGTCGAGCTCGCGGTATTGGCCGCGACGTTCACCACCGCCATCGTGTTCTTCCCGGTCATGTTCCTCTACGGGGTCAGCCGCTATCTCTTCATCGCGCTGGCTCTGGGCGTGGTGCTGTCGCTGGCGGCCTCCTACCTGGTGGCCATGACGGTAGTGCCCCTGTTCTGCGCCCGCTTCATCAGGACCACGCATGGCAAGGGAGGACATTACTCCCAATCCGCGTTTGGCCGCTTTGTTCACTGGTTCAACACCAAGTACGACCAGATGTTGATGCGATATGACCGCGCCGTGGACAGGGCGCTGGCACGTCCGGTGGCCACCATCGTGGTCATCATGGCCAGCTTTGTGGTGAGCCTCGCGTTTTATCCGCTGCTGGGAATCGCATTCTTCCCCCGCACCGATCCGGGACAATTCGTCATCAACGTAAAGGCCCCGACCGGGTCGCGGCTGGAAATGACCAACCAGTACATCGGGCGCGTCGAGAACGACATTCGCGATGAAATCGCCCCGGATGATCTGCGGATGATCGTCTCCAACATCGGGATTACTCCCGATCTCTCGGCCATCTACACCAGCAATTCCGGACAGCACACCGCCTTCGTTCAGGTCAGCCTCAGGAAAGACCACAAACTGAGCACCTTCGCCTATATGGACCGGGTGCGGCGAAAGCTGGCTTCCGATCTGCCGGAAATCTCCACCTACTTCCAGACCGGCGGACTGGTGGACTCGATCGTCAATCAGGGCATGCCCGCGCCCATTGACATCCAGGTCAGCGGCAACAATCAGCATGCGGCGTATGCCGTGGCCAGTGAACTGGCGGCCAAACTCCGTTCGATGAATGACGTCAGCGACGTGCTGATTCCCCAGGACCTCGATTATCCCGGCCTGGAGCTGGATGTGCGGCGCGAGATGGCGGCGCGGCTGGGCCTGACGGCCAGCGACGTGGTCAACAACGTGGTCACCGCGCTCACCTCCAACGGCATGATCGCTCCCAGCTACTGGGTCGATCCGCACAGCGGCAACAATTACTTTCTTACCGTGCAGTACACCAACCAGCAGATCCGTTCCATGACCATGGAGGACTTCCGCCAGATTCCCCTGCATGCCCCCAACAATCCCAACCCCACGATGCTGGAGAACGTAGCCAACATCCGCATGATCAACACCCCGACCGAGGTGGACCACTACCAGCTTTTCCGCGTGATCGACGTCTATGTATCGCCCAGGGGTGAAGATCTGGGCGCGCTGGCCGGCAAGGTGGACAAACTCATCAAGACGACGAAGCTGCCGCCCAACACGCGTATCGAGCTGCGCGGCTCGGTGATCTCGATGCGCGAGTCCTTCCTGAGCTTCGGGCTTGGACTGCTGCTGGCCATCGTGCTGGTGTATCTGATCCTGATGGCGCAGTTCGCGTCCTTCATCGACCCGTTCATCATCCTGCTGGCGATTCCCTCCGGCGTCACGGGCGTGATTCTTTTCCTGCTGATGACCCGCACGACGCTGAACGTGATGTCGCTGATGGGACTGATCATGATGACCGGCATCGTGGTTTCCAACAGCATTCTGATCGTCGATGTCACACGCAACTACCGGCGAGGAGGAATGCCGATCCGGGAGGCGGTGGCGCTGGCCTGCCGGGTGCGTCTGCGTCCGATCCTGATGACCTCGCTGGCCACGATTCTGGGGCTGCTTCCGATGGCGCTCGCGCTGGAGGCGGGCAGCGAACAGTATGCCCCGCTTGCGCGCGCCATCATCGGAGGGCTGGCAGTTTCCGTGGTGCTGACCGTGTTCATCGTGCCTGCCGCCTATCTGGTCATCCATGGCAAGGAAGAGCGGCAGCCTGGACAGGAGGTGCAAGCTTGAGACGCAAGATCCTCCGGCTTGTGATTCCCGTCGCATTGATGAGTACTTTGCTGCCGGCACAGACGACGTCGCCGGTCCAGGCCACGCCGCAGAAGATGGCGGCCCAGGCGGCAGCACCGCAGACGATGCCCACACAGCAAGCACCGCCGCAAAGCCCGCCGGCCGGACAGGAGCCGCAACCGCAGCAGGCACCACAAACTCTGCCGGCGCCTATTGCCCCGGCTGCGCCACGGCTGCCCACCACCGGCCCGGTGCAGAAACTGACCGTCCAGGACGCTGAAGCGCTAGCCGCGAGGAATAACCCGCAGATTTCCGTGTACCACCTGATTTACCTCGCCTCAAACCAGGTCACGCGCGAGGCGAAAGCGGCGTATTACCCGACGATGTATGGCAGCCTTACGGCGGTGGGAGGACAGCAGGGCAGCCGTATTGCCGCAGGTAATCTGAACGCTCCACGGCTGCTGGACCGCGCCGCAGGAGGACTTGCGCTTTCGCAACTGATCTTCGATTTCGGACGGACGAACAATCTGGTCGCGATGTCGGCGTTAAAGGCGAAGGCGGCCGACATGAATACGGCCGCCACCACCTACCAGATCAAACTGGCCGTAGACGAGGCGTTTTATAACGCGCTGCTGACATTTGCCGAGCGCAGGGTCGCGGAGCAGACGGTGAGCGCCCGGCAACTCGTCTCCGATCAGATCACGACGCTCTACCAGAACAAGCTGCGCTCGCAACTGGACGTCAGCTTTGCCGACGCGAACCTGGCCCAGGCGAAGCTGCTTCTGCTGGACGCGCAGAATAATTACCAGGCTGCCCTCTCCCAGCTTTCGCAGATTCTCGGCTATTCCGCGCAACAGCGGTTTGAGCTGGTGGATACCGAGACCGAGTTCAAGCCGCCGCCCGAGGCCGTCAGTCAACTGGAAGACGAAGCCTTCAGCAACCGGCCCGAGATTGCCTCCCAGAACTACGAGTACCAGGCAGCTCAGCACTTCCAGAAGGCCGAGCGGGACCTGCTCTTCCCCACCATTTCGGCTCTGGGGGTGGTCGGAGACGCTTTCGAGGGCAGCATGCTCAACGGCCTTCAGCAGTTCCCCACCTGGTATGGAGCGGCGGGCGTGAACCTGAACCTGCCGATCTTCAACGGCTTCCTCTATCCGGCACGATCGCGCGAGGCCGCGCTGCGGGCGCAGGCCGCCAGCGAGCAACTGCGCGATCTCAGGGACAAAATCGCCAACGACGTGCGGACCAGTTGGCTGAATGCCATCACCGCCTACAATCGCATCGGGGTCAGCCAGCAGTTCCTGGATCAGACCAATCTCGCTCTGAACCTCTCGCAGACGCGCTACAGCCTGGGATTGAGCTCGATCGTGGAACTCAGCCAGGCGCAGCTCCAGCAGACCGAAGCGCAAATCCAGTACGCGGCCGCGAAGTACCAGTACCGCATCGCCGAATCGGTGCTGCGGTTCCAGATTGCCGCTCCCTAGAGTTGACGCGGACGCATCGCCGTGCTCGCTGCGCTAAAAGGATGGACACCGCTGCAGCGGAGACGTAAAGTGTGCCTGTGGTCTCCTGCGCCTGCCAGCTTCCGCTGATTGCCCATGCCGAACGGCATGGCCGTCGCACTGCCATCGTCGATCTGCAGGGCGCGTACAGCTACGACGATCTGCTCGCGGCCTCTTCGCGCGTGGCGGCGGAGCTGCTGGCCGGCCGCGAAAGCCTTCAGGAAGAGCGCGTGGCGTTTTCGGTGACGCCGGGATTCGGGTGGGTTGCGGTGCAATGGGGAATCTGGCGAGCCGGGGGTATTGCCGTGCCCCTGCCGCTCAACTCTCCCCGCTCCGAGCTGGAGTATTTTGTCGACGACAGCCGGGCATCGGCATTGATCTTCGACGCGCCCGCTGAAACGCCGCTTGCGCCTGTTGCCGCCGTGCGCGGCATCCGCGCCCTGTCCTGTGAGGCAGTGCTGTCGGCCCAGCCCGGGAAATTACCCGAGGTCAGCAGCCAGCAGCGGGCGATGATTCTTTACACCAGCGGCACCACCAGCCGGCCCAAGGGCGTGGTGACCACCCATGCCAACATTGTGGCCCAGATCGCGAGCCTTGTGGAGGCGTGGGAGTGGTCGGCGGACGACCGCATCGTCCTCTGTTTGCCGCTGCACCACGTGCATGGCATCGTCAATGTGGTCTGCTGTGCGCTATGGTCGGGAGCGAGCTGCCAAATGCTGCCGCGCTTCGACGCCGGCGCCGTGTGGGAGCGTCTCGGCGGCAGCAACCTTACCCTGTTCATGGCAGTGCCGACAATTTACGTGAAACTGATCGCGGCGTGGGAGGCGGCTCCGCCTGAACACCGCGCCGCGCTGCGTGAAGCCTGCGCGGGCTTACGCCTCATGGTATCGGGCTCGGCGGCGCTGCCGGTGAGCACGCTGGAGCGCTGGCGCGAAATCAGCGGTCACACGTTGCTGGAACGTTACGGCATGACGGAAATCGGCATGGCCCTGTCGAATCCCCTGCGCGGCGAGCGGGTGCCGGGCAGCGTCGGAACGCCTCTGCCGGGAGTCGAAGTACGGCTGGTGGATGAGAAAGGCGAGCCGGTTCCACCAGGCACTGCGGGCGAGATCGAGGTGCGCGGAGCAACCGTCTTTGCGGAATATTGGGACCGGGCAGAGGCCACAGGCGCGGCCTTTCGCGATGGCTGGTTTCGCACCGGCGATACAGCGGTAATCGAAAATGGCGTATACCGCATTCTGGGGCGCACCAATATCGACATCCTCAAGACCGGCGGGTACAAGGTGTCGGCACTGGAGATTGAAGAGGCGTTGCGCCAGCATCCGGCCATTGCCGAATGCGCCGTAGTCGGCGTTCCCGATCCGGAGTGGGGAGAACGGGTGGCGGCCGCGCTGGTCCTGAAGAACGATGACGAGAGCCTCGATCTGCCGGCGCTGCGCGCGTGGGCCAGGGAATTGCTGGCGCCGCACAAACTGCCAACCAGGCTTCTGGTGCTGGATGAGCTGCCCCGCAACGCGATGGGAAAAACCATGAAGCCGGCGGTGGCGAAGCTGTTTCAGACGGCGTGAGCCGGGCGACCTCTTTCTATTGCGTCGTGAGAGTCGCGCCCATAACCGGGCGAGCCGATCTTTCCATCTCGGCGCGCAGATGCCGGCGCAGGGTCTCTCCATCGCCGAATCCTGATATCTGCGCGATGGTCTCCAGCTTTTGCCCGCTTGCTGCCAGCTTCGCCCTGGCGGCTTCCGTGCGCAGACGCGCCACGAAGCGAGCGGGGGTCATGCTCACCTGCTGCGTGAATACGCGGCTGAAGTTGCGATCGCTCATGCCGACGCGGCGCGCCAGCGCGGGAACCGAGAGATCGGCGTCCAGATGTTCCGAGATCCATGCAATGAGTTCACGGATCGGCTGATGGTCCGCAGCCTGAGCGGCAAGCTGCGAACTGAACTGGCTCTGGCCGGAGCCGCGGCGCATGAAGAGCACCATGCGGCGGGCAATTTCCAGGGCGAGCGCGTGGCCATGGTCCTCCTCGACCATTGCCAGCGCAAGATCCACGCCCGCGGAAACCCCGGCGCTGGTCCAGATATTTCCATCCTGGGTAAAGATGCGGTCGCCGTCCACGGAAATCTGCGGATAACGCCCAGCCAGATGGCCGGACAGTTCCCAGTGCGTTGTTGCCTGATGTCCATCCAGGACCCCGGCCGCCGCCAGAACAAAAGCGCCAGCGCACACCGAGCCCACGCGGCGCACATCGTTGGCACGCACGCGTATCCATGCAAGCAGTTCGGGATTTATCGGCGATTGCACGATGCCGGCGTTCGCCAGCACCAGCAAGGTGTCGATCGGATGGTGGACTTCCGTCCAGTGCGAGCCCCCGGTCAGGAACAGCCCAGCTCCCATCGGCAGTGCTGTTTCATCCGCTGTGAGTAACTCGACCTCGTAGGCTGGTGAGCGTCTTTTCCCTGCTCGACTCAGAACCGCACTGGCACGGAGAAAGACATCGAGAGGGCCTGCCAGGCTCATCAGGTGGATGCCCGGCAACACCATAAAAGCTACACGGCGGGTAGGCCATTCCTTCACTCCGGCCCGTCCCCCAGCGATATTCAGGCTTCTTCGCTGCATGTGGAAAAGATGCCCGGCGCGCGGGCAAGGCTACATAAAAATTGGCAGAAAACGAGGGCATGTTGTCCGTGCGAACAGCGGCCTGCGGCAATCTCATACGCCAGTTCAGGAGGATGGACATGAAAGCTCAGAAACTCATTCTTGTTGGAATTCTGCTCCTTGTTTCGGCGGCGGCGTTGTCGGCGCAGAACACTCTGCCCGATCCGCATAACGATAGCTGCTGGTCGAGCGTGGATGCGCTGCGGGCCTGCCAGCTTCAGGCGTACGAGAGGGCCCAGGATTACGCGCAGCGTTGCAGCTCCTATCCGGAGTACCAGTGCCAGGACTATTACGAGCCGGAGCAGCACAAAACGTCTGGTGAGCGCGTAGCGAAGGGCGCTTCGCAAACCACCAGTGCCACGCCCACCGCGACCGCCAATCCGGAGGCGACAACCCACACCAACCTGCAGACAAGCGAAACCAGGTAGGGACTCCGATTTCCGTGACCTCGCGCTCCGTCCCGGAAGGGATGGGGCGCTTTTTTCTTTGCAGCGGCGGTTTTCGCAGGAGATCGCGCCCCCGCGGTTTCCCATGTCGGGAAGACGCCTCCACAAGGCTGCGCTTTGGAATGGTAGCCGGTTTGACGCGTCGTGCTATGCTTCTGCCCAAATCCATGTGCATGGCGCTGTGGCGGTTTTTCGGGCAGCATGCCGGCTGGTTGTGCAGCTCACAATCCACAGCGTCACTGCAAAGGAGGACACGTTGGCCAACGGAGCAGTGTCCCTTCAACCACCCTCCACCCACACCAAACTTTCACGCCAGCAGATCACCGGCTTCTGGGGAGCATGGGCAGGCTGGACGCTGGACGGCATGGACTCGGTTATCTATGCTCTCGTGCTCAGTCCGGCACTGACCGAGCTGCTTCCGAAGTCGGGCATCAAGGCGACTCCGGCCACGGTCGGGCATGCCGGATCGCTGCTGTTCGCGCTCTTCCTTGTGGGATGGGGACTGTCGCTGATCTGGGGTCCCATTGCCGACCGGTTTGGCCGCACGCGCGTGCTGGCCGCCACCATTTTCGTTTACGCCATCTTTACCGGCGCTGCCGCGATGTCGCAGACGGTGTGGCAACTGGGGCTGTTCCGCCTGCTGGCGGGCATCGGAATTGGCGGGGAGTGGTCACTGGCGGGAACCTATGTGGCCGAGGCGTGGCCCGAAGACCGCCGCAAGATGGGCGCCGGATATCTGCAGACCGGATATTATGCCGGCTTCTTTCTCGCCTCAGCGCTCAACTATACGGTGGGCGCGCACTTTGGCTGGCGCGCCATGTTCTGGTGCGGTCTGACGCCGGTGGTCGTGGCCTTCGCCATCCTGTTCCGCGTGAAGGAACCGCTGCGCTGGGAACAGAAAGCCAAAGTGAAGGCGGGCGGGATTTCTTCGCTGGGCAAGATCTTCAGCCCGCCGTACACCGGGCGCACACTGGTCAATACCGTGCTGCTGGCTGCGGCCATCTGCGGCCTGTGGGCCGGCGCGGTGTATGCTCCGACAGGAATCATCAGCCTGGCCAAGCGCGCCGGCATGTTGCAGGCCCAGGCGGTGCGCACCGCGTCGTTCGGGATGGGATTGCTGTCGGTGGGAACGATCCTGGGATGTCTGGCGGTTCCGCCGCTGGCGGAGCGCTTTGGCCGGAAAGCGACCCTTACTTTCTATTTTCTCGGGATGTGTGCCTGCATTGTGCTCAGTTTCGGCTGGGCCTTCTACCTGCAGCAGGGATTGCGTCCGTTCATCACGGTGCTGTTCTTCCTCGGATTCTTCGGAGGCAACTTCGCGGTGTTCAGTCTCTGGTTGCCGGAGCAATACGGAACCACGGTGCGGGCCACCGCATTTGCGTTCACCACGTCGTTCGGACGCTTCATTGCGGCAGCCGTCAATTTCGGAATCGGCGCCATGGTCAGCCGGATGGGGACGCTCGGCAGGCCGGTGGCGATCACCGCCATCGCCTTTGGCATCGGACTGCTGGTGATTCCCTTCGCAATCGAAACCCGCGGCAAAGTGTTGCCAGACTAAGCATCATGGAACACAGAAAACGGGCGGCCCGCTTACGCGGCCGCCCGTTGCAATGAAGTGGCTCTGTGGGTTGCTAGAAGGTGAAGATCGGCCCGAACTCGGAACGGATATCCGTCCAGTTGCAGGTCGGCCTGCCAGCCACCTTGGTTGTGCAGACGCCATGCGTATCAGGCAGGGCTTGGCTGGTGTAGTTGCTCTCTTCGAATCCAAACTGGACCCAGGGATTCATCTTGTAGAAGACGGTGACAGCTCCGACGTGGCTCCGGATTGGCCCCGCGCCAGCCGTAGCGCTGATGTTCTTGGCAATCCTGAAATCGTTGGCATTGGATGCATCGAGACCCCATTCGCCATACACCTGCCAGCCGGCGTTTCTGCCTTTTGGATTGGCGTTGAACCAGCGCGAAATGGGCAGTCCTAACTGGATAAAGCCACCGTAACCGCGAACCGGCAGTTGCGGTGCAACCGTCGGCACGCCGGCGGCATTTACGCCAAAGACCGCCGGATTGTTGTCAACCGAGAAGCCGTTGGCGGTATGGAGCAGCCCATGCGCCTGGTTGTAGTAGGAATTGAGCTGGTCAGCAAAGAACCACCGCAGGTCAGCTCCCATGTAGCCGCTGGCCACCACGGTTGCCCAGCGGGTGGGGAGTGAGACGGCAACCTGATTGCCGTATCCGTGGCTACGGAGGTCGACGCCAGTGCGAAAGGCATCCTTGAAGGTGGCCGCACCGGTGGCGCAGCCCGTGCAGTTGGGTATGGCAGAGGCCAGCAGGGTCGCCTGGCGCGTGGTATAGAATCCGCTCCAGAGGATCTGCGCCGGCACTACACCGGGAGCCTTGTCCAGCTGGAACTGCAGCACGAGTCTGGATTCCAGTTCCGGTGAGGCAGCATCTGCACCCTGCCGCTCGCCATAGCCCAGCTGGTTGGCCAGGCCGTCGACAACGGTGCAGGTTGTTGGTGTACCTAGGGCGGTGACTGTGCAGCTGACACTGTCGGCCGGCAGATCGCCCTCCGACGGCATGGCGATGGCGAACTCAGGCGAAATCTTCCAGTCGCGCGAGCCGCCCAACTTCTGTACAAAGCCCACTCGAAACTGCGGAGTGCGCTCGTAGGTGTTGCCCCAGTAAGCGCCGAAGAAGGTCGTCTCCAGAAGGTTCATCAGAGCACTGGAGCCGTAAATGGACCAATCCTGTCCGGCTTCGAAGAAGATGTCCGTGTTTGGCGCCATGGTCCAGTCGATGCGTCCGAAAGCCAGGCGCAGCTGGAACGCGTTGCTGCGAATACTGGATACGTTGCGGTTGTCCACACGGCTGAAGTTGCCTTCGAAATCGGCTTCCACCTGTCCGGTGATGGTGATGTTTTTGGACACCTCAGGCCACTCGAACTTGGTCCCAAAACGTGTGGCGCGCGCCTTCAGGTGGAATTCCGGATTCTTGTTTGGACCCGTGTCGGCATTCAGAAACCCGGGTGGCGGAAAATCATCGCCGCGGGGTGAGCTTGAATCGTACGCCGCCGTCGACTTGATGAAGCCGTAAGGCGATATCATCGCGCCCGAGCCCAGCTTGATGGAGGGGCCCAGGCCATCCTTGACCGGCGGATTGAGCGGCAGCACCCGTACTGGTGCGATGGCGGGAACGACGGTTGGTCCCTTCGACTCCGCGGGTTTCGCGGCTTGAGGAGTGGTCAGATTCGCCGATGTTACGCCACCCGATTCCGTGTCAATCAGAGAATGCATCGTCTCATTTTCCGCGGTTGCGTCTTTCACTTCAGCCGCTTCCGTGTCGGTGACGACGCCCTTGGCCTTCAGCAGAAGAAGTAACTGTTCCATCCCCGCTGAGCCGGATGCATTGCGCAGGCTGCTGGCTTCTGCGCTCGTGAGAATTCCCTTTTTCACCAGCAGATCGACAAGCGTGGGATTGAGAGTGGAGCCGGGACCTGCCGCGGGCGCAGCGGCGGCCGCAGCCGTTGTGGGCTCTGCCGCGGGGTTGCTATTGGAGTCCGCCGCAAAAGCAGTCGCTCCTATCAGCAGACATATGGCAACCCAGAACCCCGTCTTGCACCAGAAGGAGTTTCGCATTCTTTTTCGCCTCCAGAGTTGGCCATTTCGACATTGCAGATGGGAAAGCCTCTGTCTCACCGGGATTCATGTGCGCGTAAATCCCATCTGGTGAATGGCCTGACCGAATCTAAAGGAGAGTTCATGCACCTACGTGTGACGTACCTCACATTGCGGACGTGAATGGGGAAGGGACCCAGGATGCAGAATTGCCTAAGCTGCTCAAATCACTCGGTTTAGCCAACAATTTCGGGACTGGCTGGCATCGTACCACTTTTGGGTTACGTGAATCGTTGCGGGGACCGGAATTGGCAACAGCCTTCCGACGTTTCCCGCGGGCGATCACATCGCCACCCGGCGCCGAACGTGAGCGGCAACAGACGCAGATATAATTCCTCTGAATCCGGAGTGCGGCAGCACCACAAGGAGAGGCTCCGTGCGCGTTTTGAACATCATCGCTGTTCTCGCAATTTCAGCGTTGGCTGTTGGCCTGCAGGCGCAGGATGCCGGCCAGCCGGCAGGCAAGAAGCCGGACCTGACTGCATTGCAGGGATGCCTGCGGACCAGCGTCGGTCACTACACCCTCACCGAAGAGGACGGGACCACGCATCTGCTTTCCGGCGCGGCCAACAAGCTTGGCCATCAGGTAGGCCGCCAGATTGAAGTAACCGGCAAGCCCGCGATAAGGACGCTGGACAACACGCCCCAGGGCGGTGCCTCGAGCGCGGTCGAGCAGGAGGTCTTCGAAGTAAAAACCGTCAAGCGCCTCGCAGACGTCTGTAAATAGCGGATAGCGGACGTGAGAACCTGCCATCTGCATTTCCGGAAGGGCACGCGAATTTTTGAGGGAACTGGTACCGCCTGCCGGCTGGACCTCTGGCGACATCGCCGCTGGCTTCGTCGAAGGTCCGCATCCTGGAGACCGGCCGCGACATTCGTTGTGCACACGGTTGACAGCCTCCCGCGTGTTACCGACTCATCCTCGGGAACGCTCTAGAATGGACGCATGAGGATCCTGCTGTTCAGCGGAAAGGGCGGAGTGGGCAAGACGAGCCTGGCCGCCGCCACCGGCGTCAGACTGGCCGAACTCAACTACCGCACCCTGGTCATGAGCATCGATCCGGCGCACAGTCTGGGCGACGCCTTCGATCTGGAGGCGCAACTCTTCCACCTCCGGACCTCCGATCCACTCCAGATCAGCGAGCGGCTGTCGATCCAGGAGCTGAATATCCAGCGCGAGATCAAGCGGCACTGGCAGGAAATCTCCGCCTATGTGAGCTCGGTGCTGCGCACCACGGGCATCAGCGGCGTGGAAGCGGACGAGCTGGCCATTCTGCCCGGCATGGAAGAGCTGAGCGCGATGATGTACATCAACCAGTACCGGCGCGAACAGCGCTACGACGTGATCGTGCTCGACGCGGCGCCGACGGCGGAGTCGATGCGCTTCATCAGCATGCCCACCACGCTGGACTGGTACATGAAGCACATTTTTCCCTTCCAGCGCAATCTGCTGAAGGCGGTGCGGCCGATCGCCAACCGCGTCGCCCCGTTCGAGCTGCCGCCCGACACCTATTTCGGAAACATCCGCGATCTGTTCGAGAAGCTGGAGGGCGTGGACGACATCATGGAAGACCCGCACACCACCAGCGTGCGGCTGGTGACCAATGCGGAGAAGATGGTGCTGCGCGAGACGCAGCGGGCGTTCGTGTACTTCTCGCTGCACGGGCTCACCGTGGATGCGGTGATCATCAACCGTCTGCTGCCGGCCGCAGTGGTGGATGGCTGGTTCAGCGAATGGCACACCTCGCAGGACATGATCGTGCATGAGATGGAGGACTATTTTGCGCCCGTGCCGGTGAAGAAGGTGCCGCTGTTCGCGCATGAAGTGCTGGGCCAACAGAGGCTGGAGGAGCTTGCCAGGGCGTTGTATGCTGAGGGCGAAGACCCCGCTGCCATTACCCGCACCGAGAAGCCGTACACCTTCGGCAAGCGGGACGGGACCTATGAGGTCCGGGTGCTTCTGCCTTTCGCCAGCAAGGGCGAAGTGGAGCTGTTCAAGAAGGGCGACGAGCTGGTGATACAGATCGGCACGTTCCGCCGTCACATCGGGCTGCCGCGCTCGATGGCGGCGCTGTTGCCTTCGCGGGCGAGGCTGGAAAGCAGGATCCTGACGGTCGAGATGAAGGAGACGCCATCATGACGAACGATGAGAAAGACCGGCCGGCGGCCAATGAGCCGGTGGTTTATGAACGTTGCCCGTGCCGCGAGATCGCGCAGGCGGTGCGGGAGTGCCTCGGCATTTCGCCCGCGGTGCGGGAGCATCTGGCCAACTCGCGCATCGAGTTCCTGAAGGCGATCCGCCAGGTGATCGACGATCGCATCCAGCATCTGTCGACACAGGGGCAGAAGGGGACGAAGGTCGCGGTGGAGTAAGCGGGCAGGCGGAGAAGGCGGGGGGCGGGTAAGCGTCAACGGCGCGCAAGGTGCCGGCTCCGTATCGGCAGGGCAGTATGCACGGAAGGATTCTTCCAGCAGCCGAAAACGGGAGAAGGCCTCAGGATTTATTCGCGGATGAATGCCACTGGCGCAGGCGTTCCTGCAGCGTCTTTTCCGG
>DATJAI010000067.1:0-35284 GCA_035516415.1 Binatia bacterium | reverse complement strand
CTACAACCTCGACCACAACACCTACCTGGAAGGCGCATTGCCGGCGACGTACAAGGAACTGATGGGACTGGTGGCTTCCGCCTGTCTGCGCTGCGACGACTGTATTAACTATCACATCATCCAGTCGTACCGGCTGGGCGTGAGCCGCGCCGAGCAGGAGGAAGCGATCAATGTGGCAATGGTAGTCGGGGGCAGCATCGTCATTCCTCACCTGCGCAGGGCCTATGAGCTGCTGACCGAACTCTATGGCTGACCGGCAGGACACTTTTGCATAGCTTCTGCAGGGACTATGATGGGGCACTCCGCGTTTGCGAACGCAGAGCTTTTGTCCGTGTTCAATCACAATTGGGCGGGAGTACGTCATGGTTAATAAAACAGGAGACGCAAGTGCGGCAGGCTCGTCCCCCGGATACGCCAACGATCCGGCGATCGAAGCCCTGAATCTCACCAGCGTGGCCAGGGATGCGGCATACAGGCTCAAGGCCCGTTTTCCCGGCGTGGTCTTCACCAGCGGACGCCGGAACCGGGCGGAGCAGGCCAGCGCCATGGCCAGCAACGTCGTGCTGCACCGCAACTGGATCAAAGAGACCTACATTGACAGCGATGCGATTCGCGCCTGCCAGCGCTGGGTGGACCAACATCCGGAGAAGAAAAGCAGGAGCGATATCGCAGCCGGCCTGACGGCCGTGCTCGACAGCCTGACCGACGCCCAGCTCAGCCAGGTAAGCAAGCATCTTTCCGGAGATGCGTTTGACGTGCAACCGGTCAGCCACAATGGCGCGGCCATCAAGCAGATGCTGCGCGAGCTGACGCAGAAAACCGGCGGCAAGTTTCTGGCTGAGGAAGGCGGCCTGCTGCGATGGCACGCGCAGTTCTGAAGGGCGTACCCCGGCGGCCGGCACTGCTGTTATCCATCTTGCTTGCTCTCCTCCTTCCCAATCACGCAGAGACACAATCCTGCCGGCCCACGGGGCAGGCCATCCCGGCAGCCAGCAGGAAACAATTCGCCGCCCTCCAGAAGAGGATTGAGAAAGGCGTCTTCTATCGTGAACTTATAGGCAGGCTCGGGCCTCCTCAGTCATGCAACGAAAGGCTTGAAGGCGATACTCTCGCCCTGACCTGGGCATTCCGCGGCAATGCCCGCCTGGAGGCGCGTATCGATACCAGCCTGGAATTTTCCGAGCAGCGGATGCAGCTTTCCAGGCTGACCGGGGAACGCGCGCTCGCCCTCCTGAAGGCCGCGGAGAAGGACCTGTATGGCGACGACGGTTGCGGGATCCGGTGGAAGAAGCCGGTGAGCGAGAAAGATGCGAGCCATCCCGCATCCTGGGAGAGGATTTACAGGGGCACCACATGCAATTGCCAGGCGCGCGTGACTTACCGGCAAAAGTCCATTGTGGCCCTGCTGATGCGAAGCGCCTGCTAGGAGCGATCAGCCGGCGGAAGGCAGTGCCCGCAGCACCCCGCCTAACGATTCCAGCGCGGCGATGATCCGGGCGGACCACTGCGCCACCTCATCGTCGCGCAACGTGCGCTGCTGCGACTGGAAGGTCGCGCGAAGCAGGACGGAATACTTTCCTGCGCCGACGTTCCCGCCGCGGTAGATCTCGGCGGGGACGCAGCTCTGCAACTCCGGTATTCGCAGCTCCGCCACTGCCGAGCGGATGCGCTCGAAGGTAATGCCGTCGTCGAAGAGGAAAGAAAAGTCGCGCTCGACCGCCGGAAACTTCGAAATGGGCTGATAGCGCGGCTCACGCAGGGGCCGGCGATACAGGCGATCGAGCATCACCTCGGCGATGTACACCTCCTGCCGAAGCTTGCGCGCGGCGGCCTGCTCCGGGTGCAACTGCCCCAGGCAGGCAACCATCTCGCCATCCATTACGGCACGCGCCGCGCGGCCGGGATGGAAGTAGCCGGGGACCAGGGAATCGAAGTACAGCGACTGGTGCTCGAAGGCCGACAGCAGCTCTTCCAGGTCACCCTTCATGTGGAAGAAGGTGTACGGCTGTGCCGCGGCGTGAACGTTCTTCGGGACGGCATCGCCGCTGGCCGCAAATGCCAGGTGGCGGCGCTCGTCATGGCGGTTGCCCAGTTTCTCGAAGACCTCGCCCGCCTCGAACAGGCGCATGTTCGCCGTCCCGCGATTCAGGTTGTACGCAACCAGGTTGAGCAGGCCGGGGAGGAGCGATGTGCGCATGCAGGCCGATTCCTCGCTGAGCGGATTCGCCACCATCAGCGGCTCGGCTTCGCCAAATGTCCTCGCCTCCTGCTCCGGGATGAAGCTCAGGGAAATGGCCTCATCGTAGCCCAACGCCAGCATCGTCTGGCGGACCCTGGCGTTCTTTGGCTCGTCCGGCAGCTCGACTACGGCGCCGGAGAACGCCGGCAGGGTGTTGGGAAAACGGTTGTAGCCGTAAATGCGCGCCAGCTCTTCCAGCAGATCGATCTCGCGCTCGACGTCGAGGCGCCACGATGGAACCTGGATGCGGAACTCGCCTGCCCGGCCACGGGTAAGACCAAACCCCAGTCGCCCCAGAATGCCCTCGATTTCGTCTTCGGCGATATCGATGCCGAGGTTGCGCCTGATCTCCGCAGACCGCAGAGGGATGGCAGAGCCCTCCAGGCTGCGGGCGATGACATCGATGCGCTCGCCATGCAGCTCGCCGCCGGCGCTGTGCAGAATGAGCTCCGCCACGCGATCGCAGGCCAGCGGCGTGATGCCGTAATCGGCGCCGCGCTCGAAGCGATGCGAGGCGTCGGTGTGCATTCCGTGACGCTTCGCCATGCTGCGCACCGTCGCCGGGTCGAACCATGCCGACTCGATGAGCACGTTCTTCGTGCGTTCGGTGATCATGGTATCGAAGCCGCCCATGACGCCGGCGAGCGCCACCGGCTTCTTTGCGTCGGCGATGACAAGATCGTCGCCCGTGAGCGTGCGATCCAGGCCGTCGAGCGTCTTCAGCACTTCGCCTTCGCGCGCGCGCCGGACGACGATGGTGCCGCCCTCCAGCAGGTCGAGATCGAAAGCATGCGTGGGATGGCCAAGCTCGTTGAGTTCATAATTGGTGGCATCGGCAACGTTGTTGATGGAGCGCGAGCCCAGCAGTTCCAGACGCCTGACGATGTGCCCGGGTGAGGGGCCGATGTTCACGTTGGCGACAATGCGCGCCGTGTATCGCGCGCAGCCCTGCGGGTCTTCAATGACAATCGGGAACGACGCGGTGGCCGTGGCTGCGCCCACATCGGAGTCGTCGTCGGTGAAGCTCGTCTTGCCGAGCGGAGCGCGCCACACGCACGGACCGGAAGGACGCGCCGTCTGCTTCGGCAGCTCAGGTCCGACCTTTTTCAGCTCGACGCCGTAGATGGCCGATGCCTCGCGCGCGACGCCGTAGTGATTCATGGCGTCGACGCGGTTGGTGGTCAGATCCATCTCGTATACCATCGAGCCGTTCTCTTCCTGGACAGACTCCACGGCGATGCCGGCAGACGTTAGCGCCTCGGCGAGCTGACGGTCGTCAGCGGGGACATCAACGAATTCGCGTAGCCATGCGGGGATAATTCTCATGCAAGTTTTCTGGTCGAGCTGGCGTTCAGGCCAGTAACGTACCGCTCGGGTAGAGCTGGCCTTCAGGCCAGCGTCAACCCGCCCAAATTCTGTTTGTCGTCCCGAGATGGCTTCAGCCGTCGAGGGACCTGCTTTTGTGCCGCCCCGGAAGGGGCTCGGGATTTAAAACCGCGCCTAACCCAGCACTCCGGCCAAAATATGGCCTGCGTGCTGGGCTACGATATATGCTGCGCCTACGGCGCTGGACTCAGTCACCTCTTTATCTGTGCAGCGCTTCAACCAGGCCCATGCCCAGCGGGTAAAGCCAAAATCTGCTTCGCACGCTCTGCCTGCACGCGTGAAGGCGTGCTCGACCCACTACCCGAACTGCTCCAGAAACCGCACGTCGCCCTCGTAGAACAGCTGGATTCCTTCGACTTCATACTTCAGCATGGCGATGCGCTCCACGCCCATGCCGAAAGCGAAGCCCGAAATCTTCGACGAGTCGTAGCCGTTGTGCTTCACGAAGTCGAAGACGTTGGGATCGACCATGCCGCAGCCCAGCAGCTCGATCCAGCCGCTGAATTTGCACTTGCGGCAGCCTTTGCCGCCGCAGAAGATGCAGCTCACCTGCATGTCGGCGCTGGGTTCGGTGAAGGGGAAGAACGAGGGATAGAAGCGCGTCTTCACCGAGGAGCCGAACAGCGCCTTCATGGCGTGGTCGAGCGTGCCCTTCAGATCGCAGAAAGTTATGTTCGTGTCCACCGCGAGACCTTCGACCTGATGGAAGACCGGCGAATGCGTGGCGTCCAGCGGATCGTTGCGATGCACCTTGCCGGGAATGACGATACGCACCGGCGGCGGCTGTTTCTCCATGGTGCGAATCTGCACCGGCGAGGTGTGCGTGCGCAGCAGCAGACGGTCGCGCGGCGGCTTGCCCTCCTGCCCGGCGATGAACAGCGTGTCCTGGGTGTCGCGCGCGGGATGGTTGGGCGGGAAATTCAGCGACTCGAAGTTGTAGTAGTCGGTTTCGACCTCGGGGCCTTCGCCCACCGAGTAGCCCATGGCCTTGAAGACGGCGACGATCTCGTCCATGACGCGCAGCACGGGATGCTTCACGCCGATGGGGCGATGGATGCCGGGGAGGGTGATGTCGAGGCGCCCGGAGGCGAGCTTCGCTTGCGCAAGGGAGGGGACGTCGGTCCAATCCTCTTGTGAGACGACCTGGTGAGCGGACTCGTAAACCTGGATCTTTTGCTGGCACCACTCAATCTTCTCGTCAATTTCGCCAGCAAGAAGATTCACAAAGAATCCGGCATCACGTTTCGAGTTCGGTGGTGCATTCCCGAGCCAAAACTTTGTTATCTGTGTCACGACTCCGGATTTGCGTGCCCGCCAGCGGTCGCGGAAGGCTTTGAAATCCGCCGCAGTGTAGACTCTCGCTGCCTCTTCGTCCAAAGCAGCCCTGAGCTCACTCGCGGCCCTGTTGATTGTGTCGACGGAGTAATCGCTGAGATTTGTCGGCGTGTACATCGTAGTCATTACGCGGCTGAAGCTTGGCTTTGTGCCGCCCCTGAAGGGGCTCAGCTTCCTAAATCTATCCTACCCAGCACTCCGCTTCGCTGCGTGCTGGGCTAAGTTCTTTCGTCCCGCGAAGCGGGACTCGGCTCTTGCGGTGCGGGCGTCATCGAGTTGGGAAACGGTGTACATCGTCTTCAACGATGCCGCACGTCGGCGCTTCGAAAGGGCATGGCTTCAGCCGTGCCGGACGAGTCCATCAGATATGTGGCTTTTAGCCACTGCGGGACCGGCTCTTTTTCGCTGCGCGGGTCGCGTGCTCCCGCGCCGGCTTCACAACGAGTTCCCTCAGGGGCTAAAGCCCCGACCTTCTGCACACCGCTACGGCACGCCTGAAGGCGTGCCCTTTCAAGGCTCCTGAAGCACAATCGGTGGCACTCCCAAACACAACGGGCGGCCATCACGGCCGCCCATGTTGCACTGCAAATTCCCCGGACCGGGCGGCTATGCCGTGGCGCTTTGCGCCTGTTTGCACAGCGCCGTAAAGCCGGCGGGATCGTTGACCGCCAGATCGGCCAGAATCTTGCGGTCCAGGTCGATGCCGGCCTTCTTCAGTCCGCTGATGAATCTGCTGTAACTCAGGCCGTTCAGTTTGGCGGCGGCGCCGATGCGCACGATCCAGATGGAGCGGAACTGGCGCTTCTTCTGCTTGCGCCCGCTGTAGGCGAACTTGAGGCCGCGCTCCACCGACTCTTTTGCCGAACGGTAGAGCTTCGATTTTGTCAGATAATAACCGCTGGCCCGCTCCAGTATCTTTTTGCGGCGCGCGCGGCGCTTGGTACCACGTTTAACGCGAGGCATGGCTGCTCCTTTTTACGAAACCCGTCAATTCCTGAGGAACTGATATCGGGGTCCCCCGACAAGCGCCGCTTTGCGCTTGTTGGGGCTCTTGAGCGGCTGGAGGCAGGAAAGTTGACCTCACTCCGCATCCGATAGAGCACAAAAGCTGCGCTCTTCGGTGCCCCGGAAAATCGGGACTGGAGGGGCCGATGGCCTCTTCACACGCTGTTGACCGTCGTGACCTGGTTGTCCACGCCGGCTGCCGCCCCATGCGGCAAAAACACTCCAGAACAAATCACCCGAAGTCAAAGTACCCCAGGGGCTAAAGCACTTGGTCAACCCGGCGGTTTACGGCACGACTGAAGTCGTGCCCTGATCGAGACAAACGCCGATGCGCCGACCCTGGTGGTTGATATCAGGCAGACGCCGATGCGCCCGTCTCTAGTAGGGAATCATGCGCTTGATCTTCTTCTGATCCGCCTTGTCGAGAATGGTATCCATGTCGAGCTGGCGCTTGCGCTTGGTGCCCTTGGAAGTCAGGATGTGGCGCTTGAACGCGTGACCGCGCTTGACCTTGCCCGTCCCCGTCTTCTTGAAGCGCTTGGCCGCTCCGCTATGTGTTTTCAGCTTCGGCATAGTGTCTATTAAAACATACCAGGAATGCCAGCCGCTGTCCATGTGAGGCGCGGGCGGGTAATGGTGCAGTTTGAATACGGAAGCGCGCCTTTCGCGCGCCGGCGCGAATTGGCGCGCCCAGATCCCTCGCTTCGCAAAAGCCCAGATCCCTCGCTTCGCAAAAGAGGCACGCTCGGGATGACAAGCAAACTGCACCACTACCCGCGGGCGGGCTCGCGGTTCAGGGAAAGCAGAGCGGTCCAGATGCTGCCGGCGGCGCGTTTTGCTAGAATGTCACAACGAATGCCACGGCGTTCGCCGCAGATTTGAGCCGCAATCTCTACCGAAGTTTTCGTCTTCCAAGCCGCGTTGGCGGAGCATCCAGGAATCGCTCCGAGCGAGCTGCTCGCTCAGCGCGGACGCAATGTTATAGGAGCCTGTTCTGACGTCGCGACCTGGTCCTGCTGCCTACAACCCGGCGCATCATCGGTTTGCCGTGATCCTCGCCTGGGCTACCTTTCTCCTGATTATTGCGGGCGCGCTGGTCACCAGCAACGATGCCGGGCTTTCCGTGCCCGACTGGCCAACGTCGTTCGGTTCACTCTACCGGCTGCCGCCGATGGTGGGCGGTATCAAATACGAGCACACGCATCGGATGATTGCCGAGTTCATCGGCCTGCTGATCATCGTGATGGCGGTATGGACGCAGCGGGTCGAGAGCCGCAGGTGGATGCGCGTGCTGGGATGGACCGCGCTGGCGGCCGTTATCGCACAGGGAGTCCTGGGCGGCATCACCGTGCTGAATCTCCTTCCCTGGTCGGTTTCGACGGCCCATGCCACGCTGGGGCAGATGATTTTCTGCATCGTAGTCGCCATGGCACTGTTCACAAGCCGGGAATGGCTGCAGGAGCCTGAAGCGGTGTCCGAGACCGATGTGCACCCCGGGACGGCCCTGCTGACTGCAATCGCCGCCACATGCGTGTGGGTGCAGCTGATTCTGGGCGCCGCATTTCGCCATTACGGCATGAAGCTGCTGCCGCATCTGATCGGGGCGTGCGTGGTGACCGCCGTCCTGTGCTGGACCATCGCCCGGGTGCTGGCGCGCTACGGAAATATCGATCATCTGCGCAGGCCGGCCCAACTGCTGCTGGCGCTGCTGATGGTCCAGCTTGGTCTGGGGTTCAGCGCCTATCTCACGCGCCTGCGATGGGGACACGATGCGGTGCAGCCGCTGCAGATCATGGTGGTGAGCACGGTGGCGCATGTTGCCGGCGGAGCGCTGGTGCTGGCGGCCAGTGTGGTACTGGCGATCCAGGCGCGGCGGATGATCACGAGCCAGGCGACCGCGCCGGCGGCGCACAGCGCAGAGAGAAAGGCCGTGGTCGCATGAGCAGTGTCAGCCAACCGCTCGCCGTTCCCCGCGCGGGGATTGCCTCGCTGGCCCGCGATTATGCCACTCTCATCAAGGCGCGCGTCACCGCCCTGATTGTGATGACGGCCTGGGCGGGCGCGTATTTCGGGGCGGCGAAAGCGGGCGTGTCGTCGCTCTCCTGGACGCTGCTGCACGCGCTCATCGGCATCGGGCTGGTGAGCGGAGGCACGGCCGCCATCAATGAAGTGGTGGAGCGCGACCTGGACGCGCTAATGCTGCGGACCTCGCAGCGCCCGCTGGTGACGGGCAGCATGGGCCTGCTGCATGCGTCGCTGGTGGCTTTCGGGATGACCCTAAGCGGCGTGCTGTACCTGTGGGCCACGACGAACCGGCTCACGGCGGCACTGGCGGCGCTCACCTCGCTGACCTACCTTGCGGTTTATACGCCGATGAAGCGCGTGCACCCCGTCTGCACCTTCTTAGGCGCGTTTCCGGGAGCCATGCCTCCCGTGCTGGGCTGGACCGCGGTGCGCGGCCGGCTGGATGGCGAAGCGCTGGCACTGTTTGCCATCCTCTTCTTCTGGCAGTTCCCGCACTTTCACTCCATCGCCTGGCTCTATCGCGAAGACTACGAGAATGCGCGCATCCGCATGCTCCCCGTGGTGGAGGCCGATGGCCGCTCGACCGCATTGGCCATCGTGATGTACGCCGTGGCACTGGTTCCGGTGTCGCTGGCGCCGACGCTGATGGGCATGTCGGGATGGGCATACTTCACGGGCGCGCTGCTGCTCGGCAGCGCCATGCTGTGGTTCAGCCTGCGTATGTGGACGATGAAGCTGGCGCCCGCCGCGCCGGACTCGAAGCCGCACGCACGGCACCTGCTGCAGGCATCGGTGATCTATCTTCCACTGCTGTTCGCGCTGATGATGATCAACCGGGCGGGATAGCTCTCACTCGATAAAAAGTTACGGCAATAGTTACCAAAGGTGCCAAGCCGGCGTTTTTTATCCTCAGGCCTCAGCAACGGTTGTATAGAGTTCCTCACAAAGAAGAGCTCCAGCCAGCACGGGATCAGCCTGTCGTCGCTGTGTGTGTGATTCGCCAACCCTCGTCTGCCTCTTCAGGACGGCATAAAGGAGAGAAAGATGAAACTACGAGTGTTGGTAATCGCCGCTACAATCGGCATTCTGATGCTGGGCGCTCTTCCGATGCAGGCCCAGAACTGCCCACCACTGACCCAAGGTTTTTGGAAGAATCATCCAACCGTATGGAATGACGGTTCGGGGATGACGCTGGGCACTACTTTCTACACCAATGCACAGTTGATGAACATTCTGCAAGCTCCAACCCGCGGGGACGCCAGCGTGGCCTTGGCCCGTCAGCTAATTGCCCGAATTTGAACATCATTAGCGGCACCGACTCGACGCCCATTCAGCAAACTCTCTCCGATGCCAACAGCCTGCTCGGCTCGGGGACAGTTCCAGAAGGCGTCTCGCCATCCTCCCCTGCCGGGCAGCAGATGGAAGAGGACGTCTCGGTCCTAGACGACTTCAACAACGGGGACATAACGAACGCATGTTATCTCCAGCTTGAGTAAGTGGTGCCGCAAGGGAGGCATAAGAAAGGGCACGGCTGAAGCCGTGCCCTGACCCGAATCGAGCCGGCGCTATCCTGATTGTTCTAACATCTCTGAGTTAACGTACGGCTGAGATGCCAATCGCATTCGCCACCTTTTTGTATGTTGGATTGCTTTGGGAATCGGCTCCTAGATCTTCTACAGCAAAGCCAGTTACGCAACCAGGAAAGCTGCGCATCCGTCCATACTAACCGCGATCGGAATTGCATTCCTCGGGTTTGCGGAGTGGATATTTCACTGGCGCTTACCCTGGTTTTTCATCGTCGCGGTTATCGTAATCATGTTCCTGAATTATCGCCTGACGCGATTCTGCCCTCGATGCAACGCGACCATCTACGGAGGCCCTGGTTATTCCCGCGTGAACTTCTGCCCGAAATGTGGCGCTAACCTGCAAGGCTGAGGAGAAGGCGAGACCTCCGGGGCGCGGCGTTACTCATATAAAATCGTCTTTGGCCCTCGTATGAGCGTTTCCAAAACCCTTCATCAAACCTCCGTGGACAAGCTGGAAGCCGGGGCTTCGGCCGTGATCCAGCTGCAGGCGTTGCGCCATCAGTACGGCGAACGCGTCGCGCTGGCGGGAGTTTCGTTTGATGTGGGGCAGGCGGAAATCTTCGGCCTGCTGGGTCCGAACGGCAGCGGCAAGACCACGACCTTCCGTATTCTTTCGACCCTGATGTTGCCCTCGGGAGGGCGCGCGCTGATCCTGGGACACGATGTGGCGCGCGAGCCGGCGCTGGTCCGGCGCAACATTGGAGTGGTATTTCAGGCGCAGAGTATCGACGTAAAGCTTTCGGCGGAAGAGAACCTGATGCTGGTCGGCCATGTTTATGGACTGAGCGGCGCTGCACTGAAGAGGCGAGTCGCGGAGATGCTGGGCCGCGTGGGACTGTCCGATCGTGGCAAAGACAAAGCCGAGACGTTTTCGGGTGGGATGCGGCGCCGGCTGGAGCTGGCGAAGGGACTGCTGCATCATCCCTCGGTATTGCTGCTGGACGAGCCGACCACCGGGCTGGATCCCGGCGCGCGCCGCGATCTCTGGCAGTATCTGCAGCTCCTGCGCGACGAGGAACGCGTGACCGTGCTGGTGACCACACACCTGATGGAGGAGGCGGAGCGCTGCGACCGACTGGCAATCTACGCCAACGGCAGCGTGGTTGCGCTGGGCACGCCGGCGGAGCTGAAGAGCGAGATCGGAGGCGACGTGATCCTGCTGGAGGCGAACGATCCGGATGCGCTGGCGAGCCGCATCGCGCAGCGCTTCGGGGTGCATCCCACGGTGCTCGATCATCGCGTGCGCCTGGAGATCGAGAGCGGACATCGCTTTGTTACTGACGTGGTGGAGGCATTTCCCGGCGAAGTTGAGGGCGTGTCGGTGCACAAGCCGAGCCTGGAAGATGTGTTCATCCGCCGGACGGGCCACCGCTTCTGGAGCGAGGAAAGCGGTCCGGAGGCGGAGGAGCAGAAGTAAATTGCCCGGCACGCGGGCTAAAGCCCTCTCGAAGAAATAAAAAGCTTGTGACGGCGCAGCTAAAGCTGCGCCCCTTCAAGGCGCATGCAGCCGACCGCAATCGCGAGGCGCGGGCAAGCCCGCCCGAAGAAATAAGAAGGTCCTGACGGCGCAGCTAAAGCTGCGCCCCTTCAAGGGCTGCGTTTTCAAAAAGCGCGCGATAGCCGAGGCTTCCGCGCGCCATTTGCAGCCGCGATGGGCCGGGAACGCGTTTATCACTGGCCGTGTTTTTGCTGTGCCGCGGCGGCATGATCCTCCGCGCGATTGGCATCGTCGAGCCGGCCTTCGCGACGGTATAGCCTTGCCAGGCGGCGCCACGGCTCGGGCGCGTCGGGTTCAATCTGCGCGGCCTGCTCCTGAAAGGAAATGGCCCGCGCCAGTTCGCCCTGTTTGTCCCAGGCTACGGAGCGACCCTGCGCCAACATGAAATCGAAGGTGCCATTGTCGGCCGCGCGGATATTCTTCGGAGCGCTTCGCTCCGCCCGATCGAAGGCGCTGAGGGCATCGTCCGGCTGGTTCGCCCTGAGATAGAGATAGCCGAGATTCAACAGAACGGAATATGGCTTCGGCGAGAGGGCGGCAGCGCGCTTCATGGTGTCGATGGCTTCCGGTGTGCGTCCGCGGTTGCGATAGCTGTCAGCGAGCGCTGTGAGGGTCACGTCGCCGGGTTGCAGCGAGACGGCGGCCAGGTATTCCTGCTCCGATTCATCCGCGCGGCCCATTGTGAACAGCAGGTTGCCGCGCAGCCAGTGGACGAAGGAGCTGCCGGGAAAGATGTCCAGGGCATTACCGGTCGCGACCAGCGCTTCGGAGTTCCGGCCCAGTGCAGCCAGGACCGCGGCTGCATTGCTCCAGGCATTGAATGCGCCGGCGCCGCTTTTTGCGGCGGTCGGCAAGGGCAGTGGCGCGGTGGCGCAGTTGACCGCAAAGCGCTGGAGCAACTCCCCGGATTGCGGCGCGGTGCGGCGCACGAAGACTGCCGAAATCTCATCCAGATACACCGGCTGCCACAGCGTGCTATGACAGAAGTCCTGGAGATGGACCAGTTCGATTCCGTTGAACCGCCCCAGCGGAAGCAGAATCGTGTTGATGTTGTAACGGGCCGCCTCCTCCTGCCATGAGGGGGAATCGGGCGAGCTTTGCAGCAACCGGGTGTTCCGCTGGATGGCCTGTACCCCGAAGACCAGCGCGCGTCCGTCGATGGTGTCGCGATGCTGCGGGCCCAGTCTCCACGCGACAAATCCGCCCTCGTTGTAGGTGTTGAAAACTTCTCCCGGAAGATTGTTGCTTTCGATGAATTCAGCGGCGCGTTGCGGGAACCACCAGCTCAGGCCGGCGCCGAAGGTACTTTCCGAAGTGCCGCGCGCGTAGAAGCGATTGCTCGCCAGATCGAAGCAGCGCAGGACGACGAGTATCGCCAGCAGCGCAACCGCAATGCCCGCGGCAATCGGGCGTGCTCTGGCGGGACGGAGCCATGCGATGACGCGCGTTGCCACTTCTGCAAGGATTGGCCCGCCAACTACGACGACCACACAGGCGAAGAGCGCACCCATGCGAACGTAGCGCGAGGCGACATAACCTGCGCCCAGCAGCAGGATGGCCGCTCCCAACTGCGCCCGCAGCAACGCCACGGCTGCAGCGACGACAGCAAATGCCAGCAGCAGGTAAAGCGTGCCCTCCGTCTGGCGCAACGAAATCGAATTGGTGATGGCGCTCCACGTCAGCGGCAGCCCGGTCCATTCGGCGATCAGGTACTCGTGCTGGCCATTGACGCGCTGCTGGAGGAGGATGGCGCGGTAGACACCCCAGCCCCAGGGATTCACGAGCGTGGCGAGCGCTGTGGCTGCCAGCCACGGCCCGGCGCGGCGGAGTCGCTGAAGCCCGGCCCGGCGCTGCGCCGCGCTCATGATCGCCTCCAGCAGCTCCGTCACAAGGTAGGCGGCGATGAGCCCAAGACCAGCGATAAATCCCAAATGAAGGTTGACCCATGCGACCATCAGCAGCGGCAACAGCCAGAGCGCGGCGTCACCAGTGCAATACTGCTGCCAGATCAGCGAGAGAAATGCCGCGAACAGCACAACCGTGAACATGTCCGCACGGGGCGTGGTGCGCAGGGCGATGACTGGCACCGCGAATATGGCAAGGGCGGCTCCGATTGCGAAGCTCCTGCGTAGCAGCAACAGAACGGTCGCGACGCAGGCAGCGGCGCCGATCCACGAGATGAACGCGAAACCGCCCAGCAGATACGCGGCGTAGAAAACGATCCCCGCGCCGACGGGGTAGATCCAGGGCTGGCCGGAAGCGGTATAGGAGAGGACGTCGACGGAAGGAACAGAGTGGTGCTGAACGATCCAGCGTCCGGTGGCCATCTGCCAGCCGAGATCGAAATCCGAAACCGTTCGTAGTCCGGCGAACAGGGCATAGATGAGGGCGAGAACCGCGAGCAGATAAAAGAGACGGCGACGGAAAGCAGAATCACCTGGAGCGGCGGAGCCTGCGGCAGCCAGGCGCACATCTACGGGCGATGAAGTCATTTGCCGGGAAGGCAGCCATCATAGCAGGCCGGAAGAAGCTTTTCGAGCCACATGTACCGCCGAATTCCCCTGTAGAATAAATTCAGCATGCAAGCTACGCCTGGCGGTATGACAACCGGCAACTGAGCCTATGGCTACCCAAACCGGCACCTTTTCCGTAAGCGTTGCGCCAACCAGCGCAGGCACGCTACTGCCCTCCATTTCGCTGTGGTGGCGCGAGGTCATCCGCTTTTACCGGCAGCGGGCGCGGGTGGTCGGCGTGATCGCATCGCCGCTGCTGTTCTGGGTGGTCATCGGCTCGGGATTTGGCACCTCCTTCCGCTCCAGCGGCGCCGGTGGACAGCATTATCTGGAATTTTTCTTCCCCGGCGCGCTGATCATGATCGTGCTGTTCACCGCCATCTTCACCATGATGTCGGTAATCGAGGACCGCAAGGAAGGCTTTCTGCTTTCCGTTCTGGTCGCGCCGGTGAGCCGCTCGGTCATCGTGCTGGGCAAGGTGCTGGGCGGAGCGACGCTGGCGACCCTGCAGGGACTGATCTTCCTGGTATTCGCGCCGGCGGTGGGCGTGCATTTCACGTTCGCCAGTTTCGGGCTTACGGTGCTGGCGATTTTTCTGGTCGCGTTTTCGCTGACGGCCCTCGGGTTCATCATCGCCTGGCCGATGGATTCCACCCAGGCCTTTCACGCCATTATCAATCTGTTTCTGATTCCCCTGTGGCTGCTCTCAGGATCGCTGTTTCCGCTCTCCGGCGCCTCGTTGTGGATTCGCCTGCTCATGCGGATCAATCCGCTGACCTACGGGACCGAGGCGCTGCGTTCGCTGCTGTTCCCCGGCTCGGCTTCCACGGACCTGTCGCTGGGCGGCAACTTCGCGGTGCTGGCGCTGTTTACGCTGGTGATGTTCGTCCTGTCATTCCTGATCGCGAGCCGCCGAACGACCAAACCGGCTGCCTGATGCAGTTGAGTGCTACATTTTTCCCCGCGCTCGACGCGGTGCTCAACGGCTCCAGCGCCGTCCTGATCGGCACGGGCCTGTACTTCATCCGGCGTGGCCGCCAGCAGGCGCATAAACGCATGATGCTGGCGGCGCTCTGTACCTCCTCGCTGTTCCTGCTCTCGTACCTGTATTACCATCTGGTGCTGCGCGCCGGCGTCACCCGCTTCCAGGGAGCAGGATTCTCGCGTCCGCTGTACTTCACAATCCTTGTATCGCATACCATTCTTGCTGCCGTCGTCGTGCCGTTCATCCTGGTAACCCTGGTTCGCGCATTGAAAGGAAGCTTCGAGCGGCACAAGAGAATTGCGCCCTATACCTTCGGCATCTGGATGTACGTCTCGGTGACCGGGGTGGCGATCTACCTGATGCTGTACAAGATTTTTGCAAGGTGAATGGGTGTGACAGGCAAGCAGGCAGAGGCGTTCAGCGATAGCTCAGGCGAAGCGCCGGTGCGCGGGTTTGTGCATAGCGCGAAAGGCACGGGTTCGGGATTTCTGGTGCTGACCCACGGAGCCGGCGGGAACTGTAACGCGCCGCTGCTGGTCGCTCTGGCGGAGCGGTTCGCAGCTGCCGGTCTCGCGACCTTGCGTTGCGATCTGCCCTTCCGGCAAAGACGCGCCACCGGGCCCCCTTCACCCTCCGATGCCAGGCGCGACCAGGAGGGACTGCGCCGGGCGGTGACTCTGATGCGCGAGAGATTTGCGGGCACGGGATTTCTGGGCGGCGTCTCGTATGGAGGACGGCAGGCCAGCATGCTGGTGGCCTCGGAACCTGCGCTGGCTGCAGGTTTGCTGCTGCTGTCATATCCGCTGCATCCGCCGGGACGACCGGGGCAGTTGAGGACCGCGCATTTTCCCCAGCTACGAACGCCGACGCTGTTCATCAGTGGGACGCGGGATGCGTTCGGATCAATTGAGGAGCTGCAAGGCGCTATCGGCCTGATTTCCGCGTCGACGAAGCTGGTTGCGATTGAAGGCGCCGCGCACGGGCTGTTGCAGAAATCGAACCGCGAAACGTTGCCGGAGAGGGTCGTCGGGGAGTTTCAGGCATTCTTTTTTCGTTAAGAAGTCAGGTTGAGGTCTCGGCAGCGGCTAAGCCGCGGTGACCTGGCGTGCCTGCGGACGGCCTGAAGGCCGTCCCCTTCAATGAAACTTCATCGGAGTGTCCTTAGCGCCCGCCGCGAAACTGCATGATCCTGCGGCGGTCGCGTTTGGACGGTCTGCCCGGCGGCGCGGGAGCGAAGTCCCGCAGCGCCTTGCACTCCTCGGCCGCTTTCATGCGCAATTCGCGGCTGGCTTCGGTTTCCTCATAGAGGGTGTGAGCCACCGGGGCCGGTCCGCGCACCTCGCTCAGCAGCAGGACATTCACCTCAAAGTCGCCGCCCTCGGTGCGGACCTGCAACAGGTCGCCAACGCGCACCTCACGGGCAGGCTTGGCGGGCTGGTGGTTGGATTGGACCCTGCCGAGTTCACAGGCACGGGTCGCCAGCGAACGGGTCCTGAAGAAGCGCGCCGCCCAGAGCCATTTGTCGATGCGCACGCCACCCATGCACCTATCTTAAGACTGTTGCCAGTGCGCAGTTGGATTTTGCACCAGCTTTTCGCATGGAGGCTGCCTGGAAGCCGAAAAAGCACCTTCCTCATTGATTAAAGTCGGTTTCAGGCTGACAAAACAAAAGGGATTCGCAACGGCACAGCTAAAGCTGCGCCCCTTCAAAGCAGCCCTGGGGAGTTTTCAGCAGTCTGCCAGAGGCAAAAAGCAGGAGTACAGGAGCGGAACGAAGCACGAAGCGGGTGTAAGATGGCGCGTTCGTCCAGGAGGCCGCTCTTGCCCGATCGCCGCCGTTTTCTCGCCGCGGGCGCCGGATTCGCCGCCGCTCTCGCCTTTCGCAACGATCTGCTGGCACAACTGCAGAAAGTTCCGCCATCGCTGCCGAATCCAGAAGCGTACGCCGGCAATGACGAGGCGTACTGGAGCGAGCTACGCCGGCAGTTCCTGATTCCCGAAGACGAAATCTATCTGAACAACGGCACGGTCGGCTCCAGTCCCGTGCCGGTGCTGCGGGCAGTCTTTGACGGCTATACCTCGACGGAGAAGCTGGACGAGGCGGACCCTGAGGACTATCCCATCTGGGGTTACGGGCCGTGGAACGAATTTCGCGATCCTCTGGCCGCCTTCGTGGGCTGCACGCGCGACGAGATTGCGCTGCTGCGCAATGCAACCGAGGCCAACAGCTACATCGCCAATGGCGTGGACATGAAGGCCGGCGATGAGGTGCTGATGACCGACCAGGAGCATCCCGGCGGCGAGCAGCCGTGGCAACTGAAGGCGAAGCGCTACGGCGCCGTCGTGAAGAAAGTCGCGCTGCCGCTGCCGGTGAAGGACACGCCCCAGGTGCTGGAGCTGTTCAGCGACGCCATCACGCCGCGCACGCGGGTCATCTTCTTCAGCCACATCACGACGGTGACGGGCGTGGTTTTGCCGGCAAAGGAGATCTGCGGGCTGGCGCGCTCGAGGGGCATTCTGTCGGCGGTGGACGGAGCGCACGTGCCCGGAATGATGCGGCTCGATCTGCATGACCTTGGCTGCGACATGTACAGTTCCAGCCCGCATAAATGGCTGATGGCGCCCAAGGGCTCGGGCTTTCTGTACGTCCGTGACGAGGTCATCGATCGGCTGTGGAACACCATCGCGACCGAGGGATGGAACGAGCCGAAGCTGCGCGCCGAACGCTTCCAGCGGATTGGCTCGTCGAATGTGCCGTCGCTTTACGGATTGCGCGCGGCCATCCAACTGGCGAACCAGATTGGCATGGAGCGCATCGAGCGCCGGCATCGTGAGCTTGGCGATTACATGCTGGCGGAGACGGTGAAACGCGGCGCGGAATCGTGGACCTCGCCCGACGCGAAGCTGCGCTGCGCGATTGCCACGGTGAACGTTCCGCCCATCCAGCGCATGCAACTGGAAGAGTGGATGTGGAAGACGAAGAAGATCAGGATTCGCGGCGGCGAGCCCTCGAAGCTGAGGCTATCGACGCCCTATTACCTGAGGAAGAAGGAAATTGACCGGTTTCTGGACGCGTTCGACGAGTACAGACGGGAGAAGGCGTAAAGGGGGATGGCGTGGCTCCATCGCTTACGATGAGGCGATTCCTTCGCCAGTGATCATGGAGGATTTGATGCCGGCAGCTCATTGCTTTATTCAGGAAGCGGAGCACACAAGATCCTGGCGTAGCGGCACGGTTCTTCGCCTCAGGCTGGCTCCTCCCTTGCCTTCTCCGCGCTAAAATATCCCTTTTGCGCCTGGAGAGATTCATGGCCACCAGCACCACCCGCACCAACCCGCTCTCCTTCCTTACTGACCAGCTGACCGAACTCAAGCACAAGGGCACCTACTTCCGCCTCCGCGTCCTTGACGATGAGCAGGCGCCGGTCTGCACCTTCGACGGCAAGCGCGTCATCAACCTCGCCTCCAACAACTATCTCGGGCTGACCACCCATCCCAAACTGCGCGAGGCGGCGCTCGAGGCCACCCGGGAGTTCGGCGTCGGCTCGGGCGCGGTGCGCACCATTGCCGGCACCATGAAGATCCACATGGAGCTGGAGGAGAAGATCGCGCGCTTCAAGAACGTCGAGGCCTGCGTGGTCTTCCAGTCCGGCTTCACCGCCAACGCGGGCACCGTCTCGGCGGTCCTCGGCAAGGACGACTTCATCATCTCCGACGAGCTGAACCACGCCAGCATCATCGACGGCGCTCGCCTCTCGCGCGCCCGGATCAGGGTCTTCCGCCACAAGGACGTCGCCCATGCCGAAGAGCTGCTCAACGAAATCCGCAACGAGCCCGGCCACAAGCTGCTCATCACTGACGGCGTCTTCTCCATGGACGGCGACATCGGCGCGCTGCCGCAGCTGACCGAGCTCGCCGAAAAGAACGGCGCCATCATGATGGTGGACGACGCGCATGCCTCCGGCGTTCTCGGCCGCAACGGCCGCGGCACCGTCGACCACTTCCATCTGCACCGGCGGGTGGACATCCAGGTCGGCACGCTGTCGAAAGCCATCGGCGCGCTGGGCGGCTACGTCTGCGGCACCCGCGATCTCATCGAGTTCCTCTACCATCGCGGCCGTCCGTTCCTGTTTTCCACCTCCCATCCGCCGTCGGTCGCGGCCACCTGCATCGCCGCCTTCGATGTGCTGGAGCAGGAGCCGGAGCGCATCGACCGCCTGTGGGAGAACACCCGCTACTGGAAGAAGGAGCTGGGCGCGCTGGGCTTCAACATCGGCGGAGTGAACACCCCGGCCAGCGAGACGCCCATCACGCCCATCATCATCGGCGACGGCAAGCTCACCATGGACTTCTCGCGCGAGCTCTTCCAGGAAGGCGTGATGGGCACCGGCATCGCGTTTCCCACGGTGCCTGAAGGCAAGGCGCGCATCCGCACCATCATGACCGCAACGCACACCCGGGACGAACTCGACCAGGCGCTGGAAACGCTGAAGCGCGTCGGCAAGCGGATGGGAATACTGGCCTGACTGCGGTTGTCGGTTGCCGGTTGTCCGTTGTCAGTTGGGGTCTGCTTTTGCTGACAACCGGCCACTGGCTACTGGCAACTGCCTTGGGGAATCTGCTGTCTCTGGCCACTGGCCACTAGCCACTACCCCACCCCATTTTTCTGGGTCTTTGCTGTCAATACTTTGCGACGGCAATAATATAGTTGCCAACTATATTATTGCCTTTGCGACCCATCGCTCGCAAAGTATTCAGCGGAAACGAGTTAAAGCGCCCGCAAGTCCCGGCTTCTCAATACTTTGCGCGACATAAGCCAAGACCTTGAGAATATGGCACTTCGTCGTCGAGCTAAGTCTCGCTTCCAGAATATTTTGCAGAGATGCAGCCAGGTGCTCACGCCCTGAATTAGGGGCACTGACCCGACCCCTGTCCACTAGCCACTGACCACTAGCCACTGTTTGTCAAAGATCATCAGCCCCGGAAACCTTCCCGGAGGGACTGGACACACGACGCCCAACCTACCAGCATAGCGTCTCCCCTGTTGTCGTCAAGATTACAGGAGGAGGGGGTGAAGTAATTAGCCTTTGGTAACCATGCGGTCGGCGGTTCTCGTTTTGGCGGGTGCCCCACTCATCTGCGCTGTTCGAATGAGTGGGAGCGAGGTCCCGCCCCCTGATTGCAATCCACGCTCCCTCATGGCAGGCTCAACCAGTACTCCCATGTCATTCAAACCGAGCCATGCCGGAGCGCTCGCCGCCATCACCGCGCTGCTGGTACTGTCGGCGGCCATGGCCGCTCCCTGGTTGCTGGCGCGCGGCTCGCCGGCCATCGCGGTGGTTTTGTATCGCGGCTTCGCGCTGGTCTGCCATCAGCGTCCCGAGCGCTGCTTCTGGATCTTCGGCGCGCCGGTCGCGGTGTGCGCCCGCTGCCTGGGAATCTACATGGGGGCGGCGTTTGGGCTGCTGCTTCGGACTTCGCGAACCATCGCGATGCGCATGCTGATCGCAGCCGCGGCGATCAACCTCCTCGACGCGGCGGCGGAATTCACCGGCTTGCATGGCAACTGGATGTGGGCGCGCTTTGTGCTCGGCCTCGCGCTGGGAGCCGCGGGCGGACTAATGATATCGTCGTCGATGCCGGTTCGCACCCCCGTGACCGCGAAGGAGGCGGCATGAAATTGTCTTCGCACAAAATCCGTTTCGTACTTGGAGCCGTTGCACTGGCACTGGCGACTGGTCTCTGCGCGGCGTATGCCGAGGGCGCTTCGTTGCCGGCGGCGAACGCTCGAAAGGCGGCGCCGGATTTTACTCTGCAGGACGCCAGTGGCGCATCATTCAAGCTTTCGGATTATCGCGGCAAAGTGGTGCTGCTCGATTTCTGGGCGACATGGTGCCACGGCTGCAAAACCGAAATCCCGTGGTACATGGAATTCCAGAACAAGTACAAAGACCGCGGCTTGTCGGTGATCGGCATCTCCATGGACGACGGCTGGAAACCGGTGAAGGCGTACATCGCGGAGCAGAAGGTGAATTACCGTGTTGCCGTGGGCGACGACAAAGTCACGGAGCTGTACAAGATTCACAATATGCCGGTCACGCTGCTGATCGATAAGAACGGCCGGATTGTGGATACAAAAGTCGGAGTGGTCGACAAGGACACGTTCGAAAAAGAGATACAGGCGCTGCTGCAGGAATGGCCGCAGCACACCTACAGCTCATGCACCATCTTCCCGCCGACAATCGTCGCCACAGCCCGTCCGGTAAAACTCCAGCCGTCGAACGGGGTATTCTTTGACTTCGACCGCGACTGCGAGGCATCAAAGGTCCACTTCTTCTTCGGATCGAAGATGGTCACGTCGGCGTAGGCGCCTTTGGCGAGCGTACCGCGTCCTGCCAGGTAGAAGATCTTCGCCGGGTTCGCCGCCAGCAGCTCAACAATGCGCCCGAGCGGCAGGCCGAAGTGATGGTGCAGCACGGTGAGAACGATGGGCAGCGTGGTTTCGAGGCCGGTAATGCCGAAAGCGGCGCGCTCGAACTCCACCTGCTTTTCGTGAAAGGCGTGGGGGGCATGATCGCTGGCCACGGCGTCGATGGTGCCGTCAAGAATGCCTCCGATCAGCGCCTCGCGGTCGGCGGCCGAGCGCAGCGGCGGATTCATCTTGTAATGCGTGTTGAACTCGCCCACATTGTCGTCGATGAGGGTGAAGTGGTGCGGCGTGACCTCCGCCGTGACGCGCAGCCTGGCTTTTTTCGCCGTTCGCACGGCTCCCAGCGCCTCCCGTGTCGAGAGGTGCGCCACATGCAGATGTCCGCCGGTCTCGCCCGCGAGGCGGGTGTCGCGCTCCACCACGCTCGCCTCCGCCGAATTCGGCATGCCGTGCACACCCAGCCGGAACGAGGTCGCGCCGTAGTTCATGGAGCAGCCGGCCGTCACCCGGGTATCTTCCGCGTGCTGCACCACCGGGATGTCCACCCGCGCGGCCCGTCTCAGCGCACGGCGCATCACCGCGTCATCCAGGATGGGCTTGCCGTCGTCGCTCACCGCGACCGCGCCGGCCCGCTTCAGCGCGGCGAAATTCGTCAGCTTCGCGCCCGCGCTGGCCAGAGTGGCAGCGGCAATGGGGAAGACGTTGACCAGCGCCCCCCGTTCGGGTTCCTGCATCCAGCGGGTGATCTCGGCGGAATCGTTCACCGGCACGGTGTTCGGCATGGCGCAGACCGAGGTGAAGCCGCCGGCCGCCGCCGCCGCCGTTCCGGTCACGATGGTTTCCTTGTGCGACTGCCCCGGTTCCCGCAGATGCACATGCAGATCGATGAAGCCCGGCGCCACAATGCAGCCGCGGGCGCTGAATGTCTGTTTGGCCTGGCCGCGGAGTGAGCCGGGAGAGGAAACGGCGGCCACCCGTCCGTCGCGCAGCAGCACATCCATCTCGCGATCGATGCCGCTTGCCGGGTCGATCAGATGTCCGCGCTGGATGAGCAGGGAGTCCATGGCTGTCTCTCAACTACAGCACAACGGGGCACGGATGGCGACGAGACCTGCTCCAGATCGGCGGGAAAAGTGATGGGCCATTCAGGCGCGGGGCTCGCGGCCTTCCAGACGCTCAACCCGCTTGTCGAGGTCAAAAGACCGTTGAAGGCCATCGAGACGGGACAGTATCTCGCTGTGACGGGCATCGGCAGCTGTTTTCTCAGTTTCAAAACGCGCCAGTGTTTCGCGGTGATGGGCCTCCATGACTTTTTCGGTGGCGTCCAAGCGCGCATTCACCGCGCGCAGCTCAGGTGCCAGGAAGTCCTGCCGCACCTTGCGGAAATCGTCGATCACGCTCATCGTGTCGAATTATACCTCTGTCCTGGCGGACGGCAGGCCTGTTCCGGCGCCCCTTCACGCCCCTGCCAGTACCATGGCCAGGATGGCCATGCGCGTCTTCACGCCGTTGCGCACCTGCTCGTGGATGCAGGACTGCGGCCCGTCGGCCACTTCGCTGGTCAACTCCATGCCGCGGATCACCGGCCCGGGATGCATCAGGATGGCATCGGGTTTCGCCAGCAGCATACGCCGCGGCGTCACCTGGTAATGCGCCACATATGCCTCCACTCCCTGGTGCTGTCCCAGCAACCGCTCTTTCTGCACCCGCAGGGCCATCACCACGTCGGCGCCCTGCAAGGCGGCGTTCAGATCATGGCTGACGGTGACTCCAGGCGCCAGCGTGGCCGCCACCTCGGGCACGAAGTCCGGCGGCCCGCACAAAATCACATGCGCTCCGAAGCGCGAGAGCAGCTCCGCATTCGAGCGCGCCACCCGGCTGTGGTACACGTCGCCCACAATCACCACCCGCAGTCCCCGTAAATTTTTTTTGTGATTCAGCATGGTCAGCGCGTCCAGCAGCGCCTGCGAGGGATGCTGGTGCATGCCATCTCCGGCATTCACCACCGGCACCGAAACATAGCGCGCCAGCAGGTGCGCCGAGCCGCTGTTCGGGTGACGCATGACAATCACGTCGGCGCCGATGCACTCCACCGTCCAGCCGGTGTCGATGAGCGACTCGCCTTTCTCGATACTGGAGGAGGTCGCGGTCACCAGCGTGGTGGTTGCGCCCAGGGCTTTGGCGGCAAATTCGAACGATGTGCGGGTACGGGTGGAAGCTTCATAGAACAGCAGCACCACCCGTTTGCCCCGCAGCAGCTGCGAGGGGCGGTTCGGATCCATGCGCCGGGCGAGCGCCAGAATCGATTCAATCTGCGCGGTCGTAAGCTGGTTGATGCCCAGCAGTGAACCCAGTGATGGCTTCATGGTGCTTCGGGCGCCCGCTCCAGCAGCAGCACCTTGTCGGCGCCGTCGCTCTCCTGCAGCCTGACTTCGATGATCTGATTGGGGGTGGTCTGCAGCGTGCGGCCCACGAAGGTGGCCTCGATGGGCAGCTCGCGGTGCCCGCGGTCGACCAGCACGCAAAGCTGGATGCGCCGCGGACGGCCGTAATCGAACAGGGCATCCAGCGCGGCGCGCGCCGTGCGGCCGGTATACAGCACATCATCCACCAGCACGATGTCACGGTCATGGATGTCGAACTCCATGGTGCCGTGCTTCACCTCCGGCCGCTGGCCGACGGTGGACAGATCGTCACGATAGAGGGTGATATCGAGCGTTCCCACCGGCACCTCGGTCTTCTCGATACGTCCCAGGACTTTCGCCAGCCGCTGCGCCAGCGGGACGCCCCGGCGCATGATGCCCACCAGGCCGAGGTTGGCCACGCCGTTGTTCTTTTCCACGATCTCGTGCGCCAGGCGGACCAGGGTGCGCTCAATTTCCGAACCGGAGAGGATTTGGGATTTTTCGCGCAGGTTGGGAAGATGGGTGGAGACCTTCATTCCGACTCGCATCATACGCAAAGCGCGAGCGCCGGGGCAACTGCAGCCTGCATCTCTCGGATGCAGAACGCGAAGCCAGGGGCCGGATCGGTTGCTTGGCTAGCGAAACTCCCGCCGCCTTCCGAACAGGGAAGCTCCCAAAGCGCCACCGGCTGCGCTAAACAGCACGAAGACCACCCCCATGACGAGCAGAATAAGAACGATCAGGGTAGCCGCGCCCTGGGGGGTGCTCATCCAGTCCATCATGTTCTGGATCATCTGCTGAACTTTGGGATCGGGGTTGGCCGACATCTGCCTTCGTATCTGCTGTTCCATCGCGCGACGGAAATCGCCGCTGGAGCGCAGCGCCACGAAGGAAACGGTAGTGACGAGGGCGCTGACCACAAATCCGAACAGGCCGGCCAGGGCGCCAACCTTCATTCCCATGCCCGGGGTGACCACCATGTCCGGCAACTGCCTGCGATAGAAGGAAACCGAGAGCGCGCCCGCGCCCAGCGTCCAGAGGCAGCAACCGGTCGAGACGATGGGAATGGCCGTGAGAAGGGCGGCGCCAATGCCGCACAACAGGGCGCCTTTCCATGCCAGTTCCCAGCGAATAGCGCCCGGCTGCGGCGGATATGGCGCACCGGCCGTCCACGTTCCCGGCTGCGCTATGGACGGAGGAGGCGGCAGGACATTGGGAGGAACCTCCGGCACGGACGGTTGTGTCGTCCCGGATTCTCCCTCTGGTGGGATCACGCGGATCTGCGGTGCTCCGCAGTGCGGGCAGAAGGCCACGCTTTCCGGGATTTCAGTCTGGCAGCGGTAGCAGGGATGTTCCACTGCCGAAAACTTACAGGAAGCAGGCGGGCATTAGCAACCGGGAGCAGCCAAGAGGGCGCCGGGCTGGCGGACGGGCGATCTACAGCGCCGCGCTTCCGGCATGCGTGTCTTGCGCAATCCTTTCGGCAATCAGCCGGGCCGCCTTCACCGAGCCCACCACCTTGCCCGAAAAGATGTGAATCTCGCCCGGCGACGTCTCCTGCATGTACAACGTACGCCGGTCCTGCCTGGGATTGTTTTCCACCACGCGGACGGTAAAGCGTGACCCCAGATAAACCGCTTCCGCCGACGCCGGCACGGCCAGCGCCGCATCCTGCCGCATGGCCTCGAAGCGCGTCCAGGAGATGGGCTCGAAGGCCGGCCGGTTCAGCAGCGGACGGTACTGCTCCGGAATCGGCTCGGCGGCATCGGTGGTGGTCCAGTGGTTGGTGTTCTTCGCGGAGCCCCAAAGCGAACGCCCCGAGCTGCCGTAAGGGTCGAAGGCGGTGAATGGCCCATCCACGACGACCAGCGACACGTGCTGCAACTGCGGTGGGAGCTGGATCAGGATCTTTTCCGCCACCTGATACTTCACCGGTTTGAAGAGCCCGCGCGACTGTCCCAGTCCGTAGGTGGCCCACACCACGAAGTCGTAATCGCCGCGCATGTCCGTCCTGAATTCGTGATGGTGCTGCCGGATGCGGAGCGCTTCAATTTTTTTCGTCAGCAGCTCGCGGAGCACCTCGGGATCGTAGATCTGCTCATCCACCTCGTAGCACTGGTCGATGAAGTCGAAGTTCATCCACTCCGGCCGGCAGGGGCGCAGCGGAATTTTGTGTTCGGCCATGACCTGTTCGAAGAGGGCGGGCGGTGTCTGCGAGCCTTCATGCGGGATGGCGTAATAGTGGCGGCTGTTGCGCACGATGGCCGGCGCGAAGGTTTCCATGAACTCCTGGCGGGCCTCCATCGTCTCGCGGATGGTTTCGGGGCTGCGCGGATAGTGATATCCGGAGTGGATGCGAAACTGATTGATTCCCGACGCCGCATTGAGCACGCCGAGCGGATCGAACAGATGAACCTCGTGTCCCTGCTCTGCCAGGCGGATGGCGGAGGTGGCGCCGTAAACCCCGGCGCCCGCAATGGCGACTTTTGCTTTGCGCTGAGTCATCGGTAAAGTGCTGTCCTGTTCATCTTCCGTGCGGGGTGCCCGCGGGATTCACCGGTACCAGAATACCGTTGCGAATGTAGTAACTATAACCCCGCCAGCGAATCGTCTTCCGGCCGAAGCTGGCGATCCAGATCAGAAATGCCACGAGGTCCCACAGCGGGATCAGCAGCATCCTGGGCCAGAGTCCCTTCTGCCGCATGCCGTGAATTCCAATCAGCCACGTCAGGATGACGCGCAGGACGAGGTAACCTCCGAGATAGCCAATCACGACCGGCCATGCCGGGTGCACCGCCACAGCAATCAGCGCCCAGATCAGACCCCAGGTAAAGATGAGGCCCTCGTGTCCGCGCCGGCGCATCAGCCGCATAACGGTCATCCAGCGTACCCGCTTGTAGAACAGGTCCTTCAGCGATTGGAAATCGGCTACGGACTTCACCATGTAGGGCAGCAGCTTCACCTCATAGCCTTGTGCTGCGACCAGGCGGCCGACGTTAAAGTCATCCGCGGGGCGGTTCTCGAGCACCTCATAGCCGCCGAAGCCGGCAATCCGCTGTTTGGTGGTAGAAATCGTCTGCCCGAACATGAACTTGATACCGTCGAGCTGCCATGCGACGAGGATGCCGGCGAAGAAATCGGAGATCATGCCGACCGACTGCAGCACCTGCACGAAGCTGGTCTCCTCGGTCGAGACATAGAGCGTCGTCGCGCCGCCCACCTTCGGATCGCGATAGGCGTGGGCGATGGCGCGCAGATAATCCGGTCCGACGCGTATATCGCCGTCGGTGATCACCAGCAGATCGTGCTGTGCCTCGCTCACCAGCCGGACCAGCCGTCCCACCTTGTCGTTGATGCCATGGCGTCCGGAGCCGTACAGCAGGCGAATCCTGCGCTGGGGAAAATCGGCGGCCAGCTTTTCCAGCACCGGCAAGGCCGGATCGTCAGGATCGACGCAGAACAGGATTTCGTATTCGGGATAGTCCTGGTGACAGAAGCTGGCGTAGTTCTCGTAAGCGTCCTCATCCAGGCCGCGGATGGGCTTCAGGCAGCTTATGGGCGGAGTGAAGTCGGTGTTCGGCGGGTTCTCGTGCCGCGCCACCCGAAAATATCGCGCCGCACTGTAGATGGCCAGCAGGTAATAGATGCCGGGAAGGGCGGCAACGGACAGGACTATGTAGCCCGCGATGGTCAACGCTTTTCCCCGCGAATGATGGGACTGAGCCGGTTCACGAATTCGAAACCACCGGGACGGACAATGGCTCCCGGAAATCCAGCGCCGTTAGGGATTGGAAGTGAAAGTGTAATCTAACATACGGCCAAACGGCGGTCGAGGACAGGACGGTAATGGTGCAGTTTGCTTGTCATCCCGAGCGAGCCTCCTTTGCGAAACGGGGGATCTGGGCGCGCCGATTCGCGCCGGCGCGCGAAAGGCGCGTTTCCGTTTTCAAATTGCACCACTACCGACAGGGCGGGGGCTGGCGACCGTCCGATAGCACCAGCCGGGACCTTTCTTCATGCGCGTATGTGTGACCGGCGGTACGGGATTTGTCGGCGCGTTTCTGGTGCGGGAGCTGCTGGCGAAGGGAACGACGGTCCAGGTGCTGGCGCGGCCGTCACCGCGCGCTCGGCAACTGGAAGCCGCCGGCGCGCAGATCGTTGGCGGCGATCTCGACGATGCGAATGCCATTGCCCAGGCCGTCCAGGGCGCCGATACCGTCTACCATCTGGCCGCCAAAGTGGCATCCCGGGGCACGAGGGCTGAGTACTTCGCGGCCAATGTCGCCGCAACGGAGCGCGTCCTTTCCGCCTGCGCACAACATGGCGCGGGACAGTTCGTCCATCTCAGTTCGCTGGCGGTTTACGGCCCGATCGACGAGGGCGCGAGTATCGACGAGGACACGCCCTTCGATGACAGGCCGGAGCTCCGCGATTCCTACGCGGAATCGAAAATTGCCGCCGACCTTCTGGTCAGCTCCTTCGCCCGGCGCACGGGCCTGCCGACTCTGATCATGAGGCCGGGAATCATCTTCGGGCCAGGACGGCCGCTGCCCACCGGCATCCTGGGATTCAGTCTGGGGAAGACAGACATCGTCTTCGGCAACCCCGGCCACCATTTCCCGCTGAATTATCTGGGCAACCTCGTGGATGCAATACAGACGGCTGCCGCCTGTGGCGCCGGGCTGCGGCAGTTCAACGTGCTCGATGATGACGATCTGACATTGGGCAAATATCACGAGCTCAGGTGCAGCGTCGAACTTCGCAAGACACGATTCTTCTCAGGCTGGCCGCTTTACCTGGCATCGCCTTTTGCCGAGGCGCTGCGTTCGCTGGTTCCCATGGGGGACACGCGTTTGTCGCGCCATCAGCTACGACGCGCTCTCGAGGACCGCCGGTACGACACACGCCGCATCCGCCAGCAGACCGGGTGGCAGCCGCGGGTAGGGCTGGCGGAAGCTCTGCGGCGCAGCGCGCAGAGCAGCACTTCCCTGCCCCAGCCGGGCGGGGCACTGCGGTAATCGAAACCAAAATTCCTCGACGACGTCCTTCCCGCTCGCACCCTAAAGCCGCAACAATGCCTTGCTGATTCGCAGCGCAACACCTGTTTTGAGGTGCACGGCTTCAGTGTTTTGAAGGGGCACGGCTTCAGCCGTGCCGTTACGGATCGAACTCTTCGCGGCTTTAGCCGCTGACGTAACCTCAGGGGCTGACGCCCAGCTCCGATTGCGCCTCCTGCGGCACGCCTGAAGGCGTGCTCTTTCAAGTCCAGAGGCCCTCTGAATGGAGGCCCGGACTTCCCCGTGCGGTCATCAGCGTAATCCCTCCAGCCCCGGCCTTGCGCCATTTCGGGATTTTTCCGCGTTGGGCAAGCCGGCCTGACGCGGGCTTTCCTCCTAATCCGCTCTCCCGATTCTGCCGAAGGCCTAAGTGTCGCCCGCGGCATTGTTCCCGCGTGGCCGACAGACGCTGTTGCTGGAGAGATAAGGATGAAGCCCGCCCTCGTGCCTGGCTCGCTGCTGTTGGCCGTCCTATGTGTTTTTTCTGGAAGCGCCGGCGCCCAGGCGCATCGCGGCCCCACAACCATCCGGCGCGACCTGCATCACGATGTCTCGCCGCCGCTGATCGAGATGATCCGCAACGCCGGCGCGCCCGAGCATGAGCAGCATGAAGCCGAGCCCCGGCACAGCATACCGCTGCCCCCGGGGCTGACTCCCCTGGCCGAAGATCCGGTACGGCAGTCGCTGACGTCAGGCTTCTCTCCGCAGCTGGGGCTTAGCTTCGAAGGCATCGGCCAGGGGCAGTATGGCTTCACGGTCGAGTATGCTCCGCCGGACACGAATGGCGCGGTCGGGGCAACGCAGTATGTACAGTGGGTGAACACCTGGTTCGCGGTGTTCGACAAGAGCACGGGAGCCTTGCTGGCCGGCCCGACTCCGGCAAATACCCTGTGGTCAGGTTTTGGCGGCGGATGCCAGAGCAACAACGACGGCGATCCCATCGTGCTCTACGACAAACTGGCCAACCGTTGGGTGATGAGCCAGTTCTCGATTTCGACTCCTCCCTATCTGCAGTGCATCGCGGTTTCGCTGACCTCCGACGCTACCGGCGCCTGGTATCGCTACTCCTTCCAGTACACCTACCTCGACGATTATCCCAAGATGGGGGTCTGGCCCGACGCCTATTACGAAACCTTCAACATGTTTTCCGGAGTCAGCTTCGTCGGTGGCGATGCCTGCGCGTACAACCGGGCCGCCATGCTGACGGGACAGCCGGCGACGCAGGTCTGCTTCCAGCAGGGCCCGGCGGTGGGAGGACTGCTGCCCGCCGACGTGGATGGCACGACCGCGCCGCCGGCGGGCTCGCCGAATTACATGCTCACCTATGGTCTGAACTCGCTCCAGCTCTACAGGTTTCATGTGGACTTCAGCAACCCCTCGAACTCCACATTCACCGGCCCGACAACGATCGGCGTGGCCGCCTTCTCGCCGCTGTGCGGCGGCGGAGCGCAGTGCGTGCCCCAGCCGGGCACCAGCAATAAGCTGGATTCGCTGGCCGACCGGCTGATGTACCGGCTGGCCTACCGCAACTTCGGCGACCATGAGTCGCTGGTGGTGAACCATTCGGTTGCCGTCAGCGGCGGCGGCGGCGTGCGCTGGTACGAGATCCAGTCGCCGGGCGCCACTCCCGTCGTGGCGCAGCAGGGGACATGGGCCCCCGATTCCAATTACCGCTGGATGGGCAGCGTCGCCATGGACCGCATCGGGGATCTGGCGGTCGGATACAGCGTAGCCAGCGGCGCGGTCTATCCCTCCGTCGCCTTCGCCGGCCGCATGCCCTCCGACCCGCCGGGCCAGTTGGAAGCCGAAACCACCATCGTGACCGGCAGCGGATCGCAGACCGTGAACCTTAGCCGCTGGGGCGATTACAGCGCCATGACCGTGGATCCCATCGACGATTGCACCTTCTGGTACACCCAGGAGTATCTGGTCACCAATGGCACGTGGAACTGGAATACCCGCATCGCCAACTTCCATTTTCCGGGCTGCGCCAGCGGCGACTACATCGGCTTCTATCCCGCCACCCTGAGCTTTGGCGATCAGGCGGTGGGAACCACCAGCGCCGCCCAGCAGGTCACGTTGAGCAATCACGAGTCCACCAGCCTCACGATCACCAGCATCACCGTGAGCGGCGATTATCTCGAGAACAACAACTGCCCGGCCTCGCTGGCGCCCAACAACAGTTGCACCATCAACGTGAGCTTCCGGCCGGCCGGAACCGGGATGCGCAGCGGCACGCTGACGGTGACCGACAGCGGTCCCGGCAGTCCGCGCACCGCGACGCTGACCGGCCTGGGTACGCAGCCGGCCACCTGCGTCGCCGGCACACTTTCCAATGGAGGCTTTGAAAGCGGCGCTCTGGACTGCTGGACCGCCGGCGGCGTGTTTTCACCGCTGGTTTCCACCCTGCAGGCGCACGGCGGAAGCTTCAGCGCGCAGCTGGGAGCTACCGGCCTGCCGGAGCCCGATGGCGATTCCTGGATATATCAGACCGTGACCGTCCCCATGGACCTGCAGCAGCCAACCCTGAGCTTCTGGTACTGGCCATGGACGGACGACACCATCGAATACGACTGGCAGGAGGCGCAGATTCGCGATGCCGACGGCAATCCGCTGGCGCAGATCTTCAAGGTTGCCTCGAACGCCCAGGCCTGGACGCATGCCACCTTCGATCTGACTCCATGGCAGGGACAGACCATCCAGCTCTACTTCAACGCGCACGAAGACGGTTATGACGATCCCACGTACATGTACGTGGACGATGTCTCGATCACGGAGGCGCCGACTGCGCTGCGCTTTGTTCCCGTTTCACCCTGCCGGGTGGTGGATACCCGAAACGCCCTCGGGACCTTCGGCGGGCCGGCGATTGCCGGCCAGAGTGCGCGCGACTTTCCGCTTCCGCAGGGAAGTTGCGGCATTCCTGCAAGCGCGGCGGCCTACGCCCTGAACATCACCGTAGTCCCCCATGGGCCGCTGGGTTATCTGACCGGCTGCTGAATGGCCAGGCGCGCGATTTTCCTGTGCAGCAGGCGACGGGGTGCAACATCCCCGGCGCCGCGCAGGCGTACTCGTTCAACATTACTGCGGTACCAAAACGAGGACGGCCGCTCGGATACCTGACCATCTGGCCGGCGGGCCAGCCGCAGCCCGCCGTATCCACGCTGAACGCGCTGACCGGGACGGTGACCGCCAACGCGGCTATCGTGCCGGCGGGAACGGGCGGAGACGTCCTGGCCTACGCCAGCGGCAATGACATCGATCTGGTAGCGGATATCAACGGGTATTTCGCGCCGCCCGCCTCGGCCCCGAATCCGATGTCGCTCTACGCGATGGAGCCCTGCCGTACTCTGGACACGCGGCAGGATCCGCCGGGACATCCTTTTACCGGAGAGCTGACCGTGGATGTTGTGGATGGCCGCTGCGGATTGCCGGGCTCGGCAACCGGCTACGTGCTGAATGCGACCGCTGTTCCCGCCGGCGCCCTCGGATATCTGACGCTGTGGCCCGATGGACAGCAGCAGCCGGCGGTATCGACGCTGAACTCGCTGGACGGCGCCATCACCTCGAACATGGCGATCGTGCCGACCAGCAACGGCTCCATCGACAGCTTCAACTCCAATCCCAGCCATCTGGTGCTGGACATTTCCGGCTACTTCGCGCCCTAAAGCGGCGTCCTACGTTCGCTGAACAGCTGGCTGGCCCGCTTTGAAGGGGCACGGCTTCAGCCGTGCCGCAAAGCCAACATAATCAATGGGGCTTCAGCCCCTGAAAGATGGCTTTTCCGAAATTCCGACTTCCACCACAGGCTGCCAAGCCGATGAATTCGGCGATGCGGCGCGGCTGGTAACGTTCGGCAAGGGTGACGGGAAAGTGGATGGTGTTCTGTTTAGGCTGGCCCAGCTCCCGGGGCCCCCAGGCCGCGCCGGTTTTGCGTGGACTGGGGTGGAGGTCCATCTCGGACTGTGGGTCGGAGTCCAGTATCCGGGGTGACCTGCGCGCGCCGGGTTTGCGCGCGCTGGGATGGAAGATCTCCCGATGACGCATTTCTTTCTCCTGCGGTTGCTGACCGCTTAAACCTGGATTATTCATACAGTCTGCCGAGGTTCTTTGAAAGGGCGCGGCTTCAGCCGCGCCGCAAAGGTGGGTCGACGGGGGCTTTAGCCCATGCGGTCCTGGAATTCATCATACGCAGACTTTCTTCACGAACATCTGGGACACAACATTAGCAGGCCTCTGAAAGAAGTCGTTTTCAGAAAGGAATGAGTCAGGGCACGACTTCAGTCGTGCCGGATGCGCGACTCTTTTTTGGTTTGAGGCTGGTCGCTGCGCGACAGCAACCTGCTGGAGACCGTACCTGTGCGCGCATCAGAATGGCCGGTCTTTCGTACCGGTCCCCCCGGACGCCGCCCTGGCCTCCGCTTCGCCGCCGAAGAACCGCTGCACCGCTTTCACATCGGTGGTCCGGCTGTAGTTCGGGAGGCTGTCAAGAAAGACCCGTCCGTACTGCTTTTTCAGGATGCGATTGTCGAGCAGGCACAGCAGTCCGCGATCATGCAGGGAGCGGATGAGGCGTCCAAAGCCCTGCTTCAGCGAGATGACCGCGCAGGGAACCTGGTATTCGTAGAACGCGTTGCCGCCATCCTCGTCGATAGCCCGGATGCGCGCCGCGACTACGGGGTCGTTGGGGACCGCGAAGGGCAGCCGGTCGACGATGACGCAGCTCAGTTGCTCGCCCTGCACATCCACGCCCTGCCAGAACGACGCCGTGGCGAAGAGCACCGCGTTGGGCGTGAGCCGGAAGTCCTCCAGCAGCGCATTCTTGGGCGCGCTGCCCTGCAACAGCATGGAAAATGGCAGCTCGCCAAGCAGGCGTTCGTGGACCTGGTTCATAAGCGCGTAGCTGGTGAAAAGACAAAATGCCCGGCCACGCGCGATCTCCAGCAACTGCCGCACCCGTTGTGACGCGCATTCCAGAAACCGCGGATCGCGGGGATCGGGCAGATCGGGCGGCACGTACAGCAGCGCCTGAGCTTCGTAATCGAAATGCGAGGGCACCACCAGCTCGCGGGCATGCTGGATGCCTAGCCGGCTGCGGATGTACTCGAATCCCCCCGCCACAGCGAGGGTCGCCGAGGTGAGCACGGCGGATTCGAGACGTTCAAACAGCGCGTTGCGCAGGATTTCTGCGACGGTAATCGGCGTCGCCTGGAGAAAAACGTTGTGCTGCACGCCGCGGCGGCGCGGGCTCTCCATCGCGTCCGTTCTTGGCGCGATGGGTTGTGGACCTCCCCGGCGCTCGATCCAGAAGACCGTGTTGCTCTCCTGCGCCTCCAGAATGAACCCCAGCTGCACCCGCAACTCTTCCACGCGGCGTGCCATGGCATGCACCTCGTCAGGCTTGTTGGGAATTGCCTGCAGTTCGGTGTAAAGGTGCAGCATGGCGTTCTGCAACCCGAGATATTCGTCGCCGTTTTCCTCCAGGAACTCCGCCCGGTTCTCGAAGGCGAAGCGGCCTTCGCCGGGCGGAATCAGCGCGAAGAACAACTGCGAGTGCTCGCGCACCCTGGCCGAGGCTGCAAGCACGTCGGCGAAGGGCACATCAGCGCGGCGTAGCGTGTTCTCCACGTCGCGCAGCAGCTCGTCGACGCGAAGGTTCGAGACGCTTACGCCGAAGTAGTTGGCGGCCACGTCCTCCAGTTCGTGCGCCTCGTCGAAGACCACCACTCCGGCGTCGGGCAGCACGCCCGCGTCGGGCGTCCGCTCGGCAGCCGCCTTGATGGCGAGATCGGCGCAGAACAGATGATGGTTGACGATGATGATGTCGCTCTCGGCGGCGCGGCGGCGCATTTCGGTGATGAAGCAGCGGTCAAACTGCTGGCACTGAGCGCCGATGCAGCGGTCGGTGCGGGCGTCAAGCCTGAGCCAGAGATGGCTGGTCTCTGGCAACTCGGCCAGCTCGGCGCGATCGCCGCTCTCCGTCGTCTTCTCCCACTCGCTGATGATGCGGAAGTGGTTGATCTCTTCCAGCCCGTTCAGCAGCGGCTGCGATGTGAGGTCGTAGAGCTTCTTGCGGCAGAGATAGTTGCCGCGGCCTTTCATGTAGCAGACACGCAGCTCGCCCAGGTGCCGCCGCAGGAAAAGAATGTCCTTGAAGAAGAGCTGCTCCTGAAGGGTTTTGGTGCCGGTCGAGATGATGACGCGCTTGCCGGAGCGAATGACTGGCAGCAGATAAGCCAGCGTCTTGCCTGTGCCGGTACCGGCTTCCACGATGAGATGCCGCCGCTCCCCGAGCGCCTGCTCCACCGCCTCGGCCATCTGCAGTTGCCCGCGACGAAACTCGTAGGCCGGATGCGTGCGCGCCAGCAGCCCGCCCGGACCAAAGAACTGGTACAGCGACGGCAGGCGCGCGGCAGTGGAAGCGGGGCTTGAGGAGGCGGAGGACATCTCCCAGTGATGGTACTAGCAAATCAGGCGTGGCGGAGAAGCGCGTTAGAAGGTTTCCACATCGAGGTTCTCGATTTGCTGAAAATGTGAATCCCGGGAGAGCAGTCTCAGCCCATGTTGCCGCGCTATGGCGGCAATCCAGATGTCGTTTTCCGGAATCGGCTTGCCTTTCTTACGAAGACCAAACCGAATGTCGGCATAGTGAGTGACGGTTTCTGTGTCGCAAGGCAACACCGGTATTGGAGTACTAAATCTCTCCAGGCGCGCCAGATTCTCGGCCACGCACGAGGAAGCCAATGCGCCATAGCGAAGTTCTCCCAGGACGTGAACACATAGGAACACCGCATCGTCAGACTCGAATCGCTGGGCTGCCGCA
>DATJAI010000066.1:0-26564 GCA_035516415.1 Binatia bacterium | reverse complement strand
AGTGGTGAAGGTTATGATTCGGCTCTCAGGCATGTACTGGGAAAGTAGCCAGAGAGTTGCCGTCCGTCAAGCTGGACATCGACAGGGTGAACAAATGCCGCCGTGACCACCCGTCCGAATCGAGTTGGTTCTCTGCTTTCCGGGAGTTATTTTGCCTTAGAAAAAGAAACCGCGGGCGAGTAAGCTTCGTCCAACGGTAGCAGCGTCTCCTGTCCGCGCAGCGCAGGGGCCTTCTTCATCCGGAGAGGGAATCATGAAAAGACTGGTCTATCTTGCCGCCATGGCTCTGCTGGGACTGGGGTTGACTCTGGCACAAAACACCAGTCCCGCTTCGGATCAGAGCAATTCCAGCAACCCCTCCGCCCAAACCCAAAGCGGCACGTCCGCGGCAGACGACGTCGGGAAAAACCCCAGCAGCACAAGGACGCAGGGCCGCAGAAAGGGTGTGCCATCCCAATCCAGCATGCCCGATACCACGATTCATGACCAGCAGAGCAGTACCACTTCAACCACAGGCGTTGCTGGTCAGGACAATACGCAGCCATCCACCTCCAGCATGGGTACTAGTGGTAACCCGCCGACCCCGCAGGGTAACCAGGGCACGGCGACGCCTCAGACGGGGACTCCCACGGACCAGCAGCCCAACTCCTCGACGAGCCCCGCTTCCCCGCCCCCGCAGGCCGCGCTGTCTACAACGCCTGCCGCCCGGGCGGTTGCCACCCACACTCCCGATCCAGGGACCTGCATGAATCCGGCGGCACTTGAAACCGGGCAAGCCGGCAGTCCGCCTCCCCGCGCTCCTCACTGCGACTGACCGCCGGTCCGGCAACCGACGCGCGCCCTCGACAAACCGGCTGCAGGCCTCACACGACATGCTGAATGTCCCAGATCGGCTTGCAGAGCGCTGGCGCTTCTATATAATTCTTCCGGAAAATTTGTAAATGTCGTGTGGAGGCTGCGATGAGGAAAGTGTATTGGATCCTGCTTGCGTGCGCCCTGCTGCTGCCACTGCTGGCGGCCGCGCAAAGTCCCTTTGACGGTACATGGAAGGTCGACATGAGCAAAGTCGACTGGCCCAGCAAGCCCGACGTCTATCTGCTGCAGAACGGAATGTATCAATGCAAGACCTGCTCGCCCCCAATCAAGGTCAAAGCCGACGGCACCGATCAACAGGTTACGGGCCACCCCTACTACAACACCATTGCCATCAAGGTCGTGAGCGACCACGAGATTGAGGAAACCGACAAGAAGGACGGCAAGACCGTAGCAACATCGAGGATGATGGTCTCTCCTGACGGGAATACCTTGACCTTCCAATTCAACGACAGCAGCAACACCAATGCCGCCCCGGTTACCGGTAAAGGCGAAGCCACGCGGGTAGCCAAAGGTCCGGCCGGCTCGAATGCCATCTCCGGCTCCTGGCGAACCACAAAGATGGAGAACATTTCCGAGAACGGCATCACCTGGAATTACAAGGTGAACGGCGACGAGCTGACCATGACTACCCCGACCGGTCAGTCCTACACGGCTAAGATGGACGGCACGGAAGCTCCCATGAAGGGCGATCCCGGCGTAACCGCTGTTTCGGTGAAGAAGATGGGAGACAACACCATTGAGGAGACCGACAAACGCGCCGGCAAAGTCATTGGCGTCATGAAGGCGACCGTCGGGCCGGACGGTAAAACCATGAACCTCTCCTATGACGACGAGCTGGTGACAAGAACGACCAGCTACACGGCCACAAAGCAGTAGCCTCCTGGACGCATGGCGCCCCACAGCTGGAAATGGGGTGCCAGGCGCGTCCTGCCGAATTCGCAAACTTAGCCCGTCGGCGCAATATCGAAGTGATATAACCGGATTGTCTTGCCCGCCCTGCGCTCCGGTTTGTACTTTTCCAGCCAGCCGAAATCCTGGGGCGCCGTCTTTAGAACGAATTCGCTGATGGCAATCCAGCCCGCAGGCTTCTGATTGGGCAGCAGGGTGCGCGAAGGCGGCATCCCCTGCGGCCCCAGGTCCGCCGAACCCTGATAGGCTATCCAGAGAAAATCAACGTGCTCCTGCTGAACGACGGCGGAAAGCCGCTTCAGGTCCTGGCCCCAGTCAAAGTCGCTGTCCACAAGTATTCTGCTGCCATACGGAGCCGCGAGTTCGTTGAAATACGGAATGAAGTCCGGGGCCGCGCGAATACACGTAACAATGCTCCAGACCATCAGGAGAGCGGCCAACCCTCTATGTGCGCATGTCTTCTCCCTGCTGCCGCGAGTCTGCCACAACCAGAAAAAGCCCCACGCGCCGAGCATCGCCAACAGCGGGTAGATGACCAGGATATGGCGCACTCCCAGATTCACGGGTCCCATCATGGCAAACCCCAGTGGGCCCGCAATACCGATCAGCGGGACGGCCGCTGGCCTGGGACGAACGAGCGTGCGGGCAGCGCCAATCGTCGCCAGAATGAGGAGAGGAATCGGTGTCTTCACGGCCAGCGCGACGGGGAAAAAGTACCATCGCCCCCCCCAGTATGTCTCTCCTAGCAGATAAGCGAGCCGTTTCTTTTCAGTAAGACCGAACGCTTCCCCCAAACCCCTGAAGAATTCCGGCGCAGGAACCCAGCGAAGAAAGAAGAATTTCGCCAATGCGGGAGGAAGCGTGCGAAGTTGATCTATCTCCACTGGCCGAAGCTGTTTTTCATGCAGAATCGGTCCGACTGAAAATCGGTAAACAGCCCAGATCGTGAGAAAAGCCACCAAACCCGTTACAACCAGATATTTCCAGGAGGGGGCCTGCTGCTGCTTGAGCAGAACATAAACGTACAGCGCGGCACAGGAGATCAGCAGGTACGGCAGGGCGGAAAATTTGCATAACACAGCCAGTCCAATGGTCAGGCCTAAGAGCACCGCAGAAGATGGCTTCGCGTCCTGCAGGAAATTCCAGAAGCAGACCAGAGCCGCCAGAAACATCGCGGTCAATGGCAGGTCGGTAGTGGCGAGCGATGCGTTTGCCAGCACCGGCGGACAGAACACAAACAGCACGACAGCCACTGCAGCTTGCCATCGTCCCGCTGTCCGGGCCAAAAAACGCCACAACACGAACGAAGCGAACCAGAAGAACGGCAATATGCCCAGGCGGGCGAGAGTCAGTGTCCTCTGATAGTGGCCCTGGTACTCCAGAATGAGGTTGCCTTCGGTCCAGACCTCGGTATTGCCCTGGCTCCGGGTCCCGGCGAGATATGGACCGAGCGCCACCGCGATGCGGGCCAGCGGCGGATGCAGCGGCTCCAGCAAATACGAACCGCTGTCCAGCCATTCCATGCCGGTCGCAAGGTGCACGCCTTCATCGGAGGTCTGGCTGAACACCGAGTACGTGCTAGCGATCAACAGAGTGGCAACGCAAACCGCCAGCACGGCAAACGGGGCTGGCGCATTGGCGGTCCAGCGCCGCAAAGCTGCCGAGTTGCCGTTGCTGCTGACGTCAGCTGTACCCAACCGCGACCTGCCCTGGGCAAGGCCTGTCCTGGTCACACAATAACCGCCTTCGGTTTTGTCTAGCGTTCCGCTATCAGATACTGTTCGATCTTTCCGTCCGGCATCTCGTAGATAATGATCACCAGATCTTTCTTCGGATACTTCACCTCGTAGGTGCGCTCGGTCATTCCGCCGCGGCCGGAAGAGCGGGTTTGGGTGAAGGACTGCGGCGCACCCAGGGGCTTAAGGCTGTCAGCATAATCCTTCAGCGCCTGATCGGTGAAATAGGCATTCGCGTTCTCGGTAAACAGCGAACGATCGATCTTGCCCTGCTGCAAACCGTCGTATACCTTGCGCATCAGCTCATCCTGCCTGGGATCCTGCGGATTGGCGGCCTTGATCAGCAGTGCCCGTACCTGATTTCCGATCTCCGAGGCGGCTTCCGCCGCATCCTGGTTCGTCAGCACTGCCACCGCAATTTTGTCGTCGGGCATGACGAGGTTCTCGGCGGTGAACCCCGAAACCTCCCCGCCATGCTCCAGCACGCGATGGCCATTCACGCTGGTGACAAAGACGCCGAGGCCGTAGCGTGTTCCCACGCCGTTGTTCAGCACGGTTTCGGTTTCCATCTCGCGATATGAAGCCGGCTTGAGCACGCTCTCGTCGATCATGGAGATGTCCCACCTGGCAAGGTCCTCTGCCGTCATCGCCAGCTCGCCCGCCGCGAACATCCATCCGCTTCCCTCCTTGGGAGCGGGATGCAGCGGCCCCAGCGCGTAGCGAAAGTAAGCCGTGGGATCGCTCGGCGGCAGTTTGTTCGCGTTAGTGTCGGCCACGCTTTTCATGCCCAGTGGCGCGAACACCCGCTGGCCGAGAAGCTGCAGTAAAGGCTCGCCCGAGACCTTCTCCACAATCGCTCCCGCGATCACGTAGTTGGTATTGCTGTATTGCCACTTCGTACCGGGGTCGAAATCGAGCGGCTTGCGCGCCCAGCGGTCCATGATCTGTTCCGCACCGGTCGGCTGCAGCATCAGCGGTGGAACATAGTCCTGCGGCCAGAAGTCCTGATACCCGGAGGTGTGCGACAGCAGCTCACGGATGTTCACCTCGTTGCCTCGCGTCAGCCCGGAGATGTATTTCGAGACAGGATCGTCCAGCGACAGCTTCCCCTCTTCGGCGAGCAGGAGAACCGCCGCCGCCGTGAACTGCTTGCTGATGGAGCCGATGCTGTAGCGCATAGCCGGCGTCGCCGCGGTCTGGGGATCGAGACGTGCGGCCCCATATGCCTGCACATAGCTGATTTTTCCATCCTGCACGATGGCCACGGAGGCCGAAGGCACTCCGGTAGTCTTCAGGACGTTGCGCGCGATTCCGTCGACACTGCTGCGCAAAGATGGCGCCAGCGACCCCGGCGTCTGCGCCCACAGCACTGCTGTGAGCGCAGGCAAGATAAAGAGAAGACGGAAGTGGGCATATCGCCGATATAGGCAATTCGTAATGGCCATTCAGAGCCCCCGGAGAATAAATTCAAACTGACCACAGTAACGCAATGTTTGCCGGAGGGACAACCGTGCCTGTCCAGGGTCTGCGGCGTTCCGCAGTCGGGCTTGCGATGCTGAGGGGCTTACTCTTTTGCGGGTTCGGCTGACGCGGCCCGCGCCGCTTGGACAGCAGGGGCCTCAACAGCGGGCGGCTCGGATTTGTCGGCTGAGGCGGGGTACTCCGTGCTTGGGACAACATAGCCGTCCAGCAGACGGTGGTGCATGCTGTACAGCGCCAGCTCCAGCCGATCGGCAACGTTGAGCTTGTCGTAGATTTTGCGGAGATAGTTCTTCACAACCTGTTCTGTGGTCTGCACCTCGCGGGCAATGTCCTTGTTCTTCATGCCCTGGGTAACTCCGCTAATGATCCGCATCTCCTTGTCGCTCAATCGCAGTTGCCGTTGCGGCGCGGTCCCCTGAAGGGCTTGGGTACGGTAGGCTTCGATGACCCAGTTGACACCCTGTTTGTCGAGCCAGGTTTCGCCGGCAGCAACCTTGCGCACGCAGCGGACCAGCAGGTCGGGCGAAACCGCTCGGGCCAGAATTCCTCGTACGCCGCGCCGAAGGTAATCCACCGTCTCCTGTTCCCCCGCCCGTGGTGTGACCAGAATCACCTTGGCACCGGGAAGGGCCCGCCGTCCGACTTCGCTGACGGCATCCGGCGGACTCGGAGACAGGCCGGACTCGAATAGCACGATGTCGCAGGGAATGGTAGCGACTGCATTCAGCGTCTGTGCCAAGGTCTCGGTCTGCGCCACAATCTCAAGATCGTCCTGCAGCGCAAAGATCTTGCTCATCCCCACGCGGAAAATGGCCTCCGAATCCGCCAGAATGATGCGGATGCGCGGTGAATCGCTCGCGACAGTTTGCGGAGGAGTTGCGGAGGCCGTGCCAGCAGCAGCGCCGGCACTCGGGCGTTCGCCAGAGCGGTTCTTCCACCTCGCCTGTTTAGAGCCGTTTGAAGTGGTATTCATCGATGACTACCGCGACGCCTCGTCCCGACCCCTCCACCGAGCACCGCACCACCCGGCCAGCGCACAGGACCTGTACTGGCTGGCTGGCGCCCAAAACCTCCGGCGGCATCTCGATGGAAAACTCTACCGGCGAACCCACTTCGATCTCCGAATCGAGGTGGAACAGAATGCCGCCGGCCGAGATGTCAGTGGTCCTGGCGTGATGCTCGCCCGCAGGCGTCTTCAACGTGACCTGCAGGTGCAGCGGAAAGCGAATCGAGTTGCGAAAATCGAACTGGTGCCCAGCAGACATGATCGGGTGCCCAATTCACCATACTCGAGTGGCGCCCCGGGTGGTACGTCACCAGCCACGTGTAGCGTTACTAGAGTAACACGGACCCGAGTTACTACGCCAGAAAGATTCCGCATGAAATTCCCGGTAGCCCTGAACAGTCGTGGCTCAGGAGACCCCTCGGCTCCGCAATCCCGGGACCGGTCGGCCGCTAAATGTCTCTAAAACATGGTACTTTCGGTGAAGTTGAACTCCCGGATCATCATTGCCGGCACCACCATGTCCATCGACTCCTCGCCACTGGCGCGGACTGGCTCGCCCATCGCCTCAACGTTGCACAACATGCGCACGAGACTTTCGTTGAAGCGCAGGTTACGAATGCCTCCCTGCAGTTCGCCACCCCGTACCAGAAATGTGCCGTCACGCGTCATTCCGGTGAGGATCTTCTCGTAGGGATCGACCTCGCGGATATACCACAGCCTCGTTACCAGGATTCCGTGTTCGGTGGACGCGATCATCTGCTCAACCGACTGGGATTTCCCCTCAGGAACAGCGAAAACGATGTTCAGTGGCGCCTCTCCGATTTCGTTGGGCAGGGGAAAGCCATGTCCGGTGGGGGTGATCGGCCCCATTTCCCCGGCCAGCTCCGAATCCCGCATCCGCTTCGCGCTTGAGCGCGCATACGTGACGGCCCGCACTGTGCCGTTTTCAACCAGCTTCAGCCGGTGCCGCTTCATCCCTTCGCCGTCGAATGGCATACCTGTCTGCAGGGGATGATATACATCGTCCAGAATGGTGATGTTGTCGCCGAAGAGTTGTGTTCCCATCCGGCCGTTCAGGAACGAGCGCTGTTCCAGCAGCGCCGAACCGCCAAAGTCCCAGAACATGAATCCCACCGCATCCAGCACGGCGGCAGGTTCGAGAATGACGGTGTACTTTCCTGGCGCGAGTTCGCCCGGGTTGCGTGCGGCGATTGCCTTTTGCGCGGCAACCTCCGCCAGCTTTGCAGGATCGAGCTGCGCCACGTTCGGCGAATTCCCCTTCTGCCATCCCGACGACGTTTCTCCCAACATGGTGATGGAGACTTCCGCCAGCGTCTGCTCGTACCACTCCGCCAGCCCGCGGGAGTTGAATATGCCCTCGACAGCCTCTGCCGAGGAAAATATGCCGGCAGCCGTGAGGCCGTGCTTCTTCGCCGTAGCCACCATCTGCGCTACGGCCGCCGCGCGCTCCGGCGGCGTCAGTTGCGCGGTGTGCTCAAAATAGCGCTGTACCACGGCAACGCCGGCCTCTGCTCCATCCTGGTTGACCTCGTCGGGGCTGGGCATCGGCAGCAGGTCGGGATCGGGCTGCTGTACTCTGGCGAGCGCCTCTGCCGATTCCACTACCCGCTGCAGGCTGCCGTCGTCATGTTTGTTGGTGGTAGCCCGTGCCGTGCGGCCGGCCAACGAGACCCGCACCGAGATCTGGTATTGCTCCTCGGCCACATTCTGGTGGATGGTGTTGTTGGCGAAGCGTGTCAGCGCGCTGCGGCCTCCGGAGATCAGCATTTCGATCTCGTCAGCAGTGCAGTGTTTGCGCAGCCTGTCAAAGATGTCGTGGGCCGGTTCTCGTGTAAGCATGTGCCGGGCAGCAGCGCTGCTAATTGCCGCTTCCTTTATACGCCGTGCCGACGCTCACGTTCCGGAAGCGGGCCGGTGCCGCGCCGTGGCCCGTGCCCATCACCTGCTGGGGCTGGCCTTTCCCGCAATTCGGAGTTCCCCACAGCGTCCACTGATCGCGCGAGCAGATGGCGTCCATCGAATTCCAGAACTCCGTCGTGATGCCGGAGTACGACGGATTCTTCAGCATGCGTCTACGCCTCCCGTTCACGATTTCCCAGCCGATCTCGCAGCCGAACTGGAAGTTGTAGCGCCGGTCGTCGATCGACCAGGAGCGGTTGGTCTCCATCAGAACACCAATCTCGGTGGAAGCGATCAGCTCCTCCAGCGTGAGGGGCTCCTCGCCGGGCAGAATGCTCACATTGGTCATGCGCACGATGGGCAGGCGGTTCCAGCTTTCCGCGCGCAGGCATCCTCCGCTGCGCGGTGCGCCAATGGCCGCCGCGGTATCGCGCGAGGTCAGGTATCCGGTAAACAGGCCATGCGTGATGATGGGCGTGCATTGCGCGGCAACGCCTTCATCGTCGTAGGCAAAGGTACCCAGCCCGGGGCCGTGCGCTTCGGTTGCGTCGGCCACCACATTCACGATTTCACTGGCATACTTCAGCCTTCGCAGCTTGTCGGGTGTCAGGAATGAAGTGCCGGCAAAATTGGCTTCCATGCCCAGCACGCGATCCAGCTCGATCGGGTGGCCGATGGATTCGTGGATCTGCAACGCAAGCTGGGACGAGTCGAGGACGATGTCGAACCTGCCTTCGGGACACTGATCGGCCGAGTGCAGAGCGACGGCCTGCTCGGCCGTCTCGCGCGCGTGCTCCAGCAGCTGCAGTTCCTCGATCAGCTCGTATCCCCGGTTCTGGAACTGACCGCCGAACGAATTGGGATACGAGCGCTTCTGGATTTCCGTGCCCTCAAAGGAATGCGCCGCATAGCCGGCACCCGAGGTCACGATGGTCTGGTGAATCTCCGATCCTTCCGCCGAGAAGAACCACTGCTCGTAACGGCGGAAGTTCATGCTGGTTTCCGCCAGCGTGACGCCCTTCACCCTGCGCAGCTCCTCGTCAACGGCGAAAAGCGTTTCGAGGCTCTTCTCGACCGGAATCCCGAACGGATCGATCTGACAGGGCGAGGCCCAATCTGCCCGGGCGGGAGGCTCGGGAAGCAGCTCCAGCGGGTGCGCCTTCACGCTGGCGGAAGCCTTGGCAATCTCCACCGCGCGCGCGGCGCAACTCTGCACTCCCTCGCGCGACAGCTCATCGCTGGCGGCAAAACCGAAGGCGCCATCGGCGATCACCCGAATGCCCATGCCGAGCGACTCGGAATCGGCGGCGCTGCCGATCCGGCCGTTCTTGGTCGCCAGCGAGCGATGGCGCTCATCCACAATACGCGCCTCCGCAACCAAAGCACCGCGCAATCTGGCCGTTTCCAGTGCCCATGCAGCAATCTCTTTCATTGCCCCTCACCGAACCCGGAGATCATATCGTGTTTGCCGGCCGGAGACCCCTCCCCGAAATAAAACGCCCGCCATGGCCCCTTAAAGCTGCCGGCGATTTCCATTCGGCATCCAATATGCTGCACAATTGCTGTTGCACGTCCACATCGTCCTGTTAGCTGCGGAATTGGCCGAAACTGCAATGAAACGCGTCGCGTTGTTCCTGTTTCTCCTGGCAACTGCATGGCCGGCGCCTGCGCAAACTCCCGGCGCTTCCATGCCTGCGCCCGCCAACAACTCCGCTTCCCTTCTGCCGGACCTTGACCGCCTTCAGACGGCCGCGTCGGAAGCCAATACGGACATTGCGCATATGCGCATCGAGAAGTGGAAGGCCGATGGCCAATCCAAAGCCCAGGCCCAGGCCAATGCCGATTCGCTGCGGCGCAATCTCACGGCTGCGCTTCCCGGCCTGATCGGCAATTTCCGTGCCGCGCCGCAGGACCTGAACGCCGGCTTCCGCCTCTATCGCAATCTGAACGCCCTCTACGATGTCCTGGTATCGTTCACCGAGTCAGCAGGCGCCTTCGGTCCCAGAAGCGAGTACGAAGCCTTGGCCCGCCAGGTTGGAGTAATCGACTCGGTGCGGCGCAGCCTGGGTGACGCGCTGGAAGGCATGACCTCGTCCCAGCAGGAGGAACTGAACCGGCTGCGGACGCAGATCCACCTGATGCAGCAGCAGGCCACGGCTACTCCTCCAAAGAAAGTCATCGTGGACGACACCGAACCGCCAAAGAAGGCGCAGAAGGCGCACAAGAAGAAGCCGGTGCCGGCTTCCAGCACCAGCAACTCCGGCTCCGGAAGCAACTCCAGTAATCCGGGCGGTACCTCCGCGGGAGTACCGAAGTCACAGTAATCCGTGCAATCCGCCGCTGTTCCGGCTGAAGGCAAACGGGCAAACCGTCTCGCGGCTTGCCCGAATAACTCAGCGGCTTTACTGAGGCGCCTGGCTGTGTCCCATTCCGCCGGAATGCGGACCCATGTGCCGGCTTTGCATTTCCTCGAACTTCTTCTGCTGGTCGGGGTTCAGGACATTCTTGATCTGCTCGTTGGTGCTTTGGTGAATCTGCTGCATCCTGCTCCGTCGCTCCTGCTGTGACACCGACGTATCCTGATGCAGGCTTTGCATCTGCTGCTGCTCGCTCTCCAGCAGCGGTCTGATCTTCTGTTGCTGGTCTTCGTTGAGGTTAAGCTGCCGGGTCATGTGCTGCAGACGCTGGTCGGGAGACATCGGGCGATGCGGTCCGCCCTCCTGGGCCATGCCTCCCTGCTGCGTCTGGGCGTAAACTGCGGTACCGCAGCAGGCCATGGCCACTGCCAGCAGTGCACAAATCAAAGCTCTCTTTATCATGGAAAACTCCTTTGCAATCGACCGCCAGGCGCCCGCGGCAACAAACATCGCCGCAGTCCAGAACGGCGAGTTGGATACTGCCATCATTACCAGCATGGCATCAGGTTTTGCGGAAGTACGCGACAGGTTCATTTCCAGCCCAGCCGAACGTCTGGTTTAAGTCCCGTCTGCTGAAACCCTGCGGCGAAAAAGAGGTTGCGCCCCGATCCGGTAAAGAAATGTTGCAACTCGCGCCAGAGTTGAAAGCAGCCTTCAGGCCGGAGAGGTGCGATCTCTCGCACCTCTCCCCGAATCGTATGTCCAACTACTGGTTTCGGCTGGCCGGCGGAATGATGTTGTTCATGCGCAGGTATTCCACCATCTGGCCGTAGTGGTCCCAGGGGTGGCCAAGCGCGATGAGCACCAGCCGCAACCTTGTAACCTTGTTCGGACCAAACGGGCTCGGCACCTCACCGAGAGCGTTGTTTTCCTCAACTGTATTCACCGCCTTGTGAAGGTAAGCGAACGAATCTTTCAGGAACTTCACGATGTCAGCTTTCGACGTCATGTTATCCGGGCCGTTCTCCCCGCCCAGATCAAGCGGCGGCTTCTCCGACATGATGCCCGCCCCGAACATGTAGTTCGCCGCGGCAATATGCTTCACCTGTTGTGCGAATGTGCGCACCCCCTTGAAGTCCCCCTGGGTAGGTGCGAAGTTGAACTTCTCGTCCGGCATGGCCTCAGCCGCCGGCACTATCTCGCGCTCAATTCCCGTGAGAGAGCGATCGAGCACGCCTGAAAATGTCGGTTTCTGGTCGGTTTTGGCCTGGGGGTTGGCGGCAGCCAGCTGACCTGCCGTTCCCAGCCCCAGGAGCAGAATTCCCATCAGGGTTACTTTTTTCACGGAAAACCTCCGGTAGAGAAATGTGATTGGAACCAGGTGAGTGACCGGAAATTCTAGTCCATTCCCATCGGGACGGGCTGCACGTCGCCCATGTGCAGCTTGAACCACAGCGCCGCCGGGACCCCGATCACAAGCCCCAGCGCCGCATATGTCAGGGAGCGATACATTCCGAAATGTTCCGCAATCTCTCCCCACAAGGCTGCGCCGCCCGCCAGCCCGCCCTGCAGGACCAGCAGGTACATCGAAATTGCCCGTGCCCGCATATGCGCTGGACACATGGTCTGCGCCGAGACATTCAGACTGGCCAGGATCTGGATCCATGCCAGGCCCGCCACCAGCATCGTGACGGACAGCAGCGCAAAGCTGGTCCACCTTGCAGCCGCGTAAGTCGTAAAAGCGAAAACGGCTGTCGCCACGGAAACCAGGGCATCGGCCGAAAGGCTGCGCCGGAACAGCGGTATCAGACCCGCCCCGGCCAAGGCGCCAAGCCCGAAGAATCCCAGAAGCAGTCCATAGCCCTGCGACCCGAAAGGATGGGCCAATAACGGTAGTAAAGCCGGCAAGGCGCTCGCCGAGATGCTGAACAGCGCGCTGCGCACCAGTACCGCCTTCACCGGCCGCGAGCCGCGCATGTGACGGAATCCCTCGAACATGGCCCGCATCATGTGGCCCGCGCGCAGCGGGGAGCGGCCCCGCTTTCGCCTCCACCGATACAGAAAGTAAATGACCCCGAAGAACGACACTGCATTCAGCAGAAACGCAATGCCCGAACCGGCAGCGGCGATCACCAGACCACCGAGCGCGGGCCCGACGGCGCGAGCGACATTGAAGCCCGCGGAATTCCACGCCACCCCCGCCGCGAAGTTCTGCTGCGAGACAATTTCTGGCGTGATGGCCTGCCAGGCGGGATCGTTCAGTACCGCGCCAAAGCCCATCAGCAACGTGAGCAGCAGCAGCAGGCCCGGCGTTATTTTGCCGGCCAGCGTCAGGGCGCCGAGTCCGGCCGCAGCCAGCACCATCCATGTCTGGGTGAACAGAAGCAGCTTGCGCCGGTCCACCATGTCGGCAATGGCGCCCGCCGGCAGCACAATCAGGAAAACCGCAATGCTGCCGGCTGCCTGCACCAGGCCGACCATCAGAGGCGACATGGTGAGCGCCGTCATCAGCCATGCCGCGCCTACATTCTGCATCCATGTACCGGTGTAGCTGACGACGGCGGCGATCCACAGGGTGCGAAAGAGCGGCTCGTGCAGCGGTCCCAGGGCTCCGCGCCGCGGCGGCGCAATCGGCATCTCGGGAAGTGAGCCCAGCTCCGCCATCGGCTCACATCTCCCCACCGCTGCGGGAACGGTACGCCCCGGCAACCGCAACTCCGGTTTTCCTGCGGCGTTCCCAGGGTGCCCGGCTCGGCTCGTGGCCATCAGCCATCTGACTGCAACCATCGAGCAACGTGAGCTTTCCTGAGCGCGATCCCGGAATGATTGGTCCGAGCGGCTTGCAGGACGTGACCAGTAGCACCGGGACTTCTGTCCTCATCGCGACGCCCCCGGCTCGCGAGCTTGAGCGCTGAACGGCCATTCATGCCGGCTCCACGAGCGTACAAGATAGATTGCCAGGCCCACTATCAGGATTGCCACGGCATAGTGGATTTCCCGCAGGAAATTTCTTCGCGCCAGCAGAATGAACGTAAAGCCCGCAATCGCCGCCAGTGCGGGGAGGGGATAAAGCCACATGCGGAACGGACGCGGCATTTCCGGACGCCGCTTCCGCAGCACCATCACTCCGATGCCCTGGACGATGAACTGCAACAGAATGCGGATGACCACCAGCGCGGCGATTACATCGGCGAGGCGCAGGAGGCAGAACAGCATGGCGACGCCGCCCAGCGCCAGCAGCGACACAGCCGGGAAGCGCCGCGCAGCATCCACACGGGCAAACACGCGAAAATAATTGCCATCGAGCGCCGCGGCGTAGGGCACGCGCGAGTATCCCAGCAGCGTGGAAAACACGGAAGCGAATGCTGTCCACATGATGAGCCCGGCCGCAAGCCGGCCCGCCCAGGCTCCATAGATCCTCTGCATGAAGACCGAAATGATGTAGTTGCCCTGCCCGTTCGAGTGTGACGCCAGCTCCTGCCAGGGGACAACGCCGAGCACGGCAATATTCATCACCAGGTAAATCATCGCAACCGCAACAATGGAGATGATCAGCGCCTGCGGTATGTTGCGCCCTGGCTCTTTGACTTCGCCGCCCAGAAAACAGACGTTGTAGTAGCCCCAGTAGTCGTAAGTGGCGATGAGCATCGCCGATCCCAACCCCGTGAAAAACGCCGGAGAAAGGGCAAATGCGCCGGGCGGAAAAGCGAAGGCCCGGGCAGGACTGAAGTGGCCCAGACCGGCGAAAATCACCCAGCCCACGGCAAGGGCCACCCCAACCCACAGCAGCTCCGCGAGCCTTCCGATGACGGAAATCCGGCGATACAGCAGCATGAGGGCCAACCCACAGGTTGCCATCGCAACCCAGGTCGCCGGCATCACCAGAATGTTCACTTCAAGAATTCCGATCAGCGGAAGGGCAAGGTGCAGGCTGCGCGTCAGCAGCGTGCGCTCGAGCGCCGGCCACAGATATCCCGCGTACTGCGCCAGGCCGATGCACCCCGAAGCAATGGATAAAGGCGCGCTGAACGAGAGCTGCCAGATGAACAGGAATGACAGCAGCCGCCCCAGCGACTGTGGACCGTAAATCTCCTTCAGATAGCGATAGGAGCCGCCCGCGCCAGGCATGGCCGCGCCCAGCTCCGCCCATACCAGACCGTCACATAGCGCAAGAATCGCGCCCAGAACCCAGCCCAGCAACGCCTGTGGCCCACCCGCCGCGGCGACCATCAGCGGTAGGGTTATGAACGGTCCCACGCCGATCATGTCGATCATGTTCAGCGTGGTGGCTTCCGCCAGACCGATACCGCGAACCAGCTCCGGCTGCTCCGCCGGACTACTTTGGCTCATGTCCAACACTCAGCAGATTCACATACAGACGAATGGCGCCCGCAACCCCGAAAGGCAACTGCCGGAAAAATGCGTAGCCGGTGTAAATGTAATGACCCTTGCCGTACTGCGCCAGCAGCAGCCCGCCCTTCTGCGGCTGCTGGCCGGGATCGTTTGCGGACAGCAGCGGCGTGTAGTGTTGGTCCCACTCGTCCATGAAATACAGCCCGCGCTCCTGCACCCAGCCATCAAAATCGTGCCCACTGAGCTGGTTGGGATAGTGAAAAACGGTACTTTGTGCATCGAGGATGGTGACGGGCGCCTGTTCGACGCTGACGCGCTCGCGGCTTAATTCCGCCGCGTACGGGAGGTAATGCCCCTGATTGAAGTCGCCGGGCGATGTATTGTACTGCACCAGCAGCGTCCCCCCGTCCCGCACGTAGTCGAGAAGGCGCGGGTTGTTCTTCTTCACATCGTCCCGGGTATCGTAAGTGCGAATACCAAGAACAATCGTTCCGAAGCGGCTCAGATCGCCATGCTCCACATCGTCGGGCGACAATAACGTCACATCCAGCCCCAGCTCGCGCAGCACGGCCGGAATATCGTCGCCCGCGCCCATGATGTAGCCGATCTTCAGCCCCTGCGGGACGTTCACCTCCACTACGCTGGCCCGCTGCAAGGCAGGCTGGTAGTAAAAAAACCCTCCCAGGTCCGGACGCGCCACCAGGCTGTAGCCTTCGCTGTAATCGCGCCCGTCCGCATTCAGCAGGGCGTGGACTTCGTAGCGGGCTTCCCTTGCGCCGTCCGGCAGTTCCCTGAACCGGGCTGTCTGCTCTCCCGGCGCCTTGAAAAGAACGTTCGCGCTTTGAGGTTCGATCGTCCATTGCTGTGGCGTTTTCGCGTGCACCGTGCCGCTGCCCTGGTCCGCCGTGGTGCGGACGAGCTCGCTCAATTGGGCCGAGGGATCCGCTCCTGCGCGAATGATCTGGGTTGCCGGCGAAGCCTCGATGGAGAACGCCGGCACAATTGCCAGCGGCATCGACCACAAATCGCCCCGGTCGTCGTGCATGGGCGTGCGGGCGACGCTGCGGATCTCGCCCCATGCGCCATTGATGCTGTATTCCACCCGCGCCCAGACTGGTGCTGGTGGAAGAGCCAGCGTTACGTACTGCGGATTATCGATTTTGTAGATTGCGTCGGTTTCAGGGTCGTCGCGGTGAAAGTAGGCCTTGGTGGGCTGTGCGTCAGGAGGCGGCGTGACGCGAAAGGTCAACGCGCAACCATCGCCCGGAGCGATCCGCCCGGGCACCCTGTCCAGAAACAGTTCGGATTTCCACCCCTGGGGGACCTCCAGCACAAACTGCTTCACGTCCATTGCGGCAGCACTTCCGTTGTGCAGCGTGGCCCGCAGCAGGAAAGGCTTGCCGGCTGTGATCACCCCCGCCAGTACGTCACCCTCGCCGGTGGAAAAGGTGGCAGCCATTGGCCGGCCGTCAGGCGTTCCTGGCCCAACTGCCAGATCCAATCCCAGGGCGAGGTTGGCAGCCTGCTCGAACTGCTGCTGCTTGCTGCGCAGGCTGGCGAGCAGATCGGCCTTCTCCACGGCCGATAACTCCGAGGCTTCAATTCTGCTGATGAGCGCCCGCGTAAGGTTCAGTCCGTTGAGCAGGGGCGTCCCTGAGGATTGCGGACTCCTGTCCGCCGCCACCGTCGCCTTCTCGACATCGTCGGCGATCGCCTGCAATCGGGGACGCAGCCACGGCACCTTTGATTCATCTGCTCCAGCACGGCTCGCCAGCGCCGGCAACGACGTGTCGATTCCGTCGAAGAAGTCTTGTTCGTGCTCGCCTGCGGCCGGGCGATTGGGCAACGTGGAATCGATCAGCCTGTAATAGCTGAAGCGCTGGCCTTCCGGAAGGTTCCACGCCCCTGCTCCCTGCGAGAGCTGGTGCTTCAGCCCTTTCCAGCCAAACTGGACATACGTCTCGCCCAGCAACGCATCGTATTGCGACGTTTCCAGCCTGATCGTCCAGTCCTCCGTGCTCCGCACGTTGTCCATGTACAGCTTCTTCGCCTGCCACGGCTGAAGTCCCTCGCGAATCTGCTCGGGAAAGCGCGCGGGGTCGGCGGCGGCGCGAAAGGCCTCGCGCGTCAGGATCCCCGATGCCTGATGATTGCCGTGCCCGTCGCGGGGTTCTCCCTGAAAGCGGGTGCAGATTACGTCCGGCCGGAAGGTGCGGATAACGCGTACCATGTCCGCCAGAGCGATATCGTGGCCCTCCCATTTCTGGAACGTCTCTTCAGCGGTTTTCGAAAAACCGAAATCCGCCACGCGGGTGAAGCGCTGTTCCACGCCGTAATAGCGGTCGGCGGCCAGCAACTCCAGGGTGCGGATGATGCCCAGCTCATCGAAGAGATTGCTGCCCAGCCTGTTCTGTCCGCCCTCGCCGCGGTTCAGCGTAAGTTGCAGCACGCTGGCGCCGTGCCCGCGCGACTCCAGGGTGAGCATGCCGCCGTCTTCGTCGTCGGGATGTGCTACGGTGTGCATGAGGCGCGCCGTGGTGTGCAGGCGGCGCAGCATCAGCTTCAATCCGGTCTGCCCTGTATCGACGGCCAGTGGCTTCGTCTCTACCCACGGCGAGGGAACCTGGGCCCGGGCTGGACTCCAGCACAGGACCAGCGCCAGACACAGGCGTGCAATCAGGACAGCAGGCGATCGTGGCAGCTCGGTACGGATGCGATGAGACATTCGTGGTTTCGGCATTGCCGGCCAATACAGAGTACACAAAAGCCGCTGTTCGCCGTCGGCTCCTCGTCAACTCCCGCTTCTGCCGGTCCGGTTCTCCACTTCAAAGGAGAATTTGATCAACAGATCCGGCGAACAGGCGAAGTGCGAACAGCGAAAAGCGGCCGGTGTGGCGCATCAGACGTATGCCTGGTGTACGTAGCACCATTTCCAGTCGCCCGACCTGAACGCCTGCATCACCGGATGTCCGGTGACCTGGAAATGTTTGGTCGCGTGCTGGCCGGGCGAGGAGTCGCAGCAACCGACATGTCCGCACACCAGGCACTCGCGCAACTGCACCCAGCGTTGCCCGGTCTTGAGGCATTCCGTGCAACCATCATCGCTGGGTTTCACATTCGGGTTTGCCTGCTTCATGTGTTCACAGCCTGCCATTCGGCCTCCTTGAACAGATTCTTTGGATGAACCGCTTCGCGCGCCGGATTCCTGCAACCAGCGTGCAGAAGCGCGCACGGCGCGCAGCGGGCGTGCTTGTCTATAATGAAACTTCGCGATGAATCCAGTTCCTGACGCGGAATCCGGCTCCGCGATCACGCACTTTCCACTGCCCGCGACGGATGTACCGATGATTCAGACCCTGTTCGGCAGCACGGAAGAAAAGCCCAGTTTTCTCCAGCGCATGAAAGAGGCGGTCACGCGCACGCGCGAGAACCTCAGCGAGCGCATTGAAGACGTGGTGGCCTTCCGCAAGGAAATCGACCGCGAAACGCTTGACGATCTGGAAACCACACTGATCTCCGCCGACCTCGGCACGAAGACAACCGCGACGGTACTGGAAGCGCTACGGGAGAAGGTCGACCGCAGGCAGGTGGCCAACGTCAGCGACCTCAAGCGCCTGCTGAAGGAAGAGCTGCTGGCCATCCTCAACACCGCGGAGCAGCGGGCGGTCCAGAAAGTGGACGGCGAGCCCGAGGTGATCCTGGTCGTGGGCGTGAACGGCACCGGCAAGACGACCTCGATCGGCAAGCTGGCCCACCTGCTGCGCACGCAGGGCAAGACGGTGCTGCTTGCCGCGGCCGATACCTTTCGCGCCGCCGCCATCGAGCAACTGGAAATCTGGGGGGAGCGCACCGGAACCGAGGTCATCAAGAACAGGCCGGGCGGCGATCCCGCGGCGGTGCTTTTCGATGCCATGCAGGCGGCGAAGGCGCGCGGCACCGATTACGTGATCGTCGATACCGCCGGACGCCTGCACACCAAAAGCAGTCTCATGGCCGAACTGGAGAAGATGCGACGGACAGCCCAGCGCTTCAGCCCCAGTGCTCCGCACGAGACGCTGCTCGTGATGGACGCCACAACCGGCCAGAACGGCCTTCAGCAGGCGCGGCTCTTCACGCAATCGGCCGGCGTGACCGGAATCGTCCTCACCAAACTGGACGGCACGGCCAAGGGTGGAGTGGTCGTGGCCATCTGCAAGGAGCTGGGGCTTCCAGTGCGCTACGTCGGCGTGGGCGAGAAGGCCGGCGACCTGCTGCCCTTCAATCCCCAGGATTTTGTGAACTCACTTTTCGACTAGATGACGCCGCAGCCGAGCGACGAGCAGTTCATGCAGCAGGCGCTGGAGCTTGCACGCCAGGGCATTGCGCTTACCTCCCCCAACCCGTGCGTGGGAGCAGTCGTGGTCGCGCCCACTGGCGAAGTCGTGGGTCATGGCACGCATACCTATGATGGCCGCAAACACGCCGAAGTACTGGCGATCGAGCAGGCGGGCGGGCGGGCGCGAGGCGCCACCCTTTATCTGAACCTCGAGCCCTGTTCTCACGTCGGCCGTACCGCTGCCTGCACGGACGCGCTCATCGCCGCCGGAATCAGGCGCGTCGTGGCCGCCATGCGCGACCCCAACCCGGCGGTAAGCGGCCGTGGACTGGCCAAGCTGCGCGCTGCCAGTATCGAGGTGTACGAAGGGCTCTGCGAACCTGAGGCCAGAAAGCTGAATGAGGCTTTTGCCAGATACATCCGCCACAAGGTTCCGTTTGTCACGCTGAAAACCGCCATGACGCTGGATGGCAAGATCGCCCCGCCCCCGGACGCGTCGGAGGTGCCGTCCGCGCTGGGCGCGCTTGCGGCCGGCGGCGGCTGGATTACCAGTGAAGTTGCGCGCGCCCATGTTCAGCAGATGCGTCACACAAATGATGCCATCATGGTTGGGGTCGGCACGGTGATTGCCGACGACCCCCTGCTGACCGATCGCACCGGCCTGCCGCGCCGGCGGCCGCTGCTGCGCGTCGTCCTCGATTCACGTCTACGTCTGCCCCTGGAGTCGCGCGTGGTGAAGACCGCGCGTGAGGACCTCATTATCTTCTGCAGCTTCGCCGAGGAGAACAAGCGTCGCGAACTGGCCTCCCGCGGCGTCATTGTGGAGCAGGTCCCGATGTGCCAGCCGCCGGGGGACGGCACCATCGCTTTTCCCGTGGGCGGGTCGCCCGCGCTCGATGGCCGCCCTGACCTCGAGCGTGTGATGCGTAACCTTGGCGAGCGGCAGATCACGAGCCTTATCATCGAAGGCGGAGCGATGGTGAATTGGGCGGCGCTTTCAGTCGGCATCGTGGACAGGATTTTCTTCTACTATGCGCCGAAGATTCTTGCCGGAACCGGCTCGATCCCGTTCGCCCTGGGCGCGGGCTACCGCCGCATTGGCGAGGCGGCCTCGGTAAAATCTCTGACGCTGCACCGTTTCGGAGAGGATTTTGCCGTGGAAGGGTATTTGCGCGATCCCTACGAAGACGGCACCTAGCACTTTAAGCGGTTGGCGATCAGCACTCGGCACTGCCCATCGCCAACTGCTGCTTTGTCGAGGTCATCGTCATGTTTACAGGACTTGTGGAAGAAGTTGGGACCATCTCCAGAATCGTGGAGAGCGGCGGCAATCACCGCATCACCATCAACGCCCCGAATACCGCGAAGGAGCTGAAAGAGGGAAACAGTGTGGCGGTCAGCGGCGTCTGCCTGACGGCGCTCGACATCAAACCTGCATCCTTCTGTGCCGATCTTGCGGCGGAGACCTGGAATCGGACATCGCTCTCGCGCATCACGCAGGGAGCCCAGGTCAATCTGGAGTTGCCGCTGAAGGCCGACGGCCGCCTGGGTGGCCACATGGTTCAGGGCCACGTGGACGGCGTCGCGCGCTTTGTCGCGCTGGAACCCATTCCTGACGCCGACGATTTCTGGCTGCATCTCGACCTCCCTGGGGAACTCGAGAAATATGTCGTCTTCAAAGGCTCGATCGCGGTGGAAGGCATCAGCCTCACAGTCGCCAAACTCGAGGGCCTGCGGCTGACTATCGCCATCATTCCCCATACCGTGAAGATGACCAACCTGGCGTCCCTCCAGCCCGGCGATCCGGTGAACATCGAAACCGACATTGTCGCAAAATATCTGGAGAAGTGGACCCGCCGGGATGAGCAGAGCGCTTCCCTGACGGTCGACCGGCTGGTAGCGCAGGGATTCTAGGAAGCCTCGAAGCGCGGCTGGTGCGGGGGCCTTTGGGCGCCGAAGTAGCGCTCGAAATCCAGCGAGTCGAGTTCGAGGAACTCCTGCACGATCGGCTCCTGGCACCTGGCCATGTCGGCAAAGTCTCCGAAGAAGATCGCTTTGGCTTCGTGCAGGAACACCACGCGATCGGCGAGCTTCTTGGCCAGCGCCATGTCGTGCGTGACTACGATACTGGTCAACCTCAGCTGCTTCTTGAGCTTCTTGATGAGATCCCCGAGCAGATGGGCCATGAGCGGATCGACCATGGTCGTGGGCTCGTCGTAAAGCACGGCATCGGGCTGCGCCGCAAGCGCGCGGGCGATGGCCACCGAACGTTTCATGCCCGTGGAAAGATCGGAGGGCAGCAGGTCGCGGAACTCGCGCACTCCCACCATGTCGAGCAGGCCATCGACGATCTGGAAGATCTGCTGTTCTTCCAGACCGCCGCGCTCGCGCAGCGGAAACGCCACGTTCTCCCCCACGGTGAGCGAGTCGAACAGCGCGCCGTTCTGGAACACCATGGTGACCTTCTTGCGGATCCGTTCCATTTCCTGTTCGGGATAATCGGTAATGTCTTCGTAGGCCACCCAGATTCGTCCACGGTCAGGCTTGAGAAATCCCATGATCTGATGCAGCGAGACCGACTTGCCGACACCGCTGCGTCCCAGAATGCAGACTGTCTCGCCGGGCAGGACATCGAAACTGACGTCATCCAGCACCACATTGCTCCCGAATGCCTTATGCACGTTCTGGAATTCGATATAGGGCTTGCGCTCTTCCATTGGCGTTATCTTCCCCTTCTGCGGACTCTGGGCCAAGGGTCTGCTGCCGCAGCAGCTCTGCGTATTCTTCCTGGGTGTTGATGTTGCGGAACATGTCGGGCGAAAAGCCGGCGTCCACGATCTCGCGTAATGGGATCTGCCATGTCGGCACCGCTGAAAACAGGTGACTGATTTTATAGTCCCCCTGTTGCAGCGCGGCCTCGGCCGGCCCACGCACCTCACGGCGATACACGGCACATAGGGGCTGCAAACCGCCCAGTGCTTCGGAAACAACGATCAGCTCTTTTGCGGCGCTTGCCCTGCGCAGCAGCCAGGCGAGAAAGCTCGAACTCATCAGCGGTACGTCTACGGGGAGCACGAGATTCAGATCGGTGCGGGTTGCGCTCAGGGCAGCATGAATCCCGCCCAGCGGTCCGCAATTCCGATATACATCTTCGACCACCTCGCCAAACGCCGCGTAAAGCTGATTCGAACCGACGATGACCGTCCTTTCCGCCACAGCTGCCCCGGTTTGAAGCGCCCGCTGAAGCAGGGTCTGCCCGGCAAAAGACAGCAGACTCTTGTCGGAGCCCATCCGCAAGCTCCGACCGCCGGCCAGAACGAAGACGGTTACACCTTCCACCTCCGACATCATACCGGAATTGGCTCTCCACCTTCGCGATTCGCCTTTCGTCGCAACAGGGACACACGACCCCGCCTGGGGAAGCTGGTAGAGCGATCCTGCGGATTACCTGCGCGCCAGCCTGGCATATGCGGGTTCGGCATCCCGCCGGGACCATCCCCGATCAAAAAAGCGGATTGCGAATGGCGGCTTACGCGTGGGCAGGTTTGAACGTATCGGTCCGGGGAATGCAGCCGTTGATTTCGATGGCGACGATACGGCCCGAGCAGTCCAGTTCCAGAGTGCCAGGCGCATTGAACACTGCATCGCCGTTCAGGCCGGGGAGTGCAATGAAAACGCGGTTCTCCACGCAGGCTGCCGCGGGATCGCGCTTCAGGTAGGCGAGGGCATGGTCGTTTCGGCAGACTTTGGGCAACACAAAGCTCAGGTCGGCGACGTCGCCGGTTTCGGAGACGGAGACCGCCACCTCGAGAGAAACCCGCGACCGCACCTCATCTCCCTCAACCTCCACTTCCGGCTTGAAGCAGATGTAGTACTCGAATCCCGACTCGGGGTCAAACGCGCTCCGGTCGACCTGAAATGCCATAGACGCGACTCCGCTGCCCGTGCAGCTTGGCAGAGCATACTAAACCAGGCCTGCCCGGCATGCAAAGTTACTAAAGGGCTGTTACCGGCGGAACAGCCGGCCGTTCAGGGCCCTTCTGGAGGGCTCCGCCTGCCCGGGCAGCCTGAGCATTGCAGGGCTCTGATATATTCCTTGATAAGCCGTTTCGGTTCAAGCATGCCGATCTTTTCGCCTACCGACTTTGCGAAGGAGCAGGTGCTGGCGGTGCAGGACTATTCCCTGCTGGCCAGTCGTTCCCTCGCCAACATTTTCGGACGTCCACGCTATTTCGCCGATACCCTTTTGCAGGCCGATATGATCGGCGTGGGCTCGCTGCCCATCGTGGTACTTACCGGTTTTTTCACCGGAGCGGTGCTGGCGCTGCAGACCTCCAGCACGTTACAGCAGTTCGGTTCGCTGACACTGACCGGGCAGCTGGTGTCGCTGTCGATGGTGCGCGAACTCGGCCCCGTGCTGACAGGGCTTATGGTGGCGGGGCGCAACTCCAGCGGTATGGCCAGCGAGTTGGGCTCAATGAAGGTGACCGAGCAGATTGACGCCATGCGCGCCATGGGCGTAGATCCCTCGAAGAAGCTGGTCACCCCACGGGTGGTAGCCACCATCATCATGCTCTTCTTCCTCAGCATCATCTCCGACCTGGTGGGACTCACCGGCGGCTTCATGATTTCCTACGTGCTGCTGGGGCTTGATCCCAACCAGTACTGGACAACAGCCTATCAGAAGCTGCGCTTCGGCGACGTCTTCATGGGTCTCACCAAGCCGGTGCTGTTCGGCTTTATCATTGCCAGCATCGGCTGCTATTACGGACTTTCCGCCCGCGGAGGCACGCAGGGCGTCGGTCGCGCCACCACCCAGGCAGTAGTGGCCGCTTCGGTTCTGATTCTGGTCGCCGATTTCTTTCTTACGCGACTGCTCATGGGTATCTTCCAATATTGACCATGGCCATTCTCACCCCGCCCCAGGAGCAAACCCGCCCTTCGCTTTCCCGGCCAGCAGAGTCCGTCATCCGCTTCGACACGGTTGCCATCGGCTTCGATCATCCTGTGCTCGAGGGCGTCTCCTTCGAGCTTCCGCGCGGGGAGACGAAGATCCTGATGGGCGTGGCCGGGACCGGCAAGACACTCACCCTTAAACTGGCCCTGGGGCTGCTTAAACCCGACTCCGGACGCATCACCGTACTGGGCGAAGAAATCAGCCGCATGCGCGAGCGGGACCTGTTCGCTTTGCGCCGCAAGATCGGGATGGTGTTTCAGGAGGGCGCCCTGTTCGACTCTCTGACCGTGGAGGAGAACGTCGCTTACCGGCTGATCGAAGAAACGGGGCGGGTGACAGAGGAAATCCACACGCGCGTGCTGGAGGCGCTGCGGTTCGTGGAATTGGAGCACACCTGGGATCTGTTTCCTTCCGAGCTCTCCGGCGGCATGCGGCGTCGCGTGGCCATCGCGCGCGCCATCATAACCCAGCCTGAGGTGCTGCTTTACGATTCGCCCACCGGTGGGCTTGATCCGGTCACCTCCAACACCATCATCGAGCTGATCGTGAAACAACGCGACGTCTACCGAACCAGCTCGCTGATGGTGACTCATCGTCTGCAGGATGCATTCACCATGGCGAGCCATTGCTTTGATCGTGAACAGAACAGGATGGTACCCGTCGCCGACGGCGGGTCCCAGGACCTCCACACCCGGTTCCTGATTCTCCGCGACGGGAACATCATCTTCGAAGGTACCGCCACGGAGCTGCTGCGCTGCCGCGATCCCTACATTCGTGAATATCTGAGCTAGAGCGCTTTGCGATACGGCCAGAGCGACCTTCGGACCCCGTTCACGATTTCTTTCGGTAAAAGATCGGAGCTGCGGCGGCGGATCACCGGAGCAGCTCCAGGCAGGTCCTGTTTCTCACCCCTTGCGCGGCCAGCAAGGCTCGCCAAACGGCGTATCCGGTCGCGCTCAGTCGCCCTGTTTGGCGGCCGCGGCACGCATCTTCGCAAACTCGGCCATACGCTTCTGCATGCGTGCCAGGCGCTGGCGTCCATCCGCCGTCCCCTCCACCACCTTCTCGACGTTCTGCAGGAATTCCGGCGAATCCAGCCTCTGACGCATTTCCTTCAGGAAGGGCTGTACCTTGGCGTAGACAAAAGTCATTTCGCCCAGCGTGTCGTTTGCGAGCGCAGCATTGAGCGTGCCATGGACGATTAGGGATGCGGCCATTTCCCAGTAACCCAGCACCTGACGCAAATAGGCGTTCTCCTTTGTGCCGAAGGCGTAGGTCACGGCCATCAGGTCATCGATTGAAGCCGGAGCGTACATGGCGACGAAACTACGCGCCTCGCGCATGACGGGTTCCCGGCGCAGATCGTAAAGTTTCAGAATAAGTTCAGCATCGTGATGGGTGGCTGGCGAATTGCTCATGAATCCTCCGCATGAGATGAAAGTGGAAAGCCGCCACGGTGGCGGCTCTCCCGGTTGTATTCAACAGATTGCTCGCGGTCAGGCCTGCGAACCTACTTGTGGGCGGTAGCCGCCATTTTGGAGAAGGCCTCTTTCGCCCGCCGTTCCATCTCCGCCGGTGCTACGTCTTCCACGTGCTGTCCCAACGCCCAGCGATGGCCCACCGGATCCTGGATCTGGCCGTAGCGGTCGCCCCAAAACTGGTTGGCCAGCGGCATCACGACCGTCGCGCCGGCGTTCACCGCGCGGTTGAACAGGCTGTCCACATCCTGCTTTACGTACAAGTTCAGCACCACTGGACTGCCGCCCATGGTCTTGGCCGAAGCACATCCCGTGCCGGGAAATTCGTCGGCCAGCATCAGCCTCGCGCCTCCGATGTTGAGCTCCGCATGCATTACTTTTCCATCGGGTGTCTTATGGACCCCCAGGATCTCCGCTCCAAACCCGTTCTTGTAGAAATCCAGGGCCCTAAAAGCATCGTTGACGATCAGATGGGCAATGATGGTCGCGTCTTTCAGTTGTTCTGCCATATTTCACCCTTTCTCCACAGAAATGCCCGGCTGGCAGCCGGGCGGTTAAATTGACGATTGTCCTATTATGCTACAGCTTCGGGGCTCAGTTCGCGCGAATAGTCACATTTAACCGTGCTTTCATCCCCGGCCTTCTTCCTGCTGCGACGTTTCGGCTCCTCGGCTTCGGTGCGCCGGTTGTTCGGGCAAACGAGAAATGTTCCCGACTTCAGCGTCTTCTCCAGCAGGTATGGACTGCCGCATTCCGGGCAGCTTTCTGCCACCGGCTTATGGGCGGAGGTGAACCTGCACTTTGGATAATTCGAGCACCCGTAGAACAGATTGCCACGCCGCGCCTTCTTTTCGGCCAGATCGCCCGTCTTGCACTGCGGACACTTCACGCCAATATAATTCTGCTTCACCCACCTGCACTCCGGATAACCGCTGCAGGAGATGAACTCGCCGTAGCGGCCGTGACGCAGCAGGAGATTGCGCCCGCACTGCGGGCACTTTTCCTCCAGCGGGATGTCGGGAACCTTCTTCCCCTGGTCCAGCCGGCGCGTGGTCTTGCAGTCGGGATAGCCGGTGCAGGCCATAAATTGCCCGAAGCGCCCGCGCTTCAGCACCATGGGACGGCCGCAGTTCTCGCAATACTCTTCCTGGGTGGTCTCCTGCAGGTCTGCCGAA